>CAYNMW010000020.1:25629-33862 GCA_964398295.1 uncultured Saprospiraceae bacterium | reverse complement strand
TCTTTTTTAAAATGGACATTTTGGTTTCAGTTTTGAGTTTTGTCTATTCCTAGAATTGCTTTACACATTTCAAGTTAATTAATAATTACCAATTCAATATTTCAGTGAATGCAAATTTCTACCATTGTTTGTCTACGTATTTCTCTCTTTTATGTGCTTCGGCAGGTGTCATCATCTTATAACTTCAGTGTGGTCTTTCATTATTGTATATGTGTATGCTCCTGTTGATATTCTGTTATGCTTCTCGTTTTGTTAGTCTGTTTCTTTCCAGTGCATCTGTGTACAGTGGATTGCAATATTGTAATCCTCGATCAGAATGATGAATTAATTTCCTTTTCGGATAATTCCTGTAAACGGATCCTCGAAATAAATCGTACTCCTTAGCAGCTTAATTAGCTGAAACTTGGTCTTTTTCGATTCTTTCAACAATCACCACTTTGAAGGCATGGCTGTAAACCTGGGAGGTGAGTTTAGCAGCCAGGGTGACGGTCTTTTTCTTTCTCATAGTTACTCGTTTTTAGCATTTATTGTTTATACGCTTGATTTTCTAAAAGATTTATTTGAACAGTTGACTGTACAAAAGAAAAGAATCACTGATAGTGAAAATCTTATATTATTATTCTTGCTAGTTTAGTTTTGGATTATAGGTAACATAATGATATCAGTTGATTCATACAACCGATGTCCATTTTTGTTAATACATTAGCATTAATTATCATATGACTATTTCTCCATATATCTTATTGGCTGTAATCATTGGGTACTTCCTTTTGCTTATGGTAGTCTCGTATGTCACAGGAAGAGATTCTGATAACGATACTTTTTTTACTGCAAATAGAAAGTCTCCGTGGTTGTTGGTAGCTGTAGGGATGGTAGGTGCTTCGCTATCAGGGGTGACATTTATTTCAGTTCCTGGAGCTGTTGGTACTGGTGGGCTCAATATGGGATTTTCTTATATGCAGGTAGTCTTCGGCTATTTGCTTGGATATTTTGTTATTGCAACTGTTTTGTTGCCTGCATATTATCGGATGAATCTCACTTCCATTTACGAATATTTAGAAGATCGTTTTGGAAATGTGAGCTACAAAACAGGCGCATTTTACTTCTTGTGTTCTCGTGTGATTGGTGCATCAATGAGATTGTTTTTGGTAGCGATTGTACTGCAAAGATTTGTTTTGGATCAGTTTGGGATTCCATTTTGGTTAACTGTCCTTTTGGCGATTGTACTCATTTGGGTGTATACCTATCGTGGAGGAATCAAGACTATTGTTTGGACTGATACCTTACAGACAGTTTGTATGTTGACAGCGGTAATCCTTACTATCCATGCTATTTTACAAGGTATGGATATAGGAATAACAGATTTGATTCCCTCTATTCAACAAAGTGAATATGGACAGATGTTTTATTTTGAAGGAGGATGGGGTGATGCCAATAATTTTTTCAAACAATTTTTGAGCGGTGCCTTGATCGCGATTGTGATGACTGGCTTGGATCAAGATATGATGCAAAAAAACCTAACCTGCAAAACTCTAGGCGATGCACAAAAAAATATGTTTACGTTCAGTGTCGTATTGATTTTTGCTAATCTTCTTTTTTTAGCACTTGGCGCACTCATGTATATCTATGCAGACCAACTTGGTATGACAATGCCAGATAGAAGTGATCTATTATATCCAACATTAGCCTTTGAACAGTTGTCTCCATTTATAGGAATTGTATTTGTGTTGGGCTTAATTGCTGCAGCCTATTCCAGTGCTGATTCAGCATTGACATCTTTAACCACTTCTTTTTGTGTTGATTTTTTGAATTTTAAAAAAAGTGGTCGATCTGAAGAAGAAAAGAAAAAGACTAGGCTGATTGTACATATTGCCTTTTCGTTGATTTTACTGTTGGTTATTCTAGTTGTGAAATCGCTAAATAATGATGCCATCATCAATGATTTATTTGTTGCAGCAGGGTTTACTTATGGTCCATTGCTTGGCTTGTTTAGTTTTGGATTATTTACGACGCGTCTTGTCAGAGATAAATATGTTATATGGATATGTTTGGCATCTCCGCTTATCTGCTATTTCTTAAATGCGAATTCTGCAGCTTGGTTTAATGGCTTCAAATTCGGGTTCACAATTTTAGCTCTTAATGGCTTATTGACTTTTCTAGGTTTATGGCTGATCTCATCTTCTGTTTCAAAAAATTAAAATCTTGAGCCACTCATTTCGAAAAATAACTGAAGAGGATTCTTTGTACAGACATCTTGATAAAATGTCAACCGGAGAGTTGCTCGCACATATTAATGCAGAAGACCACAAAGTTGCTCCTGCCATCAAAGAAGTAATTCCGCAAATCCAACCGCTTGTAGAAATCATTGCAGAGAAAATGGCCAAAGGTGGAAGGCTATTTTATATAGGCGCAGGTACTAGTGGTCGACTTGGGGTTGTGGATGCTTCCGAATGCCCTCCTACATTTGGTGTTCCATTCGACTGGGTCATTGGTATTATGTCCGGGGGTGATGCTGCCATCAGACGATCTCAGGAATTTGCAGAGGACAGCGAAGCCCAAGCTTGGAAAGATCTGCAAGAATGGAACATTGATGCCGAAGACGTAGTTATCGGCATTGCTGCATCCGGTACAACACCTTATGTGGTAAGTGGACTTCATACATGTAGAAAACAACAAATTGTTACAGGGTGTATAACCTGTAATCCAGGATCACCAATAGTCGAGGCATCAGATTTCCCAATAGCTGTAAGTGTTGGTCCAGAGTTCGTGACAGGCAGCACAAGGATGAAATCAGGTACTGCTCAAAAGCTAATACTTAATATGATTTCAACTTCCGTTATGATCAAGTTGGGCCGAGTCAAAGACAACAAAATGGTAGACATGCAATTATCCAATAATAAGTTAGTAGATCGTGGTACAAAAATGGTGATGCAAAAATTGGGCATTTCTTATGAAGAAGCAAAGGAGAAATTGTTGAGGGCTGGAAGTGTGAGGGGGGCGACGGACCATGATTTATCTGATTAACTAGATTCTTGATTTTAGGACTTAGCCTACTACGAGGATAATATAATGTCTCATTTTGACACTTTATAATAGATTGTAATTCTACAAGTTGAATAAAGTCGACCCTAGCACGTAAAAATCAAGGTAATCAGGAGAATCAAGCAAATCAAGTTCCCGAGAGGATTACAAAATATCCCTAACCACGCTCTGCAACTCAGGCAACACCTCCTCCCCAAACCACTCATTCTTTCTCATCCAAATATTATTCCGTGGAGAAGGGTGAGGAAGTGGAAAAAATTCAGGTAAGTATTCTTCAAAATGTTTGACTCTTTCTGTCAAAGTAGGGTACGAGGATTCTAGATAATAATGTTGTGCATAAGAACCAACTAATAAGGTTAGCTGTACATGTTTGAGTGTTTCAAAAATTTCAGGATGCCATAATGGGGCGCATTCTTTTCGTGGTGGTAGGTCACCACTCTTACCTTTTCCAGGATAACAAAATCCCATAGGAACAATTGCAAAGTTCGCCGTATCATAAAACTGTTCTTCTGATACATTCAGCCATTGTCGGAGACGTTCGCCGCTTTTGTCTGCCCATGGTTTGCTGCTCAGATGAACAACTTTTCCAGGAGCCTGACCGATCAATATGATTTTTGATTTTGCCTCAAAAGCGACGACTGGATTCACACCATCAACTAAATGCTCTGCACAAGTTGTGCAGGCATTTATCCGATGTTGTAATTCTTCAAGTGTTTTTGCCACTAAGGTTTATCAACTTTCGTTGGTACTTTGATGGCGTCTACTTGACCCAATTTGATCATTCGATTTAGTTCTGGAATAGCAGTTTTAATAAGTGATTCATAACTATCGAGTTGATCCCAGATCTTCTGCTCCAATTCTTGCTTTAGTGCAATCGATTGAGAAGTAGGAGGGAAATCACTAATGCCAGTTAGCGAATTCAAATGGGCCAATTTGTTTGTTAGTTGAATTGGGAAATTCAAAGGGTCTTGCCGACTTTCATTTTTGGTTTGATACAGTGTTGTTTCCACATCAGTCAAGAGAGAATCAATCCGATCTATTTCAGAAATGATATCTGGCTGATCAGAGGCAATCTCTTTATATGCACCCATTTGTTTTTTTAGTTTTCGAATATCGATAATCGTTTGGTGTGCCTCAGAGACAGTTTCATTTACTTCATTGATAAATGAAAATTGTGCATCATAATCCGCTTGGCTTAATTCTAGTTGTGGATTTGGTAAAATAGTAAACGTCGAAGATTCTGATTTGTCATTCAGCCCAAGTTTTACTTCATAGGTGCCGGGAGGTGCTTTTGCTCCATCAAGTGAACCCCACCACATGATCATACCTTCAAAATCCTTTGCTGATGGATAACGCATATTCCAGGCAAAGGTATTGGCACCTTCTTTAACTTCAAGTTTGTCTTTCTTGTCTGATGCCTTGTTACTATAGGTGCGAATCATTTTACCATTGCCATCGATAAAGCTAATGGACACGCTGTCTTCTTCTGTCAATGTTGGAATCATATAATTTATCATAACACCTGATGGATGATTCATACCTGCTCCTTTTACCTTCTTGTTTTGTGAACCAGCAAGTCGTGCTGCATCTGTAGGTTGAAATAAATGTAGTTCCTTGTTAGCGACACGCGAATCTAATTTGTGTAAAACAGTTAGATCGTCTATGAGCCAAATACTTCGACCCTGAGTCGCAGCAATCAGATTGTCATTTTTTATAGCGAGATCTGTAATGGGCACTATTGGTAAGTTTTGTTGAAAGCTCGTCCAATTGCGACCATCATTGAAGGAAATATACATGCCAGTCTCCGTCCCCGCATACAATAAACCTTGTCGTTTAGGATCAGCTCTTAGCACTCTAGTGAAATGATCATCGGGAATACCACTTGTGATTTTTGTCCAACTTGCTCCCCAATTGTCTGTTTTATATAAATACGGTCTGTAATCTCCTGCTTTGTATAGAGTACCAGCAACATAACAGCCAGCTTCATTAAATGGATCCGGTTCAATGCTATTGATCATGAGCCATTCAGGCATATTGGAAGGTGTAACATTGGTCCAATCTTCACCTCCATTTTTTGTCAAATGTATCAATCCATCATCTGATCCTGCCCAAATTACACCTGCAGAAACTGGAGATTCATCCACAGCAAAAATTGTACAATAATATTCTACTCCTGTATTGTCTTTCGTAATTGGTCCACCTGAAGGTCCTAGTTTATCTGGATCATTTCTGGTCAAATCTGGACTGATTATTTCCCAGGTCTGGCCTTCATCCATAGTCATATGAAGATGGTTGGACGCGGTAAATAATTTTTTCGGATTGTGCTTTGAAAAGAAGATCGGAAAATTCCATTGAAAGCGATATTTCATACCTTCTGCACCGTGTCCCATTGGATTATCTGGCCAGACATTGATGGCTCTGGTCGTTCCGTTTGAGTGATCTTTTCGAGTCAAAAATCCGCCATAACTTCCTCCATATACAATTTCAGGATTTAAGGGGTCAGGTGCAAGATGTGCAGATTCACCACCAGCTGTAGGCTCCCAATCGTTAGTGCCAATTGATCCTCCTTCAGAACGATGTGCAATTCTGATTGTGCTATTGTCTTGTTGTGCAACATAAATGCGATATGGTTCATGGTTGTCCGTTGTCACTCTATAGAACTGGGCTGTTGGTTGATTTTGATATGTAGACCAAGTCCCTCCTCCATTGAAGCTGACTTGTGCTCCACCATCATCAGCAATAATCATTCGTTGGTTGTCTTCTGGTGCTATCCACAAATCATGATGGTCACCATGCGGCGCAACATAAGGAGAGAAGGTTTTGCCTCCGTCCTTAGATTTATGATAGCGAACATTAACGACGTAGACGATATCTTCATCTTGTGTGTCTGCATATATTCTGGTGTAATACCAAGCTCGTTGTCTTAAAGCCCGACTTTCATTTAGTTTGTTCCATGTTGTACCACCATCATCCGAACGATACACACCACCATTTTCATTTTCAATAATTGCCCAGACTCGTTCCGAATTTAATGGAGATACTGCAACTCCTGAAATTCCCCACGCACCTGTTGGTAGTCCTTTATTGGATGTGATTTCCTTCCAGGTTTCACCGCTGTCGGTACTTTTCCACAGTCCGCTGCCCTCACCGCCTGACGAAAGTGAGAAGGGTGTTCTTCTGATTTTCCATGTTGTAGCAAAAAGAACTCGTGGATTATTGGGGTCAATAATTAGGTCGACAGCACCTGCATCTGCATTGGCAAATAAGACCCGTTTCCAATTTTTACCTCCATCAGTTGTTTTATATACGCCACGCTCCTGACTGGCTTTGTACAAATCTCCCATGACAGCAGCATAAGCAACATCCGCATTTTTTGGATGTATTCGTATTCTGGAAATATGCCTAGAATTCTTTAGGCCTATTGATTCCCAGGTTTTTCCACCATCAACAGTTTTCCATGCTCCATATCCATAGGACACATTTCCACGTACAGTTTTTTCACCACCTCCAGCATAGATCACATTGTTGTCAGACTGACTGACGGCGACACTACCCATTGATCCGCCAAAGTAACCATCTGATATGTTTTCCCAAGATTGGCCACCATCTTGTGTTTTCCAAACTCCACCACCTGTAGAGCCCATGTAAAAGAGATTGGGTTTTCCCGGCACTCCAGTAACAGCGCAAGATCGTCCACCTCTAAAAGGACCTATATGTCTCCATTCGATTCCGGAGTAAAGTGATTCGTCAATAGATTGAGCACTGACTTGTGGAATTGCAAAGTCAAAGCAAAATGCGATAAAAATAAGAATGGTGCAGCGTAACATAATTTATGTGTTTACGCCTAAGATAATCATTGTAGGTATTTTCTAATAGTGAATAGCCAGATCAACCAACTTTACTTATTGGAATGACTTTTTGATTACTTTCTTCTTTTAGTTGTTTGACAGGAAGTATGACAATGAATTTGCTTCCAAAATCAACTTCAGATTTTAGTTGAATAACTCCTCCTAGCTTGTGTATACATGATTGGACTATGGATAAACCAAGACCTGTACCATCGTATTCATTTCTAGTGTGAAGCCGAGTAAATAGCTCAAAGATTTCTTTTCTATATTTTGTAGAAATACCAATGCCGTTGTCTTCTACAGAAATTTCATGACCATATTCTGTTTGTTCATAACTGATAAGGATTCTAGGTATCTCTTCTTTATTGTATTTGATTCCGTTTTCAATTAAGTTCTTTAATACAATAAAGAGAAGGGAGTTGTTGGAGTTTATGCTCGATAAATTTTTTGTATGGATGGTTGCTTTTTTATCAGTAATGTATGAATGCATATTAGTGGAAATGGAATGTATCATTTCGTTCAAGTCTACAGATTCTATTGGAATATTTGCTGCATTACCCAGTTTGGTATACTGCATGATGTCTTCGATCAATGTATAAATCTGATTGCAGCTGCGATTGATGATGTCAAAATAATCTTGTAAACCCGACTGTTGTTCAGGGGCAATTTTGCGTTTAATTAGCTTTATGAAACTTCCGATATTACGTATAGGTTCTTTAATGTCATGTGATGCAATATGACTAAATCTTTTCAGTTCCTTATTGCTATTAATGAGTTGTTCGTTCAAGATTTTTTGAGACTGTGCCTGATCGATCAATTTGTTTTGGAGTTTTGTGGCATTTGCCTTGCTCTCTCGCCAAAGCAGATAAGCACCAATAATAAGGAAAGACAATAAAGCAATGATCGAAAGAAGAATAATCTTGATTAGAGAATTTCTCTTCAATTCATTCTGCAAGATTTTTTTGTCAAGTTCGCTCCGTTTTAAATCGAACTCTGCTTGTTTGACATCAAGCAAAAATTCATTTTTTTCAAGCCTCAGTTCTTTCTGGAGCGATTCAATCTTTTGTCTGGCGTGGTAGGCATTTTCATAGTCATTTTGTTTAAGTGCAAGATTCTCTTCTTGAATCAAGTTTTTAATACTTATTTCCAATTTATTATTGTACTGACCAGATTCCAATTCCTGGCTAGAACCAACTGAATTTACACAAAAAGATAGGACTAATATGGGTATACATATTTTAAGCATTCTCTAGGAATAAGGGTTTGAGGTGCAATTCTGATTACGAATATAGCTATTTTAACAATATTCGTATGAAAAATGTTAAAAGTAAGCTGTCAGTAGT
>CAYNMW010000020.1:0-25529 GCA_964398295.1 uncultured Saprospiraceae bacterium | reverse complement strand
ATAGCTATTTTAACAATATTCGTATGAAAAATGTTAAAAGTAAGCTGTCAGTAGTATTTACGTCCGTAGATACTATCTTTTGAAGTATAAAATTCGTCTTGTAAGAGTAAGACTTAAGACGCTAACCTCCTCCTTGGAGTAGAATGTAAACAGCAGCGCCAGCAAGGAATCCGATTGCAGCTAACCAACCAATATTTTTCAAATACCAAATGAAATCAATTCTTTCCATACCCATTGCGGCAACACCAGCTGCAGATCCTATGATTAGCATAGAGCCTCCTGTACCTGCAGAGTATGCAATAAAATGCCATAAATAATCATCTGTTGGATATTGGTACATACCCATTGTACCGGCAACAAGAGGAACATTATCTATAATTGCAGAGAAGACACCAATGAGTATCACCACAATATTTCGATTTGGGATATTGGCATCAAGATATTTAGCGATATCCAACAAGACACCGAGAGATTCAAGAGCTGCAACAGCCATCAGAATTCCCAAAAAGAATAAAATGCTTGACATTTCGATCCTTGATAATGCGGTGTGTGCTGAATATAAATGCTTTCGTTCTTCATCAAAATCTTCTTCCGGATGTATGTATTCTGAAACCAACCAAACAACCCCTAACCCAAGCATCATGCCCACATATGGTGGGAGATGTGTGACAGCTTTAAATACAGGAACGAATATTAAGGCACCAACACCAACAATCAACATAACCCGGCTACTCATTAATTTTTCCTCTTGTATTTCTTTCTCTACATTTCTGTTTTCAGGAGGAGTAAGGTGACCCTGGAATGCTGGGAGAAAACTTGCTATGATCGCTGGTACAACGATACACACAATTGATGGTATCACAAGATTTTGAATTAGACCCAGAGTCGACACCTTGTCTTGTATCCAAAGCATTGTGGTGGTGACATCACCAATTGGAGACCAAGCGCCACCCGCATTAGCAGCTATTACACCAAGACTAACAAACCACAATCTTTCCATTTTATTTGGCACCAGCCTTCTAAGTAAGGAAACCAAGACGATGGTAGAAGCTAGATTGTCCAATGTTGCAGAGAGAAAAAAGCCTAAAACACAAATCAAGAATAGCATCTTTCGCTTGCTCGTAGTCGTAATCCTATTGGTGATCACAGCAAAGCCTTTGTGTAGATCTACTAGCTCTACGATAGTCATTGCTCCAATAAGGAAAACAAGTATTTCCGCAGTTTTACCCACATGATGTAGCAATACTGGACTCAACCATTTGTAGTAATCTCCTCCTTCTTCCATATGATGGAAGTGGTGATCCAACACTGGTAAATGGCCAATAGAGACTAACGCCCAACAAAGAGAAGCCATTAATAATGCAGGAACGGTCTTGTCTAATTTTAAAGGATGTTCAAATACAATGACTACATAGCCAAGAATGAAACAAATTATTACGCCTAACAGCATCTGATATCAATTTTTGTCAAATGAACATGGATCGGAAAAGTCCTCAAAAGCCCATCTTGATTCGAAAGTGCAATATAATAAACTAGATTGATCTACTTTAAGCACCTGCATTTTTAGTATTGCTGTAACCCTGTTTTTTTAAATAGTCACATGTTTTGATCCGCTTATCACCTTGCAATACGATTTCCCCTTTTTTTACAGCTCCACCTACACCCAATGTGCTTTTCAACTTTTTCGCTAAAGCCTCCAATTCATCATCATAAAGATCTAGACCTTTAATAATTGTGGCAGTCTTGCCTCCTCGCTTTTTACGTTCCAGATAAACACGTACAACCATTGAACGCTTCGAAGATTCCAAATCGTCTATTGGTTCTTCAGACTTTGGAGCATCTTCAGGATTACCCATTGACTGGAAATCTTCCCAGCTTAAGGAAACAGGTTTCTTTTCTTTACCCATTGTATGTGATCATAATTGTACTGCAAAATTAGTTCTTTTACATTTAAATATGTGTTTTAAAATGGTCCAATGGTCTCGACCTATTGCGCGATACTTATTGTCAAATTGTATGTGTAGCCAGTAATAACTTCTGATAAGCACTTCCTGATTGGAGAGATTCTCTTGCTTCTGAAATGCATTTTTCAATTGACTTGTTCTGATCAAAACATTGAATGGCGAAAGCTGCATTGGCAAGTACGACATTGTTTTGAGCTTCTGTTCCTTTTCCATTAAGGATATTGCGGAAAATGTCTGCTGCCTCACTGACCGTATTCCCGCCAAAAAGCTCTTCTGGAATTACAGTAGAAAAACCGATGTCTTCAGGACTGTAGTTGGTGCTTCCATCATTGGTAACAATGGTAAAATCACCAGTTAACGATATTTCGTCGTAACCATCATGGGCATAAATGACTGCAAAATTGATGTCCATCTCTTCAAATACCTTTGCATAAAGAGGAAGAATAGATTCATGATAAACGCCAGATAATTGTTGCTTTGGTTGTGAAGGATTTAATAATGGTCCCATCACATTAAAAAACGTTTTTACCTGCATTGCTTTTCTGATAGGCACCACTTCTTTCATGGCAGGATGGAAGAATGGAGCGTGAAAAAAACAAAAATTACTTCTGTCAAGATCCTCTTTCAAAGTATCGAATTCAGTAGAAAATGAATACCCAAGTTCTTCTAGAACATTAGAAGATCCACACGGAGAAGACACTCCTTTATTACCGTGCTTGGCAACCTTATATCCTGCTCCAGCTACAACGAATGATGTCACCGTGGAGATGTTAAAGGTGTTTTTGCCATCACCTCCTGTACCAACTATATCAATGAGATCTCCATTTGCAAATTCTATTTTTCTACACAACTCAATCATCGCATCTCTGAAACCAGCAAGCTCTTGAGCAGTGATTGGTCTCATCTGATAGCAGGTCAACAATGCAGCTGTCTGGTGTGCTTCCACATTGCCATTTCCTATCTGCAAAAGAATCTCTTTTGATTCCTTTTTAGTAAGTACTTCTTTCTGAAAAAGCCTGTTTAAGTATGCCTTAATGTTATACTCCGCCATCTGATTTTGTAATTAATTCTCAAAAGTAAACAATCATTCACACAATTTAATATGAATTAAATAACTAATAATCAATTAAATACACATTATGAATTAATTAATGTTTACATAATTTTATTCCCCATTGACTTCTTCAATAACTCAAGTATTTTTGCCAAAAATTAGTTTATGCCCATCAACTACATATTCGTTCTGTTCCTGTTTGGTTTTTTCGCTTGCAAATCACAAGATATCAATACAGTCGAAAAACAAATAGAGAATAAAGTGGAGGAAAAGCAAGTACAAAAAATTGAGTCGCTATCAATAGGCTTGAAAGAAAGTGAACTAGATCCTAGTATTCCATACGCAAGAATAGAGGGCACACCCACGGACGGTTCAGCAGGGTCTGTGTTGTCCAGAGTGATTGATGGTTTGGGTTTTCGATATCATTGGGCTACCCACCAATTAAGAGCAGAGGACTTAGCTTACCTTCCGGGGAATGAAGGCAGATCTGCTAAGGATGTGCTTGATCATTTGTATGGACTTTCTCTAATGATTAAAAATACTGCTACAAAACAACCGAACATTCGACCTCTTGAAATGCCAGATGTGGAATTTGAAGAATTGAGAAAACTAACATTACTCAATTTTAAAGGTGCCAGTGATGCTTTTGAAGGAATGTCAGAAATAGAAAACAATACGATTATTTTCCAAAGGGGAGAAACCCAATCAGAAGTCCCTTTTTGGAATTTGTTGAATGGTCCAATGGCAGACGCTATTTATCACGTTGGTCAAATAGTTAGCTTCCGAAGATCCTCAGGTAATCCAATGCATCCAGCCGTCAACGTGTTTAGAGGAGATATCCAATTGAAGGAATAAACAATACCATTATTTAAGTTCATTAATGTTTATGAAAAACTTGAAATGGCGATACGCCACAAAGAAATTTGATGCTGACAAATCATTGTCAGAAGAGCAACTTCATTCTTTAGTTGAAATTGCGAGACACGCACCAACATCTTTCGGACTCCAACCCTTTCATCTTCATGTCATCAGTGATAAGGATCGGTTATCGGAATTACAAGTTGCCTCATATGGGCAAGCTCAAATAGGTGACTGTTCACATCTTTTTGTGTTTAGTGTCAAGAATCAAATCAATGACCAAAGTGTCGATCACTATATATCGAAAGCTTCTTCTGTACACAATGTGCCTGTTGCTCAGTTAGAAACCTATAGCGCGACCATTAAAGGTTTTTTGGCAAATAAGAGTGAAAATCAAAAAATAGAATGGGCACAAAAACAAGCGTATTTAGCATTGGGATTCTTACTAGCAGGAAGTGCAGAATTACAGATTGATACTTGTCCAATGGAAGGATTTGTTTCGACAGAATATGACAGAATCTTGAATTTGGAAGAACAAGGACTACGTTCTACTGTTGTGATGGCAGCTGGATTCAGAAGTATTGCTGATCAGAAGCAACATGCCAAAAAGGTGAGAAAGGAAATCTCAGAATTTGTTGATTTTCTTTAGTACGGAATGTTTTCTACTATCTCCAAACCATAACCATCAAGGGCGACCCTTCGTTTAGGGTTATTTGTCAATAGTTTTATTTTACGAACGCCTAATTCATTTAGGATTTGAGCTCCGATTCCAAAATTCCGCTGTACACTACTTGAAGTAACGTGTGGATATGGATTCAATTTTTTACCTAAATCTTGTTGTGTCTTTAAAAGCCTAAGTGTTTCAAGTAATGAATTCTCTGTCTCATCTTGTCTCAAATACAACAAAATGCCTTCACCTTCTTCTGCTATCTTCTTTAGAGTCTGTTGTAATTGTTCAGCATGTCCCAAGAGCAGAGCTCCAAGAATGTCTCCTGTATTGGAGGATGAATGAACACGTACTAAAACAGGTTCGTCATCTACCCATTCTCCTTTTTTAATGACAAGATGTGTAGTGTTTGTATTCTTTTCTGTAAAACCGATGACATCAAATTTTCCAAATTTTGTTTCAAATGATACAGTTACATCTTGTTTGATTAGCCTTTCCTTGCTCATCCTGTGATTCACCAAATCTTTGATACTGATTATTTTTAGATCAAAGTGTTTTGCGATTTTCATCAGTTCAGGCAATCTAGCCATTGTCCCATCTTCATTTAAAATTTCTACTAAAACTCCTGCTGGATAAAGACCAGCAAGCGTTGCAAGATCAACTGCTGCTTCTGTATGTCCGGTTCGTCTCAATACGCCACCATCTTTGGCGATGAGAGGGAAGATGTGGCCGGGTCTGGCATAATCTGTTCCTTGTGTACCTTCCTTTGTCAATGCTTTGATACCTGTAGCACGATCGTAAGTAGAAATCCCAGTTGTGCAACCGTCTTTGGTGTAATCAATGGATACAGTAAATGCAGTTTCGTGCAAAGCAGTATTTGTATTTACCATCATATTGAGGTTCAAGTCCTGTGCAAGTTGCTCTGTAATAGGCGTGCAAATTAATCCTCTTCCATGTTTGGCCATGAAATTGATTAGGTCAGGAGTAATTAACTCTGCGGCACAAATAAAATCACCTTCATTTTCACGGTCTTCATCATCAACAACAATGATGATCTTGCCTGCACGTATATCGCGGATTGCATCTTCAACAGAATCAAGTTGGACTTCTACAATTGTTTCCTGAGTATTCATTATAATGGTTATCTAGAGATAAAGATATTATCATTCAATACAGAAATGCTAATCTAGAAGAAAGGATTAAAGTAATAATTGGTAAACTCTTTTGTTTTATTGAGGAAACTCAACTATTTATCTTCTTTTTTGATTCCTGTTCCTGTTTTTGTTACCAGATCGTTTGTGGTATTTCTTTTTGGGTCTTCCCTTATGCACCTTCCATTCTGGCCCTTTACCAATAAATTCAGGTAAATCAATTTTTTTGACCTCCTTTTCAATAAGCTTTTCAATGCGATGAAATTTCATAATATCATCCTCATTAATAAAGGTAATAGCCACTCCGGTGGTATCCGCTCTAGCAGTTCTTCCAATTCTATGCACATAATCTTCAGCATCTCCTGGTACATCATAATTGATAACCAGATTGATGTCCTTTATATCTATGCCTCTACTGATAACATCTGTAGCTACTAGTATTCTTGTTTGTTTGGCTCTAAATTTCAACAGCACTTTTTCTCTGTCAGATTGCTCAAGATTTGAGGAAATTGCATCAGCATTCTCGTTTTTACGTCGCAGCGCTTGTGTTATTTCGGATATTTTTTTCTTGGTTGAACTGAACACCAGAATGCTCTTATAATTTGGTTTATCCTTGATAAGATGCACTAGCAACTGCAGTTTTTGACGTTCGTGAGCAAGGTAAGCAGCTTGTAATACACCTGCGGCTGGTTTGGATAGTGCGATCACAATTTCTTCAGGGTCTTTTAAAATCGTTTTTGCCAGCGATCTGATTTTAGAAGGCATTGTGGCACTAAACATTAAGGTTTGCTCACGATTCACCAATGATTTCACGATGTTTTCAATGTCATCCTGAAATCCTATATCAAGCATGCGATCAGCTTCATCCAGTATCAAATAGCGAATACTATCAAGATCGATATACTTCATATTGATATATGTGAGCAATTTACCTGGAGTAGCTACAATGATTTGTGTACCACTTTTTAAAGCTCGCTTCTGTCGTTCCCAGTCTTCTCCTGAACCACCACCATATATAGCGATTGAACTCATGTTTGTATAATAAGAAAAGCCCTCAAGTTCTTGATCTATTTGTAATGCCAACTCTCTAGTAGGTACGACGATTAGACATTCCGTCTTATTCGTTTTGTCATTGCAAAGTCTCTGGAGGATAGGGAGTATAAATGCAGCTGTTTTTCCAGTCCCGGTCTGCGCACAAGCTAGCAAATCGTTTCCTTCAAGAATAATGGGTATTGCCTGTTGCTGTATTGCGGTTGCTTTATCAAAATTCATATAGTATAAAGCGTTCAAAATCTCCTCTCCTAGGCCTAATTCTTCAAACGTCATGCAGCAAAGTACGTGTTTTCTACTCTAAAATTCATAGTTGAGATTAAATCGTCTGTATTAATGTAGCAAATAGAGCTCTTGTAAAAGGACATTTTTTAGCCCATAAGTGAGTGATTAACTTCACTTTTAACAGAATAGACAGATAGTCTGATGCGTGGATGCACTCAACATCGAAAAGTCTAAATAAAAAAACCAGAGCCTCGACAAAGACTCTGGTCAACCTTAAATAATATATGACTTAGATCACCTATTTAACGATAAGTACCTGTTTGCTTATTTTGCTTGAATCCGACTGAACGGTAGCATAATAAGTACCAGTAGGTAAGCCTGCTAGCTGTATTTTCTCTTCTACTAATCCACTATTTAACTGCAAGATCTGAGTTTTTACAGTCTGTCCTGCTGTATTCACAAGAGAGAAATTAACTGATTCTGATTCGTCCGCAGACTGGTATTCTACCGTGAAGTAGTTTACTGCGGGTACTGGATAAATGGCTAATTCTTCTACAATCAATTCTTCAACTTTATCGACACTAGCTAACTCTACAAAGTTTCGAGTCTCAGCTTCATCTCTTAAATTTGCAGTCGAATTTGCTACGGATATATTATCTATTGCAATATCACTTCTGAAACCGAATCCAGTAATTGCTTCTATTTTAATCTGTATTGTCTTATTGGCAAAAGCGCTTAAGTTGACATAATGAGTTCTCCAATCTTCTCCTTGATTGCCTGCTTGATTGAACACTTGTGTACTTGTCCCATCAGCCATATCGATTACATACATAAGTAACGAGCCCATAGAAGAACCATACATGTTATAATCAAATGATAGCTCTGGATCACTCAATGGGCTGAGGTCAATACATACACTGTTCATGATAGCCTTTTTAAATGGATATCCACCATGAGAAGCTTCAACATACATGTAATTTGATCCTTGAGATGCAGCAGATGGTCCAGTCTTACTTGAAGGAGTTGATCCTGAGTATTGTTTCCACTGATTGTTGTCAGAAGTAGACTGTGACCAACTAGCTGTGCTACCTTCAAAAAATTCTGAAAATGCACCATTTACTGTTGAGACACAGGTAGTACATGCGTCACCTGCAACTGGTAGACATGCATCGGTGTCATCAATATCATTTCCAGCGCAAACACCATCCTGATCAAGGTCAGTAAATACCCCTCCTGTACAATTGCAATCAATATCATATTTCTCGCCTATTGTACAGACATCTCCATCATCACAGGAAGTGCCAACTAGTGAACATCCTTGAGTGTCATTTACTCTTACATTATCAATGCCTATATCACTTCTATAAGAATGTCCTACAGTCGCTTCAATCTCAATTGTTATGTCTTGTCCTATGTATGACGATAAGCTTATTGCTGCATCATACCAACTATCTCCTTGATCTCCAGATTGGAAGAATACAACTGCTTTTTTGCCTGATTGATCCATGATATTTACCTGTAGTGTTCCTGTTGAAGCACCATACATGTGGTAATCCAAAGTAAGTCTTGGGCTTACTGTGTTAGATAAATCAATGCATGAACCAATTAATCTTGCTGTCTTGTTTCTGTTACCATTTGAAGATTCTGTAAACAAGAAGAAATTACCCTCTGATGCTGCAGTCGGTCCTGTCAGGAAAGAAGGCGTTGAAGCATTGGTTCTTGTCCACTCCATATCATCATCACTCGCTTGAGTCCAATTACCTAAGCCCTGTTCGAATCCTTCAGTAGTTGGAGTGTTTGCTATGTCATCACAAGTACCAGAATTGTTTCCACCACCACCACCAGCTATAACTGATACTAAAGGAGATACAAGAGCGCTTCCATTATTAAATTCATCAGATTCTGATTGATCATCAAATTCATCTACAACTAAACCAAAATAATAGTTGCCATTTGCTAAGCCTAAGGAACTAGCATCAAAACTAATTGAACTACTTTCAGTCATTCCAGCACCAGTATTACTGTATGTATCAACTGTTCCAATTCTAAAATCAGAAAATGTAATATTTTGATCAATTGACAAGTAAGCACCCAAAGAATATGAACCGTTAACTGGGCCTGATCCTTGATTAATGACAGTGATTCCATTGACTGAATACACACCATTGGTCTGCGAAGCTGTACCTGCAGATTGAATCGTTAAGTCTATTACATCATTGTTAGCTAAAGGGCTAGAAATTTGGAATGCATTACTTTCTCCTGTAACAGAAGGATTGCTCAAACTGCTTACTCTGACTGTGCAATCATTGCCTCCAACCAGGTTAGCTGGTATTATGAAAGTTTCAGAATTATCATTTGGGGTTGAGTTTGAAAATGTATTGATTAATGCACCGTTTTCATAGAGGTCAATTTTTACGTTTCCTCCAATATTGGAATTCCAATTTATTGTGATTGGATTATCTGTGAAGAAACTTTCATTAAGTGTTGGGCTAACTACGTTGATGAAATCTTGTTGAGTAATCGTAAACAAGCTACTAAAGTCAACAACTGATTGATCCTCTCTATTAATTAATCTTATCGAATAATCTGTAGCCGTTGCATTTACAGTTGGCAACATTGCTGTATAAACACCATCATCTGCGGTGCTAGAGGTAAGAACTGTACTAAGCGTATTTCCTTTATAAAGCTCAATGGCTACCGTACCGCCGTAGGTACTATTCCATAACACATCGATATAAGTGCCGCTGCCAAACATGTCTCCTCCTGTTGGATTAGTCAATTCAAACACTTGTTGCATCGTTATGGCAAACACGCCACTAAAATCAGTGTACATAGGGTTGACAAGACTAGTTACTTTTATTTCATAATCTGATGCAGTCGCATTTACATTAGGAAGAGTAACAGATTCAATACCATCATTTGTAGTGACATTGGCTAAAGAAGTGATAAAATTTCCTCCTTTGAATAACTCAATTTTCATGTTACCTGAAATGCCTGCTGTTTGCCACTCTACAGTAACGTCATCACCTGATGAGAATACGGGGTTTGCAGTTGGCTGTGTCACTGTAATTGATGGATTGTTAATGCTGAAAAAACCACTGAAATCATTAATTGTTCCATTGTTAGCACTTACTGCTCTAACTCTATAATCAGCTCCATCCGCAAGATTGGGAATTAAGACTGATTGCAAGCCATCATTTGATGTATTGGTTGCCAATAAGGTTTGGAATGCTCCACCTTTATATAATTCTAAGGTTAAATTACCTGATAGGCCTTGAGAAGTCCATGTGATTGCCATTGGAGAACCAACAGTAAACATGTCTCCTGTCGATGGAGAAACAACCATAATGGTTCCTGGTACTGTAATTGAGAAATCACTACTGCCACCAAAAACTGCAGTATCATTTTTACTGATCACTCTAATCGTGTATCCAGAAGTATTCGTGTTTATATTGGGTAATGTTACTAATTCAGAACCATCATTAGATGTACTATTTTTTAAAGTTGAAATGAAATTTCCATTGAGTCGTAATTCTATTTCAACGTTTCCTGTAACATTGGTACTAATCCAATTCACTTGTGTGTTAGAACCACCTGTAAAAGAACCTTGGGTTCCTGGTGTAATAACCTGTATAGATGGAGGAGCTTCTTGTGTCAATTTGTAAAATACTCCAAATTCACCAATCAGGTAAATATCATTCCCTTGCACAGCTACACCTTCTAATTCGGCTGAATTTGAAATAGTTGGTTGTACATTCATTTTAGCCAACATGTCACCGCATTGGTTAAACTCAACTAACATACGAGCAAAAGCACCATTGTCTCCATTTCCAGGTATAGTAACCAAGGCAACAATATTTCCATTTGGAAGAATATCCAGAGCGTGAGTGGAATATGTATTTAACCCAGGGACATCTCTTAAATCAACAACTTCCGTTACATTAACCGTTTGCCCTGAAATATTGGAAGGAACTTGAAAACTATAAATTTTCTGTTCGGAATGTTCCGTTGCAAAAAACATTTTACCAGAAGCTGCATCATAGGCTACACCTTCAATACCGTTATTGCCGCCGCAACCAAGTCCAGAAAATTTGAGGTAATTGGAACTGTGAGATAGACTCGTTTGTGTATTAGATATGTCAACAAAAACGAGCGCTCTGTCTCTTTCATCTGCAATCGCGTATTGGTGGGTTCCGCCATTTGAGCTGATATAAGTAATGGCTTCAATGTCACTGAATCTATTATCTAGACAGTGCGAACCACCGTATGCATTCACACCAAATGCTGACCAAATGCCAACCGGATGTCGTCTTGCTACGGAGCCTCCATCACCAATGGCGACAAATTCACCTGTTACATCATTGTAAGTCATTCCTGATATTTCAGGCGTGATAGTAACAGCCTGCTGGCTAGAAAGAACAGTATAGGTGTCGATGCCAAAGCTAGTGCTATTGCACTGAGCAAAATTGGTAAGTGGGGATAAAAGTAGGGCAATAAAAGTCCCTATCACATAAAGAAATTTACGTGTTTCCATGTCAATAATTATTAGGATTTAATAATAGGTATACACTGTCTTGAAGACTAGGTATGAGACACAAGTATTCGTTGTCAGAGTTGTCAAATCTTCAAACGAAATGGATTTTTAAAATTTGTAAAGTGAAGAACTCACTTTGATGTGGCTTACTCTAATTTTCAAAATACAGAGTATGATCGGGTGTGTGTTTTAACCAATTCAGTTTTTGCTAAATTGATATTACAAAGTTAATCCTGAAACTCATCTATTGCAATCTACACAAATCGAACAACCCTCCTACAAAATGACAACGCCATTGAAATGGAATTCTATCAAATACACTACAACTAATAAGATTAATGTGTTTAAATGCTGCTTTAACGTTATTTTTGTAGAATGAAAGAGGATTTTATTGAAAAGCTTCTCAAGGAGCACAAAAGTAAAACGGGATGTCCTCAACCATCCGAAGTTGCTGAATTCTTTACAGGCTTATTGGGTTTATTGTTTTGTGATTATTCAGCAGAGCAACTGTACACAAAGGCTCAGGTGACCTTAGCTATTCAACGGAATAAAATAGCTTTAGTCGAATTGCTACTCAAAAATGATATAGAAGATAAAACTGGCGTTAACCAGATCGTGGATGGATTTTTTACCAGATTACCTCTTGTTTACGATCTATTGTTACTAGATATTGACGCAATTTTTGAAGGGGATCCAGCTGCCAATAGTAAAAAAGAAGTCGTCAGGAGTTACCCTGGTTTCTTTGCCATAGCTGCATATAGGATTGCACATGAATTGCACTTGATGGGTGTGAATGATATACCTAGAATCATTACAGAACATGCACATAGCAAAACAGGAATTGATATTCATCCTGGGGCTATTATCGGAAAGTCCTTTTGCATTGATCATGGTACAGGCATCGTTATAGGTGAAACTGCAACTATAGGCAATCATGTTAAGCTTTATCAAGGTGTTACCTTAGGAGCATTAAGTGTGCGCAAAAAAGACGCAAACAATAAAAGACATCCTACAATTCAAGATGACTCTGTCATTTATGCCGGAGCTACAATACTTGGTGGGAAAACCATTATTGGTAAAGGAAGTATTATAGGAGGAAATGTATGGCTAACGAAATCTGTCCCCGAAGAATCAAAAATATATTACCAGGCAAAGATGAATGTAGATGGTAATGGAGAAACAGATACGTACGTGTTTAAAGGATTTGCTAAATAGATTGTTCAGATGAGTAGTATAACAACATTAATCGGTAACACGCCATTGGTAAAATTGGAAAGAATTCCTACGAATCCAAATGTCACCATATATGGTAAACTTGAAGGCAATAACCCAGGTGGGAGCGTAAAAGATCGTGCTGCCTTTGGTATGATCAGTGGAGCCTTAGAGCGTGGAGATATCAAAAAAGGAGATCATCTGGTGGAAGCAACAAGTGGAAACACTGGGATTGCACTGGCAATGATCGCGCAGTTGATGGGATTGAAAATCACCTTATTGATGCCTGAGACAGCTACAAAAGAAAGAGTCTTGACCATGAAGGCTTATGGTGCAAATGTCAAACTCACTCCAGGAGAAAAAACCATTACCTTTTCACGAGAGCAAGCAAAGGAAATGGCAGAGACACAAGACTATTTCATGCTTAATCAATTTGGTAATCAAGACAATCCCGCAATGCACTATCGAACCACAGGACCAGAAGTGTTTAGGGATACAAATGGCACAGTCACGCATTTTGTTTCGGCAATGGGTACAACAGGGACGATAATGGGTGTCTCTAAATATCTGAAAGAACAGAATCAAGACATACAAATTGTTGGTGCACAACCTGAAGACGGATCTCGTATACCAGGTATACGTCGATGGCCACCGGAGTTTCTACCAAAGATTTATGATGAAAGAAGAGTGGATCGAATTATAGATGTGAGTCAGGAAGAAGCAACAGACATGGCAAGGCGCTTGGCAAAGGAAGAAGGAATACTTGCAGGTATGAGTAGCGGAGGCTCTTGTACTGCTGCGATCAAACTAAGTGAGGAGATGGAGAGTGGTACAATTGTATTTATTGTTTGTGATAGAGGCGATCGGTATTTGAGTTCGCCATTGTATAGTGAATAAAGATTGATTCGGTCATTATGTACAAATAGTTCAAACCACTTGGACTTAAGATCAATTTAAAATTTCAACTCCTCCTTTTAAGTCCAAGCTGCTTCAGCGCCTTGTGAATTCAACTCACATCTACAGGTTGGCCTGTCTTTGCGGATTTAATGATCCCTTCAATTATCTGAATGTCTCTTTTACCCATTTCACCTGGACAGATGAAAGGAGTACCGTTTATAATTGCAAGCGCATCATCGTCCATTTGAATACATTGTTGGCAGGTGACAAACGCATCTAATTTATGACCATCACTTCGTTTGCCAGTCACGGCATAGTAAGATTGCATTGGGCTTAAATTATACCAGCCTTTTTCACAAATGACCTTCAACTCGTTTTCTGGGAGTCCTACACTGGTAAGACCTTCTGCTATGACACCATTTTGAAGTCTTAATGTATATTTTGTTGTTTCATCTACCTCAGTAAACAATTCTGGTCTTGAAATGATTTGTTCTGCGGATATAACCTCCACCGGCTCCATACCAGAAGCGTAACGAATTCCATTTACCGTATAGACACCCATATCATAAAGTGCACCACCGCCCAATGACTTGATAGCTCTCCAAGAATTTGGCTTGCCACCAGAATAACATGCAGTAGCTTGAATTTCTGTAATGTCTCCAAATGGTTTTGAATCGACATAAGAGATTAATTCTTTCGTATTCGTTTCATGCATCATTCGATACCCGATGGCAAGTCTGACATTATTGGTATAGCAAGCATCAATAACTGTCTGGCATTCCTTTGCTGTCATAGCCATTGGTTTTTCACACCAGACATGTTTACCGCAATTGGCTGCTTTAATCGCATATTCTGCATGCAGACCAGTTGGTAGCACAATGTATATGACATCTATGTCATCATTGTCTGCAATACCACCCATGTTTTCATAATTGTAAACATTAGCGTCCTTTATATCATACTTTTCTTGCCACGTTGAAATTTTATCGGGACTACCAGTGACTATACCTGTAAGCTTACAATGTTTGGTACGGAGTATTGCTGGAGCCAATTGAGTAGAACTATAGTCTCCTAGCCCTACCAGTGCTATGCCAAGAGGGGATTTAAGTTGTTTTACTTCTTTAGTGGTAGAATAATTTGCCAGACTCTGAGTCTTACAAGAAGGAATAAGCCCGATAGAGCCTGCATAGAAGGTGTTTTTTAAAAAATTTCTTCTTTTCATTGTCTGAGGTGATTTACTAATCTACTATCATAACGTATATGTTGAATAAAATTAGTCCTTATTATGATAAATACTACTATTCACAATAATTGACTATCTAATAATAAGTAAGCATTGACGTATCTTTCAAAGATGCATCTCAAGATTTCTAAACAGAAAATAATATGTATGAGTATTTCATTCAACAATGATTGGACACAATTTACAAGGCGTGTTTTTATTCGGGCCGACAAGCAAGAAGTATTTGATGCGTGGAGTAAGCAAGGAGAAATGGAAGAGTGGTTTTTGAAGAGAGCTCAATTTTATGACAATGGAACACAACTAGAAAAAGGTAAAATTGTAACGAAGGATTGCAGCTTTGAGTGGACGTGGTATGGTTGGCCAGAAATGATTCAAAAAGGGGAAATGTTAGATGTTGTTCGCAACGAAAAAATTGTGTTCTCTTTTGATCCAGCTGGAATAGTAACATTACGTTTTGAACAACATGATGAAAACACGACGCAATTAATTTTGGAGCAAACTGGTATAGCGACAGATGAAGAAAGTAAAAAGAACTTTTTCTATGGCTGTAGTTTAGGTTGGTCCTTCTGGATGGTCAATCTAAAAGCATGGCTCGAACATGGGATTCTGCTTGATGAAAGAGTGTACAATTTTGATGATGCCAGAAAACTGGAAACCGTTAACCAATGATAATGATGGATTATTCCTTATTTCGAACTCTTGAGATGATCTAAGTAATTCATCAATTCCATTTCGCTATGGTACAGTACTTCTCTTGGCTTACTGCCTCGTGAAGGTCCTACGATACCAAGTGCCTCCATTTGATCCATGATACGACCTGCTCGGTTATATCCCAATTGCATTTTCCGTTGAATCATGGAAGTTGATCCAGATTGCGTGCCAACCACTAGTCTTGCTGCATCTTCAAAGTGCTCATCAAGGTCAGACATTTTCATATTCGTTCCTCCCATTTCTCGATCTTCATCAAGGTATTCAGGAAGGTGAAATCCATCAGGATATCCTTGCTGTTCTGAGATTTCAGTAATCACAGATTCAACTTCTGGAGTATCGACAAATGCACATTGCAGACGGACAATATTGCCACCTACAGACAGTAGCATATCTCCACGTCCAATTAGTTGATCTGCTCCGCCAGTATCTAGAATGGTACGAGAATCAATTTTGGAAGTGACCTTAAATGCAATCCTAGCTGGGAAATTAGCTTTTATTGTTCCAGTTATGATATTGACTGAAGGTCGTTGAGTCGCAATAATTAAGTGTATGCCAACGGCACGAGCCAGCTGAGCTAATCTTGCAATAGGTAACTCTACTTCTTTACCCGCAGTCATGATTAAGTCTGCAAACTCATCAATCACCAATACAATGAATGGCATAAATTTGTGACCATTTTGAGGATTGAGTTTACGGCCTATAAATTTTTGATTGTATTCTTTTAAGTTTCTCGCTCTTGCTTTTTTGAGTAGATCATAACGTTCATCCATCTCAATGCAAAGCGAATTGATCGTATGGACAACTTTTTTAGTTTCTGTTATGATTGGTTCATCCGCATCAGGCAAATATGCCAGAAAATGCTTGGCCAGACTTGAGTATGGGAATAATTCTACTTTTTTTGGATCTACCAATACAAGTTTGACTTGAGATGGATGTTTCTTGTACAATAAGGACATGAGTACCGTATTGATCCCAACTGATTTACCCTGACCTGTTGCACCAGCAATTAAAAGGTGAGGCATTTTGGCTAAGTCTGCAACAAAGACCTCATTTGCAATTGTCTTACCGAGGGCAATAGGTAAGTCCATTTTTGCATTCTGAAATTTATCAGATTTGAGGACTTCTTTTAGCGATACGATTTGTGGCTTTTTATTTGGCACTTCTATTCCGATAGTTCCTTTACCAGGAATCGGAGCAATAATTCTTATTCCCAGAGCTGCCAGACTTAGTGCAATGTCATCTTCAAGATTTTTGATCTTACTGATTTTGACACCTGGAGCAGGGACAATTTCGTAGAGGGTTACAGTAGGTCCGATAGTCGCTCTGATCTTAACTATCTCTATTTTATAGTTTAGAAGAGTTTCTATAATCTGATCTTTGTTTGCTTCAAGTTCGGATCTGTCTATTTCATACTTATGATCTTCATATGCTTCTAGCAATTCAATTGATGGCTTTTTGTAGCTGCGCAAATCTTTTGTCGGATCATAAGGCTCAGAATGATCAACATTATTCTCGTCAACGCCAAGTATTGGTTTACTTGCTGTAGCTTTTTCTTCTATAGAAATTGCATTGCCTTCTGTCACATTGACATCAGATCCACTTATCTCCATTTCCAATTGCTGTGGTACTACAGGAGGCTTTTTGGCTTGTTTCTTGGGTTTTGAAGAGATGGACTCAGGTACTTCGAATTCTAATTGATTGTTATCCGAAATAGCCTGAGCTGGTTTTCCATCTGCATCGGTTTTTGGAATGGCCCCACCCAAATTTTTTGAAAAATTCGGTTTGAGCGCAGAATATTGTCTATTATCATCCACAGGACGATCTGATTTTGAACGCTTTTTTTGTTTAGTGTTGCTGCTTTTAAAGAAGTCAAAAGTTGGTAGTTGAAAATCAAATTTTGGTCCTTCTGGTATTACTAATTCTAGCTTTTCAAAACTTGGATTAAAGTACCAGGTTAGAAAAATTAATGTGCTGAAAAACAGAAGTAAACTTAATCCTATTCTACCGATAAAATTGATGAGCCAGTAAGTTGTACTTGTACCAAATATCCCACCCCATGTAAATGTAGATGTCTGAAATATAAATTCTAATAAGATAGAAAGAAAGGCAACAAATAGTATAATGTACTTTGATAAGGATATAGCATCTTTGATTGACTTCGTACGGATAAGATCTATCCCCATTTTCCAGAAAAGAGGGATAAATAAAAATGAAGACACTCCAAAGCCCCAATACATGAATGTATTTGAAATAAAGGCACCTAATCTACCCAACCAGTTGGTTACCGCTAAGTCTCCTTCAAATATGATACTCCATGAGTACATCAAGACCTTGTCCTGATCTGCTTTCCAAGTAAATAGATAGGAGATGAACGCAACCAATAAGTAGAATGAAAAAAATAGGAATAGTATGCCAACAATCTTCGGAATCCGAGGATCAGAAAAGGGTTTAGCTTTCCTTTTGCTGGATTTCAGCTTCTTTTTGCTCATGAGACCTTTTAGTAAATCGGTTTGGATAATGTGAAAGCAAATATAAAATCTTTATTATATATTGCAAGAAAATGTAATATATAAAATACTGATTTATAATTTTATATATGATTTTTTCCTATATAAAAGAAGACACATCAAATAAGATTGAAAGTCCAAACTCGATTAAATTGCCAAAGTTGTCTAGTAGTACTGGTACATAAGCAGAGCCGTTCTTAGATACTTCAATCTTACTGATATCTTCGCCAGTTGGAGAAAACAAAAACAATATGCTTTCTTCCGCCTTTACAGCCAATATGCCTCACATGCAGTTCGATATGTGGGATGATACCCAAAGAGCAGTCCATATCATTTTGCCCATAAATAGGGGTAAAAGCGGCGTACATCATCATGGAAGTGTATATTCTAATGAACTTGATCATATAGTTTTAGGTTATGTACTTGAGATTTGAATCCCACAAAATATTAGGGGCATATCGACCATGATACAGATACAATGTGATTGCAAAGGGCTACATTCGCACTACGAAGCACAGGAATGAATAATAGATGAATCAGCAGGAATTTATCAGATATAGTAGACATATTTCGATACCTCAATTTGGTGCAGAAGGTCAACAAAAACTTTCTGTAGCAAAGGTACTAATCGTAGGTGCTGGTGGGCTTGGATGCCCAATGCTCTCATACCTGACAGCAGCAGGAATTGGAGTGATTGGCATAATTGATGATGATGTGGTTGATGAAAGTAATCTGCAAAGGCAGGTGTTGTATACCACTGAAGATATCGGGAAATCAAAAGCTGAAGTCGCAGCTGAAAAATTGCGACTTGCAAATCCACTAATTACCATACATGTTTATGAGGAGCGATTGACTGCTGAGAATGCAATAGAGATTTTTGAATCGTATGATATTGTTGCAGATGGTACAGATAATTTTCCTACCAGATATCTTGTTAATGATGCTTGTGTGATTTTGGCGAAGACAAATGTATATGGTTCTGTATATCGATTCGAAGGCCAGGTATCCGTCTTCAATTACTTGCAAGAAGACGGTACGTTTAGTCCTAACTATCGGGATTTATATCCTGAACCGCCTGAGCCAGGATCAGTACCTAACTGTGCAGAAGGAGGGGTTTTGGGTGTATTGCCAGGTATTATTGGTACAATGCAAGCAAGTGAAATCATAAAAATTGCATCTGGAGTAGGGGAGCCTCTTATCGGCAAACTGTTATTGTTTGATGCATTGACATTAGAAAGTAGAATTTTATCGTTTAAAAAGAATCCAGATATCCACATAGATGGCTTAATAGATTATGAGCAATTTTGTGGATCAGAAATACAAACAAATATGGCAGAAGTAAAAGAAATTACAGTATCAGAATTAAAGGAGTGGAAAGACTCGGGAAAAGATTTTCAACTGATCGATTGTAGAGAACAATACGAATTTGATTTTTGCAATCTAGAAGGCGAGCTAATTCCATTAGGTAACATTATAGAACAAGCAGAAAAGATATCTAAAGAAAAAGATGTTGTCATTCATTGTCGTAGTGGTCAAAGAAGTGCAACAGCAATATTGCAACTCCAACAGCATCTTGGATTGTCAAAGTTGTATAATTTGAAAGGAGGAATTCTCGCTTGGTCTTCAGAAATAGATCCTTCAGTACCAAGCTACTGATTGCCAATGATCGATAAGCAGCATTTAGAATTACTAGAAGAGAAAGCATCTACTTTGGAGCCTTCTCAAGAAGTTCTCGATGCATGGCTAGAACAATCAGGCAAGTATGCAAAAGAATTTTTAACTCAACGACAAACAGACAATTCGTTTGGAAAGGAATTCTCTAAACGTAATGTACTAGAGCAATTTCCCTTTAGTGAAGATCCTCGACCGATTTTAGATTTAATTCCAATTCTCAAAGAAGGTGTTGATGATCCAGGAGTCAGGCCCTCAAGCCCAGGCCACCTTGGCTACATTCCTGGGGGTGGATTATACAGTGCTGCAGTCGGAGATTTTATCGCTGCCTTTACCAATAATTATGCAGGCATATATTTTGGAAGCCCAGGTGCTGTCAAAATGGAAAATATGCTCATTAGATGGATGATAGAGATGGTGGGTTATCCTGCAACTGCTTTTGGCAATCTTCCTAGTGGTGGTTCTATTGCAAATTTGATTGCTATTGTTACTGCAAGAGATGCTAAAAATATTACTTCCAATAAAGTAGCTAAATCAGTAGTTTATCTCACACACCAAACTCATCATTGCGTCTTCAAAGCTTTGAAGATTGCAGGTTTGGGAGAATGCATCATTCGACAAATATCGGTTGATGATCGATTCATGATGGACACATCAGAACTAGCAGATCAAATCGTAATGGACCAAGATAGTGGACTAAACCCTTTCATGATTGTAGGTTCATGCGGGACGACAGATGCAGGAGCGGTCGATGATTTTGAAATTATAGGTGATATTGCTGCAGAATTCAATTGTTGGTTTCATATTGATGCAGCATATGGTGGATTCTTTTTGCTGGTTGATAGCATGAGTTCTTTATTTAAAGGTGTAGCACTTTCCGATTCTATAGTCATGGATCCACACAAAACGATGTTTCTTCCTTATGGTTCTGGTGCTGTCCTCATCAAGTCATCTGACAAACTATTACAATCGCATCATGTAGAAGCTAACTATCTGCAGGATGCCTATGACGATAATCCTGAAATTTCACCTGCTGATGTTTCTCCAGAATTGACTAAACATTTTCGTGGATTGAGAATGTGGTTGCCACTGCAATTGCACGGTATTGCAGCATTCAGAGCTGCTCTACATGAGAAACATTTATTGACATTGTATTTTCATGAAGAAGTGCAAAAGCTAGGATTTAAAGTTGGTCCTGTCCCTCAATTGTCGGTAAGTATGTACAGATACGACTCCGGAAATTTGGATGAAGACAACAAGATGAATTTGAAATTGTCGAAAAAAATAAGAGAAAATTCCAAATTCTTTATTTCGACGACAAGTATCAATGAAGAGGTGTGGCTTCGGGTAGCAATTGTCAATTTCAGAACACACCTTTCACACATAAATGAATACCTTCAAATTCTGAAAAAGGATTCACTGACTTTATTTACATCCGAAAAAGCTCATTCTTGAAAGGATTATTAGCAGTCATTTATTTGAGTTGTATATGTATAAGTACTTCAAACTTGATTGCACAGATTGATCTGTTCGAACCCTTCAATGATTGTGCAGAAAATACATGGGCTATTGTTCAGGAGGATCCAAATCAATCGAGCTGGAATTGTACGACAGAGTTTGGTCAGAATGCAATTCGACTCCGTGGAAACAGATCGGACTTTGATATATGGCTTGTGTCTCAAGAGGTAGATTTATCCAGCAGTACCTTGCCATACTTTACATTCAGATACAAAAACAAAATTGTAAATGGCGATTTGGAATTATTGTATGCTGTTGATTTTTCTGGTAACGTAGATTACCAAGAGGTTATAAATACAGAATGGAAATCAATACCTATTGATATATATCCGATTGGTGATGACAGTGAAATCAATAATTTTATCTTTCATCCTACAATTGATCTTTCCATGATTGAAGGCGAGTCAATCCATTTTGCATTCCGCTTTTTTAATCAAGTAGACGATTTTGATATCCTCCTAGATGATATTGAGATTGGCTCAGATTATTATACAGAAATCGAATCAGACATTGATAATGGTTTGAGATGTGGTGATCTTAAAACTGGCTTGAGTCAGCTTATCAGTAACCACAGGCCTATAGCATATACCTCTTTTGCATTTGATGTTTGGGATTCTCATTTTACGACAGACCTCAGACTGAATGATGCTGGAGAACGACAGATTATTTGGGATATGTATAGCGATATTCCAGATGGAAATGAGCCATATGAATATACACCTGGTGAAGACAGAGATTTTGGTCAGGATATCACCAGTGAAGGTCTTTTCTATAATAGAGAGCATTCATTTCCGACATCCTGGTGGGGAGGCGATCAAGAAACAACCCAGTTTTCGGATATACATTTTGTTATTCCGGTTGATAAAGTTGTAAACAGTATTCGCCTTAATTTCCCATACGGGGAAACATCTAATCCTACGCTTGTTACTGCCAACGGTTCGCAAATGGGTAGATCTTCTGTAACTGGATTTGATGGGGATATTTTTGAGCCAATAGATGAATACAAAGGAGATATAGCGAGAATGCACCTTTATGTCGCAACCCGTTATGAAGAGTTTGCAGAACAATGGGCAACCGTTAATTCTCGAGGACGAGTTGTATTTGTTGGTCAAGCATTTCCATTTTTCGAAGATTGGTACATAAATTTACTGGTCAGATGGCATGAAATGGATCCGGTTTCTCAGAAAGAACTAGATAGAAATGATGCTGTATTTGCTATCCAGGGCAATCGAAATCCCTTCATAGATCATCCTGAATATGTCGGATTTGTTTGGGGGAGTGCAGATGGGATTGCTTGTGATAGAATTACATCTGTAAACGACCAATTTGAGTCAAGTACCTTGGTCATATATCCCAATCCCGCCCAATCTATCATTACGATTGAAACAGAAGAAACAATCGACCGAATTCAATTCTTTGATGCTGATGGAAAGTTACATTTTACCAAAAACGCTAAGAATACACACGATATATCTGATTTAAGATCTGGTGTCTATTTTTTGAAAATTTGGTATCAGGACGGCTCATTAGAGGCTTCTAGTTTTATCAAAATATAGATTCTCACTTGGTAAGCTCATTTCTGAGAGTAAAAAGGATGATAGAATAATTGTAATTTCTTTTAGAAAAATGTCACCTTTAACAAATACTTAAGTCAAAAGACTATAAAATACCTCATCATGACACAAGGAGAAGGCATAGCAATCGGTTTAGCAATTGGAATTTCTGTAGGAACAATAGCAGGTCAAACTGCAATGGGTACAGGAGTTGGCTTATTGATTGGATTAGCACTAGCTTACAACAGCAAAGAAAAAAGAGAAGAAGCTGGCGAATAAAAAACCAGCCAATGGACACTTCTAGCATCTACTTATAATTGGCAGGGCTATATATACATATACCTTTTTGTAAACAAGCCTGTCATTATTGTAATTTTCATTTTAGCACGAATCAAAGTAGAATACCAGAATTGGTAGAATGTTTGGTAATTGAACTCAAACAGAAAACTCAGTTTTTAGCAAACCAACCAATTCATACAATCTACTTTGGCGGAGGTACACCTTCTATCCTAACTCAGGATCAGCTGACTAAAATTCTTACAACAGTATCTGAACATTACCAACTTGTACCAGAACCTGAAATAACATTAGAGGCGAATCCAGACGATGTCAATCCATCTAGCATCAGCTCTTGGGCCGAGTCAGGCATCAATCGCATCAGTCTTGGTATACAATCCTTACACGAGGATGATTTGACATTTATGAACAGATCACATTCATCTCAAGATTGTATAGAATCTCTGGATCGTTTGTTAGCTGCCAATGCATTCGAAATTTCTGCTGATCTGATTTATGGGTTTAATGGATTGACGCAAGAAAAGCTATTACATAATCTCCATCGTCTGGCAGAGAAGCCTATTCAGCATATGTCTTGTTATGCAATGACCATCGAAGCCAAGACTGCCTTTCATCATCAATTGCACAAAGGAACACTTCAGGAAATGCAAGATGAAGAAGTTGGCGGTCAATTCAATACCATTCATTCTGTATTGGCAACATTCGGCTTTGATCATTATGAAATTTCAAATTATTGCAGAGATGAAAAGTATGCGACGCACAACACCAATTATTGGAAAGGGAATCAGTATTTAGGTATTGGTCCTTCTGCACATTCTTTTGATGGGTCAAGGCGATATTGGAATGCATCAAACAATGCTGCTTACATAAACGCGATTCAACAAAACCATTCAATAACAGAAGAAGAAACATTGACCACTAAGGACAAATACAATGAATATATCCTCACTGGTTTGCGTACAAAATGGGGTGTGAATACGACAATAATTAAGCGATTTGGTAAATCATTTATTCGTGGATTTCAATTGGAATCAAAGAATTATTTAGAGGGTGGACAACTTTTAATGGAAGGGGAGAGTGTAGTCATTGCTGATGGATATTGGACCATAGCGGATCGAATTAGTAGCGATTTGTTTATGATCTAACTGAGAGTTAAATTCTACTCTGCGAAGAGAAGCATTATATTCTTCAATGTCAATGTCAATGACTATTTTGAGTTGAAACCAAATGGAATATGCAGAAGTACAAGAACCTTTTCGTAGCAGCTACAAGTCAACATATTGGGAAGACAACAACGACACTAGGACTGGTAAAAAGTTTTGCTAAACAAGGTGTGAATGTAGGCTATTGCAAACCAGTAGGACAGCAATATGTGAATATTCAACAACACAAGGTAGACAAGGATACTGTTTTGTTTTCAGATCTTATCGGATTCGAAATTGATCCTACTTTGCACAGTCCAGTCATTTTTTCTAAAGGAACTTCGGAGATAATATTAGATGACAACCATTCCTTTGGATTTGAACCAAGGATCATTCATGCCAAGGAAGAATTGAACAAAACACACGAATTGTCCATTTTTGAAGGAACTGGTCATCCCGGAGTTGGAACGATTGCTGACTTGTCGAATGCTCGAGTTGCAAAACTTGTGGATGCAGGTGTCATCATGGTTGTAGAAGGTGGTATCGGGAGCACAATTGATATGTTGAATATGACTACCTCCTTGTTCAGAGAAGAAGGTGTAAATATAATTGGGGTAATTGTCAATAAGGTCATTCCTTCGAAAGCAGAAAAAGTAGAGAGATATTTAAATGCTTGGTTAAAGAAAAAGGATCTGCGTTTATTGGGTGTCTTGCCGTATGATGAAACACTAGCTTACCCATTGGTAAGAACGATATGTGCAGCAATAAAAGGAGAGGTAATCATGCATCAAGACAATTTATACAATAGGGTTGCGGATGTCATTGGAGGTTCGTTGATGGATTTGAAAGAACTAAAACCATTCAAAGATTTATTACTCTTGACTGGTGTGCGATTGATTGACAGAGCGATCAAGCGAGTGATATCTTTTGCCAATGTAAGAGAGTTGGATTATTGTCCATTATCTGGGATTGTCATTACTGGTGAAGGTGCATTGTCAGATGAATCGCTCGAATACATCAATAAATATGAGATTCCTGTAATCCGCACAAAGCTAGAGACATATGGTGTGGGTTTACAGATTAGTAGACTCGAAGTAAAAATCAATCGTCGGACACCTTGGAAAGTAACACGTGCGATCGACCTGATCGAAAAGCATGTTGATATGGAATGGTTGAAAACTCAAATTGAGATGTGATAACGATTCAATGGGTCGAGACCCAATGTCATTTGGCGGGATTTTTTGTAAAAATCGGGACAAATGTAATTTGGAAAAA
>CAYNMW010000019.1:0-34403 GCA_964398295.1 uncultured Saprospiraceae bacterium | reverse complement strand
CGCCCGCGGGATATAAGCACATGGAAGGTCTTGCACAACAAGCTATCGATTCTGTGCTCAATTATCCTACTGACACGGACTAAACTACCCCGTTTGATGTAATAGCAATAATGCGTAAACCCACCACCAAAAACACTACTGACTGCCAATTTATAATTACTCACGGGTACTTCAGCGGAATACAGTTCAACACCTTGAATCGTTATGTTCAAATTGCCATTCAAATAGCTTCACTTAAATTGTATGGCAACAATTTTAAATCTGGTATGCATTGAAATTAATTTCCTATAGTTTCTTAATATGAGCTTTAATCTGGACTTTTGGAAACTACAAATTGGTCTCTTTATCTATACGAAAAGACTAATTACACGGTGATATATAAGCGTGAAACACCGCTCCAGTTCTAACCTCAAAATGAGGCAATAGCTCTACTGTTTCGCCTGCTTGATATTCAATGTCGGCGTTTGCTGGAACCCAACCATTTGTCGAAAGTTTGATGTTGGCACGTCTGTCAATTGTAATTGTATTTTGTGAATGCTCATTTATATAATCTGGGCAGCCTTCGCATCCATCCGGAATACCGTTGCCATTGACATCAACATTATCATCATAGCCTGGGCATTGGTCCAGTGGGTCGCAGACATTGTCATTATCTAAGTCAGAGAAAAAACCACCTGTACAGTTACAGTTGCTATCCCAGGTACTGCCAATGAAACATAAGATGCCATCATCACATGGAGTGCCTATTAAATTATTGTCGAAGCCGGGACACTGGTCCAGTACATCGCACACACCGTCATTATCTTGGTCTCCTGATTGAATTCCTTGGCAATGACAAGCTAAGTCGTAGGTATCTCCTGTTGTACACGGATTTCCATCATCGCATGCTTGACCAATCAAGCTATCATTGATGCCTGGACATTGGTCGTTAACATCACACACATTATCTCCATCAGAATCTATAAATACACCGTCACTGCATCCACAGTTGGCATCATAGGTTTCTCCTGTAGTACATGGATCACCATCGTCACAAGCTTGGCCAATCAATGCATTATCGAATCCTGGACATTCGTCAAGCGCATCGCAAATGCCATCAGCATCTTCATCTCCAGTTGTACCTCCAATACATTGACAATTGGCATTGAAAGTCTCACCTATTGTGCAAGGATCACCATCTTCGCAGGCTGTTCCAATCAATGCATCATCTAAACCTGCACATTGATCTAGACCATCACAAACGCCATCTGCATCTGCATCTGCTATGGTAGTTTCTAATCCGAAGACTTCAAGCTCTCGTAGATTTAGCGGCGTGTTGACTAAATCTAAACCTGATTTTTGAATTCTGACATATCTACCTGAAACATTGATATCAATAGCAATTATTGGAATACCTGCTGCATCATGAATCGAATGAATAAAATCGGCATTTGATAATGCAAGTGTCACATCAGTGTTTCCTGGAAAAGGAGTGTCTGCTATTAATAAGTAACTGTTACTAAGTCTTTCTGTACAACAACTAATTCTATTTGAGATCGCGACTGTTGTAATTGGTTGAACAGAACCCAGGTCTACCTCCACCCAGTCAGTTGGAGTATTTCCTGTTGTATGTGCCAGTTCAGAATTCGAATTATTTACAACACCATCAATCAAATTACTAGCATTAGAATTTCCTAAAGTTGAGCTCATTGAGGCTGTTCCAGTTAAAGCAAAGTTCTGTACTGCCTCACAATTACAATTTGTATAAACAGACTTATCTGTGCATGGATCTCCATCATCGCAACTTGTACCAATTAATCCATCGTCTAATCCTGGGCAAGTATCCACACAGTCAGCAATAGAATCATTATCTGTATCTGCAAAATTATTTGTTGTTCTGGGACTAATAGGAGGTGTTTCTTGCACACACCAATTCTCACCTTGACTGTTGTCAAGATCTGAATCGATTAATGCAAGGCTTCTTACGCCCTGTAAAGGTTCAGTTGGCCAAGGAGCAGAATTGCTATAGCTGACAGAGTCTATTGTTACACCGAACAAGTCCTTTAGGAGCAAGGTTTCACCATTACTATTCAATCCTCCAGTAAATTCGCCATGTGGTGTGATATTATAAGTGTTCTCAAAAAGTGCAGAGTCTCGTGCTAAAATTAAATATTGATTTGGAAATAGAAAGTTACTTTCAAATTGATACGTTACCGCATTTGATATTCTCAATTCCAATAAATCTATTATAGCCGTTGAATTATTATGTAGTTCTAAGAATTCAAATGCATTTCCACCAGAAGGAGCATAATGTATTTCAGTAAACGTCAGTCCATCATACGAATAACCTGGAAAGCATCCTAAGTCATTTGGTTGACCTGGGGTGAAAATCTTGTCACATTGTACTCTCCAGTTAAGTCTTGTATCATTGTCTACTATTGGGTCTATGAGTGCTAGACTAAAATCAGTAAACCCACCATCTGCATTTGTATCCCATGGGAATTCATCGTCATAAGTGACTGCGTCAATAAGAACTCCAGTAGCGCCATTAGTCAGCCAAAGGGTTTCTCCACTATTGCTAAGTTGTCCATCGTATTTGTCAAATGCATCAAATCCATATCTATCCCTAAACGAAGATCTGTCTTCTGCCAAAACAATATATTGATCTGGTTGAATAATTGTCCCAGGAGGAAATTCATAATCAATACCTCTTGTAAATACATAGTCAGTGACATCGATTGGTAAAGGACTGATATTTACCAATTCGATAAATTCAAATTTCCGTCCGTTAATGGTATCTCCTGTTGCTGTATCAACACTATCAAGAGGGTTGTAATGGATTTCATTAATAATGAGACCGGAAAATGAATGTTCGCCGAAATCAGTAAAATTATTTTCTTCACCTGGAGTCGTAAATATGGATTGAATGCCCCAGCTTTCTGCTAATGCATTATCTAGATTACAATCCATTAAGGCCAAACTAAAGAATCCTCTGTCTGCAGTACTTGGCCAAGGCGGATTATCATTGTAACGAAGTGTGTCCGCGATGCCACCTTCAGGATCCAGTAACCATAAATTTTCACCACTGTTAGATAATTTACCTTGATAGACATCATCTGGAACAAAACCATACTTTAGTTCAAAAAATTCTGCGTCTTCAGCAAGCACATAGAAATCGCCAGGTTGTAGTTCAAACGAATAATCAAAATCTAATGTGATACCTCTATCGAAGTAAACATCCATCAGATTGACAGGAGTTGAACCACAATTTTTAATTTCTAAAAATTCAAAATTTCTTCCTGATATATTGTCAAATACAATATCACAATCGTTGGGATTGTAATGTATTTCGTTGATAACTAATGAGGAATAATTCTGATCAACATAGTAAGTTCTTGGGCACATAGCCGACCAATTCCCATTTCTTAAAACTCTCGCCTTAAGTTCAAATACTCCTTGATTAAGGTTAAATGGTCCAGAATAGCTAGTTGCAGAACCCGAAACGGCTCCACCTGGATCTCTTGGATCACTACCATCAAGAGTGTAATAGATTGTACCACTTGAGTTTGGATTGTTTAGTACAATCTGATGACCGTTAGCAACAATACCACCATCACTATTATAGTTAACTGCATTTACATTTGATGGGTATAAATCTTCATTTTCATAGGCTTGCTTCATATCATTCTTTCGATTAAAAAACCATCCACTATTTATAAGATGATCTCTGTAATCAAGAAAATCTTCATACAAAACTCTATTTCCCCATCTCGCTGTTTCTGCAAGATATGCTAGCTTATTCTCCTGGAATACCTGATCATAATAGGCTTCGAAATTTGTTGGATTCAAATCTCCAGCATCTTCTTCACAATTGCACTCAAAGTGATCAGCTACCCTCATTCTGAAATCTTCATGTGCTTTCAAGGGTTGCCATATGTCTTCATGACTCCTTGTATCAACTAAGAAATCCGTAAAATACCAGTCATTATCAAACGAAGGTTCAACATCCCAAATAAAGAACCGATATGGGACACCTGCTGTAGGATTGTCAATCGCATAAGTATTCCATGTCCGCCAGTCACCGTGTGGACCATAATTGCACAACATAACATAGTCTATAAAATGATCTACATCTATAAGATGTTCTATATTTGGATAGTTTCCCAGCTGAGTTTTCATAAAATCGTAAGAATCATCAGTACCATCAATAGGTAGTGCTACATCCTGACAACAAGTACCTTTCATGGTATTGTAATCATCTTTGTCGCCTCCAAAGTATGACTCTCCAAATGCTCTGGCAGGTCGTTCACTTAGCGTATATACACCCCAGTATACTGAATTGATAAATAGGTGTACAAATCTACCATGGACACCATTTCCACTCATTCTTATTTGAGCATCTTTGATTATCTTTTCGTGCATATTTTGAACTCCGCCTAGATCAGTAGTTACTTGACCACCTGCTCTTAGATCAAAGACATCAAAATCTTCTGCACCATCTTCCCCAAACAAAGGAAATTCAAATTTTGAGGCACCAAATTCTTGTCTGAATCGAAATCGATAGTTCTTTTTATCTGCATTGGGATTATTAAATGAAGTATTACCATAGGTAGATACTCCAGTAGATCGATCATAACTATCATTCTCTACCTGATCGAAAAATTCTATATGTGCTTGTTTGGGTGTGCTACTAGTATTATAAATAAAATTATAGTCATCAAGATCGAGACTCATTGACATAAATGGTATAGAAGTCAATGCATCGTCAAGCATCGGTCCTAAGGTTCCATTATCTTTAATGCTAGTTGATAAGCCTGTTGCAGCTGGAAAACCACTCACTTGATTAGGCTGATCGATGACATCATCTATATATACATAAGTATGTCCTTCCACTCTTGTCGTATCTGCTGATGAAAAGGCCAACGCTTTTACAACTGTTGTTGTATTTATGCTAATAGGTCCATTATATAATGTACCTGTAGTTGTTGTCGGTTGTCTGCCATTGGTTGTAAATCGAATGGTCGCAGTGGGATCATCCGATGATATGGCTAAATTAAAAGGCGACGTATAATAACCTCTTTCATGGCTGAAGTCAATATCGATGTCAGGGTTATCTGGTGAGCTTGCATCAAAGAGGCATTGATTCAGTATGTCACAGATACCATCATTGTCTGAATCATTGAACTGACCGAAACAATTGCAGTCATTATCTAACACGTCATTAATTGTACATGGATCATCATCATCGCAAGGAGTACCCTGAGAAGTACAATCTCCAGTAATGATAAGCTGTGGTCTTGCAGATGTATTAGAATTTTCTTTCGATGCAAAGGCAAAGTCATTCCCCCCATTTTGCATAATAATAATAATTGAAAACACACCATTGTTGGTATTGATCCCGGTTACGTCTATTGAGTACGTATCATTAATGTTATGGGTACCTGATATAGTTGATACCAAATTTGATAAAGGTGGGTCATTAGATGAAGACAAGTTGTTTTCGGTCCAATTAGTCGATGTGGAGGAATAAAACCTAACATCACCATTTCCAGAATCTCCATTAACAGTAAATTTCGCAGTCATTGAGTTTACCGATCCAACATAAGAGGACATATCAAATTTTAAATATGAAACTCTTGAACCGGGGTCAACCCTGAGAATATTATTGTTGTTTCCAGAACCATTCTGAATATACGCATCGTCTGTTGGCGCGAATATCTGAGTTTGCTGGGCGCCTAGAGTTGATAAGCCAAAACAGAACATCATTGATAAAAGGATAGATCCTACAAATTGATATTGTTTTGGTTGATGAATTTTCATCAACAGGTAAAGGGTGTTACACATCAATATTAAGACGTGATGAATTAGATAAGCCACAAAGATAATGATGTTTGTGCTGTACACTTGTTAACAAATTAACTATACTTAACATTAAAATAGTCTTTGGAGACTAAAAAAAGATAATATATTTGTTTTCAGTAACTATGAAGACAAAAAAACGTATTCTCTCTACTTCTATAGAACAATTCAATACGCATGGCTATCACCAGATAACACTTGCAGATATCGCGAAAGCATGTGAGATGAGCAGAGGTAATTTGGCATATCACTACAAGAACAAAATTCATATCCTCAATGACTTAGTTGTTAGGATGGTTAGTGAAGTACGTGCCATACAAGATCAACGTAAAGACTTTCCTGCATTTTCGAATTTGTCACTTGATGTCAGGACTTGTCGAATTCTACAAGACCGCTATAGATTTATATTTAGGGACAGCTCTGTCCTTGAGCATAAACATATTCGCCATGTCATGAAAATTTGGTCTGAAGTATCCATTACCAGAAATAAAGAGGCGTTTGCTTTCGGAGTTTCAATTGGGAATCTCAAACCTGAACTGTTTGATGGCATGTATGCTCAGCTTGCAGTAAATGCCTGGTTGGTGGCATACTATTGGGTATCACAAGAGACAGTAAGAAAGGTAGGATCAAAAGAAGAAGCTGAAAAGATGATATGGTCTACAATTATTCCGCACTTTACAGATAAAGGAATGCAAGCATTTATTCAATACTATGGTAAGTCCTATCTACAAAATATAGGAAGACCAATAAACAAAGAAGTGAAACAAAATTTATTGTTCTAAATAATACTAAGATGTACCAAGACTATTTTACGGAAGAACACAACATGTTTAGAGACGGACTCAAGACTTTTCTGGAACAAGAAGTAGTCCCGCATGTTGACCGATGGGAGGCGGAAGGCAAAATTGACAAATCCATATGGAAGAAATTTGGAGAGATGGGATACTTTGGAATTAATTATCCAGAGGCATATGGAGGTTTAGATCTGGATTTATTTTATACCGTCATTTTTTTAGAAGAACTCCAAAAAGTAAATTCAGGTGGCTTTGCTGCTGCTATGTGGGCTCATGCTTACTTGGCAATGACACATCTTAATGCTGAAGGATCTGAAGAGATCAAACAATCTTATCTCAAAGACAGCATCAATGGAGACAAGATAGGATGCTTGTGCATTTCAGAGCCTTTTGGTGGATCCGATGTAGGTGCTATGCGTTCAACTGCAATCCTCGATGGTGACGAGTATGTGATTAATGGATCTAAGACCTTTATCACGAATGGTGTGTATTCAGATTATCTTGTGGTGATTGCAAAAATGAATGTAGAGGAAAATCCTAAGGCAATGGGAGTGTTTTTGATTGATAGAGATACACCCGGTGTCAGCGCCAGCAAACTAGACAAATTGGGTTGGCGTGCTTCGGATACTGGAGAGATTGCATTTGACAATGTTAGGATTTCGACTGATCGCTTAATGGGTGAAGCAGGAAAAGGATTTTATTATGTCATGCAACACTTTGCTTTAGAGAGATTAATCATGGGAATCAATGCTCACGCAAGAGCAGAGTTCGCATTAGAATACACGAAACAATACATGTCAGAACGAGTAGCCTTTGGAAAATCGATTGATCGTTTCCAGGCATTAAGACATCGAATAGCGGAGATGGAGTCAGAAGTGGATATGATAAAGGTATACAATTATACTGTAGCCAATGAACTCAAGAAAGGATCATATGTAGTGAAGGAGGCATGTATATCAAAACTGAATTCAACGAAAGTAGCGGATGAGGTTATTTACAGTTGTTTACAGTTTCTTGGTGGCTATGGGTATATGGAAGAGTATCCTCTTGCAAGGTTATTCAGAGATAGTCGTTTAGGACCTATTGGTGGTGGAACATCTGAAATATTAAAAGAAGTAATTGCAAAAATTGTAATAGACAAGAAAGAATATAGATCAGCAGTCTGATATGGATCACGTCAAACTGATAGAATGTCCTAGAGACGCCCTTCAGGGAATTAAAACTTTCATTCCAACAGAGAGGAAAATTGCTTATGCTAAATCTTTGATGGAAGTTGGCTTTGACCGAATAGACATTGGTAGCTTTGTTAGCCCAAAAGCAATTCCACAAATGGCAGATTCTGGAGAATTGCTGACAGCACTTGATAAGTCGTCAGGAGACTCTTTATTTTCAGTCATTGTGGCGAATAGGAGAGGAGCACACGATGCGGTGGCGTATGATGAGGTAGATATTCTAGGCTATCCGTTTTCCATTTCGGAAACTTTTCAATTAAGGAACACGAATGCAACAATTGAAAAATCTTTTGAACGCATTGCAGATATTCAGGCTATTGCCATCAAGAACAAGAAGCAGCTTTTAGTGTACCTCTCAATGGGTTTTGGTAATCCATATGGCGATGAGTGGAATGTTGAAATAGTAGAAAAATATGTTGGCAAATTATATAGTATGGGTATCAGACTTTTTTCTCTCTCCGATACCATTGGGGTTTCCAACCCAGAGTCTATTAATTATCTTTTTTCCAATTTAATTCCTAGATTTCCCGATGTAGAATTTAATGCTCACCTACATACAAATCCTGATACCTGGGAAGAAAAAGTCCAAGCTGCCTATGACAGTGGCTGTCGAAGTTTTGATGGTGCAATAAATGGATTTGGAGGATGTCCTATGGCGAAAGATGAATTGACAGGAAATATGCCAATGGAACATTTAGTTGATTTCTTTGGGCAATCAAATTCTTCGATTGACAAGAAAGAGTTTCAACATGCCATGAACTCATTTAGTCAATTGGATGAGTTTCTGCACTAACAAACTAAGACATTATACTAGGATTAGTAAAGCCACTCATCCATGGCGTTCCAATTTCAGTTATTTCGCCAGTGCTTGAATTGATAGAAAATTTATGAACCTCTCCTGTTTCGGTATCATTTAGATAAAGATATTCTGCGCAATCACAAGTCGCTACAACCTCTGCAAATTTGATTCTGGAGAACCAAAGTTTGGGTTGGGTATTCAGGATTTGAATTGGCAATTTGACAATACAAACTGCATAAAATTAGTAATGTTATACTTTTGCAGATAAATTGAAATTTGCCCTTAATTACATGACAGGATGCTCTCAATTCAACTCAGAAATTGACATAGGGGTTTTCCATTTTGGTAGAAAATGCGCATAGAAGTAGTTTAATATGTAAAGAATCCTGTGCGGTCAATCAATCAAATACATTCAAATTTGACAGTAGAGTTGTATCGCAACAAGGGTAAATTGAAAAGGATGTTGTGTCAAAGATGCCGATAAATTTGAACCTGCTATACTACAATATATATACTATATTTCCTTAATTTGACTACAGCTCAATCATTGAACTTCATTCGAAATTGACTTTAAATTTTGGATTTCAATATCCATTGGAACTACATATCATCTACAAAATTTATTTACTTTTTATAACTGATATACAGATGTGTGACAAGCCTTATGAAATAGTGGCAGTATCCAGTTTTAGTCTATAACTTTCTTATAATTCACTTTTTATTTGGAAGTAGAAATAAAACAATGCGACTGAAGTTTATCATTTATTTATCCTTTCTCTATCTCCAACTTACTGCTGCCGATCTAGTAATCAATGAGGTTAATTATCGATCTCCAAATAACCAACAGAATATTGAATTTATAGAAATCTTCAATACTTCATCCTCAACGGTAGATATCTCTGATTGGTCTCTCTCAGATGCAGTTGATTTCAAATTTCCATTTGGAACAAGTATCGACCCTCAAGAATATCTTATTGTGGTGTCCAATCTACAAGAATTCACAAATGAATTTCCCAACGTTACAACAAATGTGTATGATTCGTTTATCGGCAAATTATCAAATGACGGTGAAACGATAAAGCTCTTAGATGCCAACTGTATAGAGATTGACAAAGTAGATTATAAAAGCTGGCAGGAATGGCCAAATGTTCGGTATGCAAACAATGGCGATTCACCAATCTCCATCCAAAAAATAAATCCTCTTTTACCAGGAAAACATGGTGGTAGTTGGGCAGGAGGTAATCCGACACCCGGACAACAAAACACTATAGTATTTGTACAAAATTCTGCTGATGTGGTGGTAATAGAATCCGTCAGTAAATCTCCTGACAACCCAATGACTGGTGAGGAAGTACGCATTAAGGTTGATGTTTCGAAACATGATATGACCTATCAAGGGACGGCAAATCTATCACTGGAATACCAAATAAATGACCCCGGAAGTTATGTGTCTCGATTTGAAATCTCTGCAATACCAAGTCTCTGGACTGCCGTTCCATTATTAGACGACGGCGTTGGTCCAGATTCTACAGCTAACAATAGCGTGTATACAGCGATAATACCAAGCTCGGTGCAGATGCATCGTAGGCTGATACGCTATCGTATAAAGTTAACTCAACCCAATGGCACTATACAGTATTTTCCAGATCCACTGCATCATGAAATGAACTACTCATACTACGTCTATGATGGATATAAAAATATAAACGGTTATGATGTCAATCAACTTGATCAGCTACAGGACATTACAATTATTGCGCAGTCTAGCATTGTGAACTATTTTATCGGACAGGAATTTGGTGGCAATTCTGTTGGCAATCAATATCAGGGAAATGACTATTTGGGGGAAGGTACCTTGGTGCATAATGGGAAAGTGTTTGACCATATCCGTTTTCGGCCTAGGGGAAAAGGAAGCAGAACAGTCAGAGATAAACCTGGTATTAAAATAGATTTGAATAACGAACGAGGAATTAAAGTAGAAGATGATTGTGGTGATGAGTATAAACAAGAAAGAGACAAGCTGATATTATCTGGTACTTGGGTAAATGACATTGCTTCTCATGGCTTGACTGAGTCTATTATATATAAATTAGTTGAGCTTACAGGTGGGTTGCCAAGATATACTGATTATAGCCAACTAAGAATTGTAGACAAGGCTCAAGAGACAGGTAATACAGGTGACTTTTGGGGAGTATTTTTAATCTTAGAAGATTATGAAGGAGACTATCTGAAAGAACATGATTTTGCAGAGGGAAATTTTTGGGATACAGATGTATTAACAAGATTTAGATATCTGGATCATATTGGTGATTTCCCTGGAGCCAGTACTCTTCCAACGTTTACGACATACAATTATGATGGTCCATGGACCATTGATAACAAAGGTCATCTTCCATTGTTATTTGGAGATCGTATTGCCAATGAAATGTTTGGTCAAAATGCGGATAATTATGTTGGCAAGCATAGCTATAAAGAATATTATGATTCTGAATCTGGTAAATATCATGGATGGTGGGGCGACATGGACAATGCGTTTGGTTCACCCGATGATGATATTACAGTTTTTCCCAGATCAGAATCAGATGTTAATGCGGCTAATGCCAATTTATTGCACGTTCCCAGCGCATATGAAATTGAATTTAAAAATGCCTTCAGGTCAGCTTATGATTTGCTGTTTTCTTACAATGATCCAACATGTAATTGTAGCCAAACTGATTTTTTAGTTGACCAAGAATCGACAAAAATATTTGACCCAAGTGGCTCATTCGATTGGGCTACAGTTGATCAAAGTCGATGGTCTCAGACCTATGATCTTGGCGATTATCCTTCTCATCAACAATGGTATAAAACCTGGTTTGACAATCGTAAAGCATATTTAGAAGCGCAATTTGCTGATGCAGATATACCAAACAAACCCAACATCACATTCACAGGGCAATTAAATTTAGATCAATTGACTTTTTCAAATTCACCTTTTTCAGACCCTAATGGAAATAGCACATTTGCTTCAATGGAATGGCGTGTAGGTGAATGGAGTGATCCATCAAATCCATATTACAACTTGACCTGTGATGCTAGGTATGAAATAGAAGAAAAGTGGTCGAGCGGAGAGATAACAAGTTTTAGCAATATCTACCAAATACCACCAGATGCAAAATTAAAAGAGAATCGAAGTTATCTCATTCGGGTAAGATATAAGGACAATTCTGGGCGATGGTCTCATTGGAGTGACCCCATAAAGCTTGTACCGACTCATGCGTTAAATCCTACAGTCTACGATTTGGTCATAAATGAATTGATGTATAATCCTGACGAACCAAAACACGCCGAGTTTATTGAACTATATAATAATTCGGGGCAAGCTATAGATCTAAGTCATGTGCAATTCACAGAAGGCATTGATTACGAATTTCCTTTTGGAGCTTCAATTTCTGGTCATTCTTTTATTTGTTTGGCAGAAGATAGCGCTGCATTTTATAAAGCCTATGGATCTTATCCTTACGGAGAATATGAATCCAAACTTAGTAATTCTGGTGAACTGCTTCGGTTAATAGGTCCATACCGTACCATCATTGACACAGTGCGTTATGACGATAACGAACCTTGGCCGGGAACACCTGATAAAGGTCTATTTAGTCTGGCATTAAAGAATCCAAGTTTAGATAATGCACTGGCTGAAAATTGGAGTATTCAATCTGTGTCTGCATCACCATGTGACAGAAACGAATTTTTGGATTTTGGCGAACATCCTTTTTCTGGAATTGTGATCAACGAGATTCATTACAATCCTTTTGATAGTCTGGATAGTAATGGGGATGTTGTAGAAGCTGGATCTGAATTTGAATTCTTAGAACTAAAAAACATCAGTAACAGTCCAATAGATATGTCTGGTGCATTCTTTTCAAGAGGGATCACGTACGAGTTTGACCCAGGGACAATCATTCAAGCAGGCGACTTTTTTGTACTTGCTGAAGACAACTCTTCTTTTGAAGATAGATATGGTTTTGTAGCAAACGATAAGTATGGAGGTAAACTGAGTAATAGTGGAGAATCCATTTGGCTCAATCAAGCCGATGGCAACTTAATGGATGCAGTAGATTACTCTAGTTCGATGCCATGGGACACAACAGCTAATGGTGGCTTAGAGGATTTAAGTTTGGCATTGATTGAGAATACAGTTGATAATAATTCAAGAGTAAACTGGCAAACGCAATGTTCAGCAAATTTTACCCCAGGCTACGAAAATGATTTTACTTGTTATCAAGCTCCAAATTACACCGGTCTGACAATAAATGAAATTCACTTCAATCCATTGACTGGTTCGTCTCTTGAATTTATTGAAATAGTAAATCATTCGACTCAAGCTATTGATTTAAAATCGGTATCCATTACTGGAGGCATTACTTATACATTTGAAGAGTTTACCATTCCAGCTAATAGTCAATATCCTTCCAACTATATTGTTCTTGCAAGCGATGTGACTGAATTTGAATCGACATTTGGTGTCACAGCTTTTGATCAATATGAAGGCGAACTCAACAATGCCGGAGAACTATTAATCATGAGAGATTTGTTTGGGAATATAATTGATGAAGTAGATTTTCGATTGCCAATTGCATCAACTCCAGCAGCTGAAAGTATTGGTCTCATAGATTTAAATGTTGATAATGGTAACTTAATTAATTGGTGTGAGCAGCCTATACCAGTCACTCCAAGTAAGCGAAATCTCTTCATTGATACGGATAATGATGGAGTTGTCGATTGTAAGGACCAATGCCCTGGGCGAGCAGATCAAATAGCAGGCTCATCTTGTGATGATGGAGATCCTTGTACAGAAGGCGATTTCTTTAACCAATTTTGCAATTGTATAAGTGGGCAATATCAGGATACCGACGGCGATGGTATTTGTGATGCAGAGGATATCTGTCAGGGACATGATGACACTATTGACTTAGATAATAATGGTATTCCTGACGGTTGTGAAGGATGCGTTGATGATGTGTCTGATTTAGGATATCCTACTATTGTGACAGATACATCTGCAATTACCAGTATTGAAACAAATGGGACTGTTTTATCTGGGACAAATATTTATTATAATGCTGGTCAAGAAATTGAATTACATTCAGGATTTAAAGTAGAAATGAATGCTGTTTTTGAAGCTACAATATCACCTTGCCAGTAAAAAACCTTCCTTGTTCAATGATTAATATTTGAACTTATCGTCATATAACAAACAAAATTATTTGATAATATTCATTCAATTCATGTGCATGCTGATTTGAGAATCAGTCTATAAATTAGATTTCGTATATTGAATCTAAATGCAAATACCCTTACTATGAGGCCCGCTCATATAGTTTTATTTTGTTTGTTGTCAAAACTTATGTTTGGTCAACTACATGTAAACGAAGCAATGGTGCAAAACACTGCGACCATTACAGACAACTTTAACCAATATGACGATTGGATTGAAATATATAACAGCAGTGCTTCTGCAATTGATTTAGCTGGCTATTACCTGACAGACGATCCTACAAATCTTGATAAACACGAAATTTTAAGTGGTAATTCATCTCTGACTACAGTCCCAGCGAATGGATATTTAATCTTTTGGGCCGATGAAGATGGTTTACAAGGCATCAATCATTTGAATTTTAGAATCAGTGATCAGGAGACGATACTCTTAGTTGACCCGAATGGTCAAACCATTATTTCTACTTTGACTCTACCAAATTTAAAAGACGATGAATCTTATGGTCGTATTTTAGATGGCAGCGCAAACAGTAGGATATTTGATGCGGCCACACCTTTGCAGTCAAATAGCCTCTCATTAGACACTGACATAACATTTAGTGAAGACTCCAAAGCTTTTGTTGGTATCTTAAGTCTAAGCTTAAGTACAAGTGCAACTGGAGGCGTTTTAAGATTTACAACGAATGGTACTAATCCTTCATCCACTTCTTCAATCTATACTGGACCAATCACTTTAGATGGTACAACAATAGTGAAAGCAGCATATTTTTTTAATAATGGTAGCGTAAGTGTGATTGAAAGTGAACGCTATGTCCTAATGGCAAATGCTTTAGCAAATACAAGCTCTGATTTACCCATTGTTATGGTACATACTTATAATCAAGAGTTGAATGAAAATGATGCATTGACCTCCTTTATATCTGTTATAGAACCAAATAATAACGGAAGAGCAGTTGGAGGAGATGAACCAAGTTTTGCAGGTAGAGTAGCAATGAAAATCAGAGGTGCTTCTTCAAGTAATTTCGCAAAAAAACAATGGAGAGTAGAGGTGCAAAACGAAGATGGTTCTGATAGAGATGTTTCATTACTCGGCATGCCATCTGACTCAGATTGGATTTTATATGCTCCAGGTAGATTTGATCGAGCACTGATAAACAATGCCCTCATGTATGAGATGAGTCGTCGTTTGGGAAGATGGGCGCCAAGATGCCAATTTGTGGAGGTCTATTATAATGAAGGCAATACTTTAGGGACAGGTGATTATTGGGGCATTTATATTTTAATGGAAAATATTAAAGTAGATAATAATCGTCTAGACATAAATGAAATCGATTCAACTGATAATAGTGGTGATGCACTTACTGGTGGTTATTTGTTTTCCTTAGACAGAGAAGAAGATATAGTTACTCCTTACACGATAAACTACTATGGACATTCCAATATTGGATACGAATTGAGAAGCCCAGATTCTGATGAGATTACCAATACTCAACTGAGTTTTATAACAAATACAATTACTGACTTTGAAAATTCATTAACAGCTAGTGACTGGTTAGATCCCAATACAGGGTACAAAACAAAAACCAATATAGACTCATGGATGGTCCCTCATTTATTTAGAGCTCTAACGAAAGAAGTAGATGGATTTCATCTGAGTCATTTTATGATAAAAGACAGAAATGAACTCCTTGAGGCAGGACCAATTTGGGATTTTGATCGTGCAATAAACTCGACAGACCGACGATCACAAGATTTTACAGGATGGGATACAGATGATCCAAATATACCAAAGGATGGTAATGTTTTTTACTGGAAAGGTGGTGTGAATGCAGGTGCTTATATCAATCAAATGGTTGACGATCCTGATTACGAAACACTTATTTATGATTCGTGGTTTGACTGGAGAAGGCAAAACAATGTTTTAGACTTGACAAAAATTAATGCTCTCATTGATAGTTTGTCCAATGAATTAATTGAATCACAGGCGAGAGATTTTAATCGATGGGGAGCAAATGATCCCAACTACAAACCGAGATTTGGTGGTTTTGCTGGTGAAATTGCTGAAATGAAAACTTGGTTAGCAAATAGGGCAAATTGGATGGATGGTGAATTTTTACCATTTCCATCATTCTCTCCAGAAAGCTCAACCTTGAATCAAAACGCATCCGTAACTCTAGGTAATACGATTGGTAATGGCAATATCTATTACACAACTGATGGGTCTGATCCACGTTTGCCTGGAGGATCCATTTCTCCAACAGCAATCCAATACATTGGCCCAATCCAATTTCAAAAGCAAGGACTGACTTTTATAACCGCAAGAATAAGAACCGCATCCAACACGTGGGGAGCTATCTGTACCCAAGAATATTATGTTGCAGAAGATTATTCAGGACTAGTCATTAATGAGATACACTACAATCCAAATGATGAGATTGTAAACGGAGATACCATTTCAGGTAGAAACTTCGAATTCATAGAACTTAAAAATTGTGGCACTACTCCTATAAATTTAAATGGTATAGATTTCATCATGGGAGGTGTGGATTTAGACATTCAAGATTGCCTCATTATTCAACCTGATGATTTTGTGGTTTTTGCAGAAGATGAAGATTGGTTTATCCATAAATTTGGATTTGCACCAGACGCAGAATATGGCGAGCAATTGGCTAATGGCGGAGAATTGTTATTTCTTGTTGATCCTCTGGATCAATTGATAGATAGTGTTCGATACGACGATGGTCCTCCTTGGCCTGGTACTGCTGATAGAGGATTTTATAGTCTTGCGCTCAGAGATTGCAGCCTTGACAATACACTTGCTGCCAGTTGGGCCATTCAATCACAATTTACTACTCCAAATGCGGAGAATTTTTTCACAGACTTTGGAGAGCATGGCTTTTCAGGAATTGTGATCAATGAAATACATTACAATCCATTTGACGGTGTAGATAATTCAGGGAATGTAATCTCAGGAACAAATTATGAATTCGTAGAATTAAAAAATATTACAACTGCTCCAATAGATTTGTCCGATGTTTTCTTTTCCAGAGGAATCGATTATTTCTTTCCAGACAACACAATTATACAGCCAGGTGCTTTTATCGTATTGGCAGAAAATGCGACAAGATTTCAAGAGAGATATGGTTTTGCACCATTCGACAGTTACGGTGGCAGACTATCAAATCAAGGTGAGGCATTATGGTTATCCCTTGAGAGCGGACCCTTGTTGGATGCAGTGACATACGATGAATCATTTCCTTGGGATACAGGAGCAAATGGGGGAGCGATAGATTACAGCCTTGCATTAATTGATGGTACGGTAAATAACAATACGAGATTAAATTGGAGAGTGCAGTGCAATTCGATTTTTACGCCTGGTGCAGAGAATGACTTAGGATGTTTCCCAGGATATAATTATAATGGATTAGTGATTAATGAAATTCATTACGCACCAGCCCAAGGTAATCCACATGAATTTATTGAGTTAACAAACAATTCAAATCTCTTAATAGATCTGGATCAAATAGCTTTCTCAGATGGAGTCAGTTATGTGTTTAACAGTCAATTTATTTTCCCGGGCCAGCAAGTCATCATTGCAAAGGACTCTGCCTTGTTTGTTAATACCTATGGTGTAACACCAATCGGTGAGTATATCGGCGGATTGAGTAGCAATGGTGAAAGACTGGAGTTGATAGATTTATTCGGCGAAACAATCGATGAAGTAACCTATGGTGTTTCTGCTCCATGGGCAAGCGAACCATTACAGGGGAACCATAGTCTCTCATTAATCAATCCTGGATTAAATAATAATCTTGCTCAAAGTTGGTGCATCCAACCTACAGGTATTACACCAGCAGCTGCTAATGTGTTATTAGACTCAGACAATGATACTGTAGTCGATTGCTTCGATACTTGTCCAAACCTACCAAACAATCTTATCGGTCAATCTTGTAATGATGGTGACCCATGTACAGTTGGTGAAATGTATGATAACAATTGCGGTTGTTCCGGAGGTGTATTCTCAGACAGTGATAACGATGGTGTCTGTGATGCTTTCGACCAATGCCAAGGTCTCGATGATTCATTTATCGGTCAGTCGTGTGAGGATGGAGATCCTTGTACAGTAGGAGAAATATTTAATACCAATTGTCAGTGCCTCGGAGGAGTGTCCGGTGATAGTGACAATGATGGTATATGCGATGCATTGGATCAATGTGATGGAGTAAATGATGCGATCATAGGTACAAATTGTAATGATGGAGATCTATGTACTACTGGAGAAACATATGATTCGAACTGTGGTTGTAGTGGAGGCACAATTGTGGACTCAGATAATGATGGCGTTTGTGATTTACAAGATCAATGTCCAGGTGTTAATGATGGATTGATTGGGCTGGTTTGTAATGACGGTGATCCATGTACAGTAGGAGATGTCTATGATTCTGCATGCAATTGTCAAGGTACTATTTCAGGAGATGCAGACAACGATGGAGTGTGTGATGTGCTAGATACTTGTCCTGGTTTTGATAACAATTTAATTGGTACACCTTGTGATGATGGTATTCTATGTTTTATTGGGAGTACCTGGGACAACAACTGTAACTGTACTGGAGGATTTTTCTCTGATGTGGATAATGACAATGTATGTGACCCCTTAGATCAATGTCCAGGATTTGATGATGATATTGATGCTAATAATAATGGTATTCCTGATGGATGTGAAGGTTGCCCGGATTTTATCAATGAGAATTCGCAAAGCCAGATAACTACTGATCGGAGTGCAAGTGTTGGAATTGAAACTAACGGCTGGGTGCCTTCTAATGCTGATATTGAATACAATGCTGGTCAGCGTGTGGAGTTGTTACTACATTTTGAAGTAAGATTAGGGGCTGTATTTCATGCGTCCATAGCTCCGTGTAATTAAGATGAAATAGAACTCCCTTTGGTGTGGCGATAAAATAATTATCGATTAGATTTTGAACTTGTTGTATTAAACGAAAGGCAATTTTACCACTGTCGCAGGTAACTGTTTTTTTCTGATCTGTATGAGAAGCTTAGCTCCTTTTTTTGACTCACTTCTTTTTACGTATCCCAACCCGATACCTTGATCCAGACTCGGAGAGTGGCCGCCTGATGTGACATGGCCAGTTTTTTTTCCATCAGAATTTAAGATCTCATAATGACTCCTTGGTATTCCTTTGTCATCCATTTTGAAAGCGACAAGTCGATGAGAAGTACCATTTTCCTTATCGGAGAATATAGCTTCTTTGTTGATGAATTCTTTATTGAATTTTGTTACCCACGAAAGACCAGCTGCGATAGGGGAGGTAGTGTCGTCAATATCGTTGCCATATAAACAATACCCTTTTTCCAAACGCAAGGTATCTCTGGCACCTAGTCCAATCGGAAGAATGCCATGCACTTTACCAGCATCCATGACTGCGGTCCATAATTTTTCTGCGTGATCATTGGGCACATATAATTCAAAACCACCAGAGCCTGTGTAGCCAGTAGCAGAGATGATCACATTGGGAATACCGGCAATTTCTCCTAAGCTGAAATGGTAGAATTTTATGGCGGATAAGTCTACAGAAGTAAGACCCTGCAATGCGTCAATTGCTTTTGGACCTTGTACTGCAAATAAAGAAAAGTTGTCAGAGTAATCTTCAAATGTTGCACCAAATGTATTGTGTTCTTTGATCCAGTTAAAGTCTTTCTCAATATTAGACGCATTGACTACCAACATGTATTTATCCTCATCAAATTTGTAGACAAGTAAATCATCAACAATACCTCCAGTACTGTTTGGTAAATAGCTATACTGCGCCTGACCAACACTAAGTGCTGCTGCATCATTAGCACTGACTTTCTGAATCAATTGAAGAGAACCAGGTCCAGTAACTTTGAATTCTCCCATATGAGAGACGTCAAACATTCCGACACCATTTCTAACGCACAAGTGTTCTTCAATCAAAGAACCATATTTCAGGGGCATTTCAAAACCAGCAAACGCAACCATCTTTGCTCCAAGATCTCGGTGTACTTGATCCAATTGTATTTTTCGTAATGTCTTTTCCATTCGGTGTGTTTCTAGTATTGAATCAATTTATTCAAGGATTCCTCTAATCTGTTATTTGCCAAATACTGAGTTTCCAAATTTTTGGCAAATGGGTATGGTGTGTCTAAACTGGCAACCCGAATCACTGGGGCATCAAGATGTTCAAATAGATGTTCAGAAATGTGAGCAGATAATTCAGCGCCTATTCCACCTAATAGACTATCCTCATGCAATAAAAGAACTTTGTTTGTTTGTTTTACTATTTCATTGATTGCATCAATATCTAATGGGGCTAAAGATCTGAGGTCAAGTATTGCAATATCATGACCGGTTTTTTCTTGAATGTCTTCCGCCCATTTTACACCTAGTCCATAGGTGATAATGACAGCTTCTTTTCCATTTCTGATAAGTGCTGCTTTTCCAATTTCTTCCGTATAGTATTCAACTGGAATGGAAGCAGTCGTACTTCTGTACAAAGCCTTATGCTCAAAGTAGAGTACTGGATTAGGATCTTGAATGGCAGCCAATAATAATCCTTTCGCATCTTTAGGATTGGAAGGGTAGACTATTTTTAATCCTGGAGTTTTGAAAAACCAGGCCTCATTCGTTTGCGAATGAAAAGGACCAGCACCAACACTTCCACCACAAGGCATCCGAATGACAACATCAGCTTTTGCTCCCCATCTGTAATGAATCTTAGCAAGGTTGTTGACAATTTGATTAAAGCCGCAGGTGACAAAATCTGAAAATTGCATCTCTATTACAGATTTTATTCCTTTCAAACTCAGCCCTAAACCAATGCCTATTATAGCACTTTCGCAAAGGGGTGTATTCCTAACTCTTTGCTCGCCATAGGACCCTAAGAATCCATCAGTTATTTTAAAAACACCACCATAGTCTGCAATATCCTGACCCATCAAAACGAGGTCTTCATATCGTTGCATGGCGAGATGTAAGCCATCAGATATGGCTTCTATAAATCGAACTTCTTTTTCTTTTGCAGAGTCTGGAAGTGATATTGCTGTTGGACTTGGGATATATACATCCGATAATTCTTTATCCAAATCTGCTGATACATCTTCTTCTTGAGCAACCATATCCAGAGCTTCACTGATACTTTGCTTGATCTCTGTTTGCCAGGTCTCTATATCTGTCTCCGTTATAATTTGTTCTTCTAATAACCAACGTTCATAATTGTGATATGGGTCTCTTGCTATCCAATGATCCATTAAGTCTTTGGGCACATATTTGACACCACTTGCTTCCTCGTGCCCTCGTTGTCTGAATGTCATACATTCCAATAATATTGGTTCTGGATTTTCTCTAATTTCTACTGCTAAGCGAGCAATTGTCTCATATACCTCCAGCACATTATTGCCATCAATGCGATAAGATCTCATCCCATAGCCAGCACCTCTATCTGAAAGATGTTCACATCGATATTGTTGACTTGTTGGTGTTGACAATCCATAACCGTTATTTTCAATCAGAAAAATAACTGGTAACTGCCAAACTGCTGCTACATTTAAAGCCTCATGAAATTCACCTTCACTCGTGCCTCCTTCTCCCGTAAAGGCCAAACTGATTCGATTCTCTTTTTTTAAGGTATGTGCTAAGGCGACACCTGCTGACAATGAAAGCTGCGGTCCTAAATGTGATATCATCCCGACAATGTGATGTTCTAAAGTGCCAAAGTGAAAGGACCGATCTCTGCCTTTTGTAAAGCCAGATTCTTTTCCCTGCCATTGGCCAAACAATCGATGAAGTGGAACATCTCTAGTAGTAAAAACACCTAAATTCCGATGCATCGGGAAAATGATTTCATCGTTCAGTAATGCAGAAGTTGCTCCTACAGCAATTGCTTCTTGCCCAATACCTGAAAACCATTTACTTATTTTTCCTTGTCTTAGGAGTTTGAGCATTTTATTCTCAATCATGCGTGGTAAAAGCATCCTTTTATACAAGGCAATTAAAGTCTTATCATCAAGACTATTTCGCTGGTATGAAATTGCAGAAGACAAGCTAGTGTCCATTATTTAAATGCATTTAATCCTGTCACATCCATTCCTGTAATCAATAAGTGAATGTCATGTGTGCCTTCATAGGTCAGCACTGTTTCCAAATTCATTAAATGTCGCATCATTGGATATTCGTTGGTGATGCCCATGCCACCATGTATCTGTCGGGCTTCTCTTGCTATTTGGAGCGCCATCCACACATTGTTTCGTTTTGCCATGGAGATTTGAGCAGGTGTTGCTTTATTGTCATTCGCCAACGTTCCTAGTCTCCAGGATAACAATTGTGCTTTGGTAATTTCCGTAATCATCTCTGCCAATTTTTTCTGTGTCAATTGAAACTGACCAAGCGGTTTGCCAAATTGCATTCTTTCTTTTGAGTAGCGCAGTGCAGCATCATAGCAGTCCATAGCGGCACCAATGGCTCCCCAGGAAATACCATAACGAGCTTTTGACAAGCAGGAAAGAGGACCCTTCAAACCGTGGACATTGGGAAGTACATTTGCTTTGGGTACTCGTACATCTTCAAAAACTAATTCACCGGTAATAGATGCCCTTAACGACCATTTACCTTTTATTTCAGGAGCAGAAAAGCCTGGCATATCCTTCTCTACGATTAGTCCTCTAATAATGCCTTCCTCATCTTTTGCCCATACCACAGCGAGGTCCGCAACAGGAGAATTGGTTATCCACATCTTCGCACCATTCAGAATATACGCATCGCCATCATCTTTGATATTGGTGATCATACTCCCAGGATCAGATCCAGAATTTGGTTCGGTTAATCCAAAGCACCCAATGAGATTGGCTTTGGCTAACTCAGGTAAGTATTTCTTTTTTTGGTCTTCTGATCCAAAACGATATATGGGGTACATGACTAGCGAACCTTGTACAGATGCCATTGACCGAATGCCACTATCACCTCTTTCTAATTCTTGCATGATGATGCCATAGGCGATCTCATCCATTCCACCACATCCATATTCTTCTGGAAGGCTAGGACCTAAGGCACCAAGGTCAGCCATTTCCTTAAACAAATGTAAAGGACATTTACCCTCTTCAGAGTAAGCTTCTATAATTGGAGTTACAGCTTGTTTGACCCAGTCGCGAATTGAAGAACGAACCAACTTATGTTCATCTGATAACAAGTCATCAATTGCATAATAGTCATGGGACTCAAAGCGATCTGTTTTGACTTGTTTATGTAGTTGTGTGGCACTCATGTCTTTTCTATTAGGTTTAAAAGTACACTGGTCTGCTTACTTTTGTGATATACTTAGCTAAATGTAATAATTGCTGCGTGTAACCGTATTCATTATCATACCAAATATACAGAACAATACTTTTGCCATTTGGTGCGACTATAGTTGAATGACTATCGTATACACTACAACAATAACTACCCTGTATATCACTAGACACCAGTTCTGGCTCAAGGCTATATTTAATTTGCTCCACAAGCTCTCCTTTTAATGCTGCTTGTTTAATTGTATCATCTAGTGATTCTCGCGTTACTTCCTGCTCAAGATCTGCAGTGATAATCGCCAGGGATCCATTTGGTGTAGGTACTCTTACAGCATTTGCAGTCATTTTTCCTTTCAAGGCTGGCATTACTTTGGAGAGTGCGTTCGCCGCTCCGGTTTCAGTGATGACCATATTGAGAGCTGCTGCTCTTCCTCTCCGCATTTTGTTATGCTTATTGTCAAGAAGGTTTTGGTCATTCGTGTAAGCGTGGACAGACTGAATATGTCCTTTTACGATTCCAAATGACTGCTCAAGCACCTGAATGATAGGAGCTATAGCATTTGTTGTACAGGATCCTGCTGACCACAAGTCTTCTTCATCAGGAGGCAACTGTTTGTGATTAACCCCATAAACAATGTTTGGTAAGTCATTGCCAGGTGCAGTCAATAAGACTTTATGGACGCCTCTTGACTGTAAATGCAAACCCAGAGACTCTCTTGTTCGGAATGCACCTGTATTGTCAATCACAAGAGCATTTACAATGCCATAGCTTGTATAATCTATGTCAGAAGGATCATCAGCTTGAATCAAATGGACAATTTGACCATTGATGTTCATTGTTCTGTCTTCTGCATTTAATTCAACAACTCCATTGAATCTACCTTGAATGGAATCCATCCGCAATAAGTCAACGCGTTTTTGTAGTTGGCTAATCTCGGTATCTCTAGTGACAATGGCTCTTAATCTCAATTGTTGTCCTTTGCCTGTTTTCTTTATTATCTCCCGTGCACATAGTCTACCGATTCGACCAAAACCGTAAAGAATGACATCAGTTGGACTACCAATAGGTGTGTCATCTTTATTGATAAAGTCTGAAAGTGTGTCTCTGAGAAATTCTTTCTGTGATAAAAGATATTCCCTATCTGTGGTCCACTCAAAGGCTAATTTTCCAATATCAATTTTGGATGGCATTAGCTTCAGCTTACACAATTCCTCAGCAATGTTAGCCGTATCCTTTATTTGAATAGGGAGTTTGACAAACTTCTCTGCATAATCGTGCAAATGAAGAATCTCAGTAGGTGGCACATCAATAAGTGGATTCCTGAATAAGACCAATTCTACTCCTTTTTCATATAGCAATTTACCGATTGCAGAAATAAGTCTGACGGCATCTTTTTTTTGGTCCACCCAACTATCGAAAGATTTGGTGTAGGCCTTTTGCTTGAGTATGTTATTGGTCATAGTGGTTTGGTTAAATTTGCTGCAAATATATGTCAAATGATGAGATATATAATTGCTTTCTTTAAGACAATTGTATGTCAGTAGCGATTAGATTATAAAAAGGAAATTCAGCTAAGCAGAGCAATTGATGTGGGATGATCTGAGATGCTAAATGTAGATGATATAAATATTCAGCGTATCCATTATTTTGATAACTCTCTGGAGTATTTCATAGCTAAGTAAATAGGACGATAAGTTTTCTAATATCACAAGCCAAGTTGAACGCGTTGTCTTTCACTTTGATTGAAGTATAAAGTGAGTAGGAGAGAAGAAATAATGTATACCACCATCCCAGCAGTTGTGACAGATATATAATTTTCTAAGCCAAACCAACCACCCAACTGTACGATGATAACGATACCAATAATAGCCTTTAATACTTCGCCAGGCACAGCTATCTTATGCTTATCCATTAAACTTGTATAGGCGAAAATGGATACAAACAAAAACAATACATATACAACTATAAGGTGAAAACTAAAATCAGCCACATTGCTCAATAAATGATAAATGAGCAAATTGTGAAAGACTAGTTGAAACCAACTCCAGGCTTGCAACGATCCAGATGTTGCGGTATCATATTTCTCTCTAGCATGAACATCTTCAACAATGCTGATAGGAAATTTGCTAGCGACGTCAGGCGGTCTCCAGCCCGTAGGCATAAACCAAATTCTAAATTTGTCCTTAATGACATTGGTTCGCCAAGCATCCTTACTCAGTTGCCACAGGTGCATAAAATTTATCAGGATAGGATTCCAGGTATTCGCCTGTTTCAATGTTCCATATACTGGGGTTTCCTCTTCCAGTTCGGGTTGAAATGTCCCAAACATCTTATCCCAAATAATAAAGATTTCTGAATAATTCTTATCGACATAAATATCATTAATGGCATGATGGACTCTGTGATGTGAAGGTGTCACGATGATGTGTTCTAAAAAGCCCATTTTATTGATGACCCTCGTGTGGTACCAAAATTGCGCAAATAAATGAATAGGGGCAGTAATGGCAACCACTGTCGCTGGAACTCCAATCAACGCTAGTGGAATGTACAAGAAAAAGTAAACGCTCACAAAGGAAGAAATGGTTTGCCTTAGTGCACAAGACAAATTGAATTCTTCACTGCTGTGATGAATGATGTGTCTGTTCCACATGATGTTAATGCTGTGGTTGAAACGATGAGACCAATAGCCAGCAAAATCATGACCGATAAATGCAAAAAGGTACAACCAAAGGGTGGACTGAATATCAAATATTGCCACTTTAGAAACCATGTATTCGTAACTAACAATGATAATGGATAAACCGATCAGACTTTTCAAGGTATTCGTCATGCCTGAAGACAGGCTGCTAATGGTGTCCATTGGTTTGTTGACGGACAAATTCATCAATTTAGCTACAATTGATTCCAGAACGATCAATACGACAAAACCGGGTATGGCATAGGTCAAAACTTGTGCATATGCTTCCATGAAGTCTAAAATTATTTCAAATTTTTTAATTATTCATCATAATTGTGATTTGTATGGCACGACTTATGCGTCTCCTTTTATGTATACTCTATGGTTTATCAACATTTATTTGAATACATTCGTCAGGAAATGTCAAAAAATCTGGTCCATTTTAACACTGTTTTTCTACTTGTTGTTGTCTTTTGCATAACATCTCTAAAAGGACAAGATTGCAATCAAACTGCTGGATCCATTTCTTTTTCTGGCTCTGATGAGGATTCCTTTACTACCAGTATTTTCAATGATTTAAATTTTGTTAATGATGTAACCTTTGTTATTGATGCATCAACCCCTGATGCTGGTACACATACTTTATTAGTATTGGATACGTCGAATGTTATTTTAAGTTTTTTGAATATCCAGGATTCTGGTTGTAGTGATCGGTTTGTATTTGGGAACACTTTCTTTCCAAACCCTCAGGATAATGAGCGATATACACTACAGATGATCAGTGTTGAAAACCTGGATATTGACTTGATATCAGGTCAAATGCTAGATGATCTTTCAGGTTGTTTTGCACTATCTGATCCATTAGTTGTGAATACAGTTAACCTTGCAAGTCTTCTTGATATACCTCTTTTAAGCAGTATGCTAAATGCTTCAGATTTCAATTTATTTGGAGGAAGTATTACAGTGAATGATCTATTGGAATTAGACCCACAAATAGAATTAGATATCTGTACGATAGATTCTACTAATCAGGCGTTAAATGTTACTGGAGATGTGGGTGTGGATCAAACTTGGGTTGTTACAACAAGACAAGGTGTATTATTAGATACATTGGGTAGTCCTATTTTTGATTTTGCGCAGTACGTCGATAGCTTAGATTTAAGTTCCAATCTCCATGATTTAGAAATATTCCATGTGAGTTTTGCGGGGAATGAGGACTGGTTTACAATTGGCAATAATCTCAAACAGGATATCTGCAATGGACCTATAAGAAGCCAAAGTCAGACGTTTTTAATCACCTTCATTGAATGCCAGACAACTTGCAATGATGATTTACTTAACGGAGAAGAAATAGCGGTTGATGATTGTGCAGGCATGCAAGGATTTTCTTGTTCAATTTCATTAGCGCGAGCAATTCCGTGCTTTCAGGATACCTCAGGCATGTTAGAAATTATGGTGGATGAAGATGAAGGTCCATTTGAATATTTATGGAATACAGGAGATACCATAGCTGTTTTGGATAGCTTGCCTGCTGGTACATACAATGTAACTGTTACCAATGCTAATGCAGAAGAAGCAACATGTATGGTGGAACTCACTGAGCCAGAGGAGCTAGATGTGACGATTGATTTATCTTTTAATATTTCTTGTACTGCAACTGCTGTGGTTACTGGTGGCGTCCGTCCATTTACCTATTCATGGAATAATGATGAGGAGTTAATTTCGATTCAAAATTTTGACAGAAGGCCTAACGTTACAGTAACTGATTCAAATGGGTGTACTGATTTTAGAAGAACTGGCCAAAATAGGTTTGAAATGATTTGCGGTGATTGTGAAGATGGAATTATGAATAATGACGAAGCCGGGATTGATTGTGGCGGCATGGCTTGTCAACCTTGTATGGTGGATTCTACAAATCTAAATCCAATACAGTTGACCAAAATGGTTGAATTTATTGATGAAAATAGTGATGGTTTTGTCCAGGAAGGAGAATCGTTTAATTATACATTCTCTGTTTGTAACATAAGCAATGATACATTGACACAAGTTATGGTGACAGACCCAATGATTACTGTTGCTGGAATGGCTGTCAGTCTCAATCCTAATAGTTGTAATGCAAATGCATTCCAAGGGACCTTCACGATAACAGCAAATGACTTAAACAATAATAGCTTGTCCAATCAAGCAACAGTGACAGCATTCCAGCAAGACACCATTATGGTTACGGATTTGTCAGATGACCCATCCGTTCCTGATAATATAGATCTTAATGGTGATGGAGATCCTGACGATCCTACAGTCTTTGCTATCCAATTGCCTGGTCCATGTGGTAGTCCGTTTATAGACACAGATGGTGATGGCATGTGTGATATTCTTGATGAGGATGATGACAATGATATGGTCTTTGATACGGAAGATGCTTTTCCACTAGACCCATTTGAATCTGCAGATACAGATGGTGATGGTTTTGGAGATAATGCTGATTTTGATGATGATGGTGATCTTATAGATGATCGTATAGATGCGTTTCCTTTAGACCCAACAGAATCTTCAGATAATGATGAAGATGGAATAGGCGATAATGCAGATCTTGATGATGATAATGATAATGTAGAAGATACAATAGATATGTTTCCTTTAGATGCATCAGAGTCAGTCGATACAGATAATGACGGTACTGGTAATAATGCAGATTTAGATGATGATAATGATGGCTGTACAGATGAAGAGGATCCTAACCCTTTAGTAGCAGGGGATACCTGTGAAGGAGGATCCACTATGGTCTCTTGTTCTCAGCAAGATGTAGGTAGCGGACAAGCAGTTTTTGGTGGCCAAATAGAAACACAAATAGGATACCCCCTAGATAGTGTGCTGGTAAGAATTGTCAGCGCGGATAATGTAAGTGACCCAGTTTTCACCGATGAACAGGGTGAATACTTATCGGCTTCAGTACCATTAGGGTTAAACTATGAAATCCGACCTACTAAAGATGATTTACCATTTCCTGGTGTGTCTACTTTAGATATGCTATTTGTACAACGACACATCTTAAGACTGCAATCACTGGAGTCCCCGTACGATATTATTGCTGCAGATGTGAGTGGCAATCAAGATTTATCAGTTGTGGATATCATCGTGATGAGACGCCTTATACTTGGTGTCATTGATGAATTTAATGTTGGGGTAACTTGGAAATTTATTGATGCAGATTTCAATTTCTTTGATCCAACAAACCCTTGGCCTTTTCCAGAAGCAATTGATTTGCAAAATGTTGAAAATAGCGATTGCAATCTTGATTATGTTGCAATAAGACTTGGCGATGTTGATGGCAGTTTTGAACAGTCCAGAGGATTTACTCCTGAGGAGCGAACATCTTCTGAAGTTTCTTTGTCCGTCATCCAGACGAAGCTAGCCAATGGATTAATGCGGTACGATTTCTATCCTTCTGAAACCAATATGCTTTATGGATTTCAATTGGAGCTTAATGGTTTTGATGGAACAGCTAGTATTGAATCTAAGGCAATAGATGTAACCGACGAGAATGTAATGCTTTCAGAGAAATCATTGAAGATGGCTTGGACAAATCCTCAAGGGCAAGAAATGAATCCTGATAAAGCTTTGTTTTCTGTGACAAGTGCAACAGATAAAATGCCATCCTTAATAAATGCTAAGCTAAGTCCTGAAATGTATTTGGATACAGATATCATCCCTCATCAAGTTTCACTTAATGTAACTGCTGCAGAGGGTCGATTGACCAATATTATAGCTAATCCAAATCCATTTTCTTCAACCGTTTCGATTGAGTTTAACCACCAAAGTAATGGACCTGTATCCTTGGCCGTGTATGATCTAAATGGTAGATTAATTCTATCTGACTCTCGTACATTTCCTTCTGGCAAACAGGTTATTCAAATCAACAATTCACAGTTAACAGAAAATGGAACCTATCACTTTACATTATCAAGTGGTGTGGAGCAACATTCCGGAAAGATCATTAAGGTCAATTAGGAATAAAAGGAGTAATAATCAAACAATTTCCAATAAGTGTTCGATTTGTGTTCAATCCATTTGATCAATGCTAGACAGTCTCCCATTAAACAGTTATTCGTTTAACCAGAAAGAAATACAGAACTGGTGCAATTTTACAATACCTGCATTTATTCTAGTTTAGGTAATCGAAAATGTCTGGTGTTTTCAAAAGAGTAGATTGATCTATTTTCGATCTGTCAAAATATTCACAAGCAATAATTAATAAGTAAATTCGATTTGTGTCTAGGTTAAGCTTCTATATCGGAATCATCTTTCTGTTTGGCAATGCCTTGCAAGTGCACACACAAAATTTGTGCAATGGAAATTTAGGTGAAAATGTCTTTTTAGATGGTGATTTTGGTAGTGGTATTGATCAGGTGCTACAGCAGGATCCCCGCATTGCACTTGATTATTTTTACCAACGGAATCCTCCGCCATTTGATGGAGACTATACCATTACGAATAACTCCAATTGGGCAAATAAATTCGGTACATGGCTAGGTATCGGTGACAACAGTACAGATCCAAATGGATATATGATGGTTGTTAATGCAGACTTTACGCCAGATGTATTCTTTGAACAAGTCGTGACTGGATTATGTGAAAACACGACGTATTTATTCTCTGCAGATGTGATTAATATGATCATGACGGGAGTTGCGAATCATTTAGATCCAGACGTATCGTTTTTGTTGGATGACGAGGTGTTTTTTACTACAGGTCTGATTCCAAAGACAGAACAATGGGCGACATATGGATTCACGTTTACAGCAGGTCCTGGACAGACGGATGTCAAATTGACGCTCCGAAACAATGCTCCTGGAGGAATTGGAAATGATCTTGCGCTTGACAATATTGCATTCAGAGCCTGTGGTCCAGATGCATCCATCATAGCTCCCGCTTCTAGAATTACACTTTGTCCCGATAGCGCACCTATGCAACTGGAAACCAATGTGTCAAACACTCAGTTTAATTTTGTCCAGTGGCAGCTAAGCCTTGATGAAGGACTTAACTGGGATGACATTACTGGAGCAAACAACCAATTGTTTTTACATGACAACTTTGACATAGGACGATATTCCTATAGATTTTTTGCTGCTCAGTCTACATCCAATTTATCCAATACACTGTGTCGTATCGTATCTGATACCACAATTATTGAGATCCTTCCCATAGAATTTGATGTGACGGATACCATATGTCAAGGAGCAGTTTTTGATTTGGGTCCAAGGCAAATTACGGACACTGGTATTTTCACTGAGCAACTCATTGGGACAAGAGGCTGTGATAGTATTGTTACGTTGGACCTAACAGTGATACCAGATCAAGGCTTGCAACTGGTTACTGATGTCTCTATGCCTTCATGTTTTGGATTTGCTGATGGTAGGATTGCCATAACTGATGTCGTTAATGGTACAGGGCCGTTCACCTACGATTTTGAAGGCGATACAACGACCGCTATTGCATACAATGATCTAGCTTCTGGTGAATATTCCTTAGCTGTTGTTGATCGGTTTATGTGCACAGATAATCTTACTGTTACTGTTCCATCTCCTGATGAATTTATGATTGATCTTGGAGACGACAGGGTTGTGCTCCTCGGTGAGGCAGTAACATTGACAGTCAATAGTTCAGAACAAATTGGGAATTACGATTGGAACCCTATTCCAACTGATCCTGCTTGTCCGAATTGCATGACATCAAGTTTTGTCCCATTGGATGATATCTCGTTTCAGTTGACAGCAACAAATGCAACAGGTTGTGTATCTACAAGCCAAGTCGCGATACGTGTAGACAAAGATTACAGCGTGTTTATCCCTAACAGTATTTCTCCCAATGGTGACAATACGAATGACAATTTTGGTTTATTTACAAGACAAGGTTTAGTCGAGCAAGTAGAAGAATTTATGATTTATGACCGCTGGGGAAATCTAGTTTTTCAAACACAAAATCTTATAATAAATGATCCAGAATCCGGATGGGATGGGAGTATAGATGGTGTAGATATCAACAATGGGATATTTGTGTATAGTGCGAAAGTTCGGTTTGTTGATCAGACTATAGAGACTTTATCCGGGAGTTTTATGGTGTTGGATTAAAAGACAACTATTACATGACGTTTACTATTATTTCATTGCCATCCACTTCGTTAATATGTCCTTCTCTCTATTCATAAACGAACGCTCACTAGTTAATATATTGTCTCGACGTTCTTGTGTGACAGCATTAGAATGCCACCAATCTGTTGTGACCTGAACAGAATCGGACAATGGTCTAAATGTGAGACCGGCTTCAATCGCTTTACCATTATCGCTCTGAGACATTCCTGCATATTGAGGTAATTGGATCACCCAAGGTTGTATGCCAATGACGTCGTTTTCTTTAAGAAAATTAATGTCATCAATTTGGATGTAATTCACAGGAGAATTAAAACTAGCATGGACACCATGAACAAAAGCATTGGTTGTCATTTTAAATCCAGGTCCTGAGCCATTGTATGTACCTGCGGCTTCATTTTCAAGTAGTCTGATCATCCATTCCGCCAAGTCTCTCACATCAATATATTGCACCACTTCACTTCTATCTCCAGGAATAATGATGTCTCCACCTTTTTCAAGTCTTGCCAGCCAATAGGTAAATCGATCTGTTCGATCACCAGGACCAACGATCAATGCTGGTCTCACGATAATAGATCTGTCAACTCCAAAATGACGTATAGCTGCCAGTTCGGAGTTTGCCTTCATGACGCCATATTCATAGGTATATTTTTCATCTCCTTCTGCATCTTCGGGCACCTCTAAAACAACCGAACGGTTTTCTGAAAAATCATCTCCATAATACGGGTAATATACGCTTATAGAAGAGGTATACATATAATATCCAACATGATCCTTTAAAAGCTCAGCTGTGTCTTCTGTCCATTTCGTTTTACGACCAGAGTTGTCGATGACCACATCCCATTTCCGATCTTTTAGTGCTTCCAAGTTATCTTCGCGATCACCAACTAATTGTTCAACTTTCGAAAAGAGCTCTTGATGTACAGAAGGAATCGTTTTTCCTCTTGTAAACGTCGTTACTTCATGCCCTCTATCCAAGGCATATGCAATTTGATGTGGACCTAAGAAACTTGTGCCACCAAGAATGAGGATTTTTAATTTCTTTTCATTTCTGGTAGAGTGAATTAATTTACTGATTGGGCTAGCATTTAAGATTGGTGTTAATCCCATAGCAAGACCGATTCCCAAAAATTCTCGTCTCTTTTTATTCATTTGATTTATCGTTTAATTTGCCAGTTAGCTTACTTTTTGTCGATGAGCTTCTTATCGTAATATCTAAAAGTACATCTCGGTTATAGACATTCCAAATTCCTCATGACATATTCGGGTTAATTGTATTCATTATAATTTCTTTGAGTTTTATATCATCTGGCCAACCGATTAAAGTATCTAAATCGTGCTCAATAGAATATAACGCTAATCGTAAATCCAAATGTTCAAAATCAAATAATTCAGGATAATATTCTTTATACCATGTCATCAAGTTTTTGTAGTCCTTTTTAACTGCAAACTGTTCATTTTCAGCTGAAACATATTTTTTAGGATAGTCAACCATTCTTTTTACTACGTCTAACACAAAATCAATTGAACAACATTCTGTTCGTTCAAAATCTAGTATGCCAACAACATTATTATCATTGACTAGCACATTGTCAAAATGAATATCCCAATAGACGATCCTGACATTTTGTTCAATCAATACGTGTTTATTATTGGATACGTAATCTTTAATTGATAGAATTGATTCTGTATCCAAAATATTTTCTGATTCTATTTTAAGTAGTGAATCATGAATTTTATTCACTATTATTTTTTGCCAGTTTGGTTTTGATTGTAGATTAAAAGTAGTGGTGAAATCTTCTAAAGAAGCATTGTTTATTATTCTTAGAAAACCACAAATTTGCTTGACAATATGTTTACGCTCATCATCATTTAGGATATGCCATATAGCATATAAATTATCACCTTTTATTTTTGGATATATAATGAATTTGAAATCACATAACTTCTTTGTTTCATCATAGATGATAAGTTTTGGGATTGGTATTTTATCTTTAAATAATTCGTAAAAGAAAACTTCTTTTTCAAACCTATTTTCATTCTTAATGTCTTTACAGACTTTTAAAATGTATTTGTTATTTATTGAAAAAACTGCATTCGTAAATCCAATTTCGATTTTCTGTATGGAGTATACGTCATCAATACTGTGAAATGTAAAAATGGACGCAACAGTTTCTCTATTCATTTACGTTGATCCTACTTGAACGATTGCGTCTTTACCAGCTCTCCCGCCTCGTCGTAGACTTTCCAATTACCCTTTTTCTTGCCGTGTTCGAAGCGACCTTCATCCCAGAGTTGGCCATTGGCATGGTATCGTTTCCATACACCGTGTTTCTGCCCTT
>CAYNMW010000018.1:32498-34686 GCA_964398295.1 uncultured Saprospiraceae bacterium | reverse complement strand
AATCCTATAATTTTAAAAGACTATGAGCTTAACTAAATGACATTGGGTTGAAACCCATTGTTACAGGAATGCCACCCCTTACTAAACCGCAAAGAGGGCGAAGCCCTTTTGCTCAAAGCGACAAAGTTTAATTTGGAATGACAGTAATCAGTTGAAGGACTTTGCCCTCTCAGCTGTTGGTGCATTGAGCTGAAGGGCTTTGCCCTCTCAGCTTTGTTGGGAATGCCACTCCTTGGGGTTTGGCTATGCACCCTAACGGGGTGCAATTTTCTTAGCAATGGGTTTTAACCCATTGCATTTAGTATTGAAACCGAATTTCTGCGAAATTTCGTTTATTTCGGGGTGCGGATTAGAAATAATCCTGAGGCAAAGGTCTCTGACCTCTTGCCATTATACTACTCAAAACCCATCCTTCACCTCATCCCAATCTTCCACTAATTGATACACTACTTGGCTGCCAACTTTATACGCTGCTTCAAGCGAAGGGATGTAAGCAGAATATCCATTGCCAGTTAGCTTCTCGCCAGACAAACTTTCGTAGGCGGTGGCGCCTTCCCATTGCATGGTGAAGTTGGAGGCTGTGCGGAGGACGAGTAGGCGGGACTCATCGACAAGACCGACTTTGCTCAATCGTTCGAGGGCATGATAGGTGCCCATTTCTTCCATGGCAGAGGTGACAAAATTGCCTTCGCCTTCTGTCCAATAGTCTACCCAATCATTTGCCCAGTCATTGAGTAATTCGCCGTGCCAATAGGTGCTGGCTGCGAGTTGATCTCCTTTTAGGACAAAGGGTTTTTGTGCCGATGCGGTATGCTTACTGTTGCTGTATCTAGATCTCATCGCTTCCAGCGTTTCATCATCATCTAGTTTTGTTTCTTTGGTTAGCTCATATGCCCAGTCAACGAGAGTGGGGTTGAGGCGGACGACCATGTCGACCTTTTCTTTTTCTGGAAATGGTTTTTCATAAGGTTTTGATTTGCGAAGTGGGATATAACCTGTCGGCCAATCTTTTGGCATCTCCCGTGGATCAATTTCGTGCGAGATGTCTCCGTCAACTAGCCATTCCGCCCAAGCGGCAGAACCCGTAGGTGCATCTTCCGGATCGACACCACTAATCCCTGCGACCAACCAATAGGCCTTGCTCAGATCGAATCGTGGATCAGATCCAAGCGCTGTGATCGAGATACCTGCTTTTGTATTGCCTATACCAGTCACAACACCTAGTACACTAAGTTCCTTGTTGTACCGCAAATCCCTATACCCTTGTGGAAAGGGTAGTGACTTGTCCATCGGCAATCTCTCTACCCAATACTGAAATTCTCCAGGTCTGTCTCCGCTGTCTTCGCCGGATTCGAACATGCTGACGACGACTACCTTGATGGGGATCTTTTCTGTTGTGGTGTTGTCTTGGGGAGTGCAGGCTATGAATAATACAATTAGGAAGAAGAGAATGCGCATGGTGATCGAGTTTGAGTGTAATTTAATGTTTAATGTTGAATTCCCCTCCTGTGGAGGGTTGCCCGACCTACCGAAATCATGTTTGAACTTGAAACACTTCATTCAACATTCAACACTCTCAGCCAAAGGCTGATCAGCCTCTGGCTGAAACATTCAACATTCTCACAACCCATTGCATCCAACGCTTTTCCCAGACCCCCAACGCCTCCACCTTCTCCTCTTCAGACAAAGTAGAATACACAATGCTATTCTTCGCCAATTGCTTCAAACCCGCTAGATCAAGTTCCCAAGCCATAAATGCAGACCAAAAATCATAGGACAAACCATGATAATCAAAAATGAGTGGATCGTCGGAGTTGATTGTGCAGTTGATGCCTCTACGTAGATAGGTGCTTGCTGGATGATTGCGCAAGTCGCGGATGTAGCCTAGAATCTGATTGCTGAGTGGATTAATCTCCATACAGATGTTTTGTTGCTTGACGAGCTCCAGGAGTTGAGGGTAACGAAAGAGGTTGAAACCGTGGCCGATGCGTTTGGTGCCAAGCAAGACGGCATCATAGAGATTGGCGCTGGATGCCCAGTTGCTTTCGCCGTCATGTAGGTAGAGTGGGAGAGGGATTCCGTCATTGTCCAAAGAGTCCAAGCGCAAAAATTCTTGGGCGTGATATAGTGTACTGTGTCCTGCATCTTCTTCTGCAACGAGATCAAAACCTTTGACTAAATCTGGATA
>CAYNMW010000018.1:0-32398 GCA_964398295.1 uncultured Saprospiraceae bacterium | reverse complement strand
ATGCGCCCAAATATTTTCTCAAACTCTCCCCAGATATCGGTAGAATCACGATCTATGGATTCGTCAAATACAAGGAAGGAACGCATCTCTTGATAGGCTTGAGGTTGTTCGTTGATCAATTGTCTGACCTGTACAAATCCTTCTGGCTCTTTCCCTTTTTGGAATGCCTGAAAAGATCCTTTTACATGTTGCTCTTCATTATCATCCCAGTACACATACATCTCTGGCGTCTGCCATGCTTTATGTATGATCCAATCTGCATCACCAATCGCTCCTGTGTGTAAATGCAAGATTCCTCCCTTTGGCATCTCCCTGATCAATTCAAATAATGCAGTCTCTTCGATATGTTCTTTTGATTGGTAAAAATTTCGTGCTGGCGGAAAAAAATGTTCGTTTTTGTAGGTCTTCAACATCTCTTGCTGCAATGCAACCAACCGTTCATTTAGCGCTAGTTCTTTTTCATTAAGCTCAACACTTGCATCAAAATACTGTTGACTGTCCTGCTTCATCAGGCTCTCTCTTTCATTCACATAGTCTGCATAACTTCTCAGTTTTTCTTGTGCAGTACTTACATTAAATATACCGATCGAAAAGGCAAATAGAAAAAAGTATCTTAGTGTTGAATGCATTTGGTGAAAATAATCAAAAGATTAGGTTTGAGGTGTCAGGTTTTGAGGTTGCGCGAAGTGAAATCCCAGGCAACTAATTTTATAATTTCAGAAAAATTCAAATTTCAAAAACCTGACCCCTGACTCCTGACCCCTCAAAACCTAAAACATAACCTCAAAACCAAACCCCAATGCTCAACTTCAAACTAAAAACCAACAACACCAGAAGATCAACCGAACTCCTCGCCGGTCTCACCACCTTCCTCACCATGTCCTACATCATCTTTGTCAACCCGGCAATTTTATCCCAGACAGGCATGGATCAGCAAGCGGTATTTGTGGCGACTTGTTTAGCGGCGGCGATCGGGACATTCTTGATCGGGATACTAGCTAATTATCCGTTTGCACAGGCGCCGGGAATGGGCTTGAATGCCTTCTTCACGTATACGGTCGTGTTCGGATTGGGCTTTAGTTGGCAGCAGGGTTTGGCGATTGTGTTTTTGTCGGGATTGATTTTTTTGTTGTTGACGGTGACAGGTTTGCGGGCAACGATCATCAATGCGATTCCGAAATACTTGAAGTTGGCGATTGCACCGGGTATCGGTTTATTTATTGCGCTTATCGGTTTGAATAATGCAGGATTGGTTCACTTCAATCAAGGGCCAATCATCGATATCTTATTGTCTAATGAAGGTGCGGAGACAGCTGTGCTTATCGATCAAGTGAAGAATGCGCCAGCACAGATTATCGAGTTGGGTAATTTACGTAGTCCGGAGGTATTGTTGGCTGCTATTGGGTTTATTATTCTCACCATTTTCATGGGAATGAAGATCCGAGCTTCGATGATATGGGCAGTACTTGTGACAACTCTCATAGGCATTCCGTTTGGGGTAGTACAACTACCGACCAGCTATGACCTTGGACAAATTTCATTGGCTAAGACTGCATTCCAATTGGATATTGCAGGATTGTTTACACCGCCAGAGGGACAGTCGGCACTTGGATCTATGGTGACGGTTCTGGTAGTCATCATCAGTTTTACCTTGGTGGATTTGTTGGACACAATGGGGACATTACTAGGTACGGCAGCAAAAGGTAATATGTTAGATGAGGATGGCAATTTACCAAGGATGAATCGAGCCTTATATGCAGATGCTACAGCTACAACAGTTGGTGCATTGCTTGGTACGTCCTCCGTAACAACGTACATTGAGAGTAGTGCAGGTATAGTTGAAGGTGGTCGTACTGGTCTGACTGCTATGGTTGTCGGTGGTCTATTTTTGCTGAGTATTTTTCTTGCGCCAATAGCGGGTATGGTTCCACCTGCAGCAACGTCTCCAATTTTAATAATGGTAGGTATACTCATGCTCGATGGAATTCACAAAATCGATGTCTCTGATATTGAAATTAGTATCCCGGTATTTATGACCATTATCATGATGCCGTTTACCTATAGTATTGCAAATGGGATTGCTTTTGGTTTACTGTTTTATGTCGTCATACAATTAGTGAAAGGACAGGTTAAAGAGGTGCATCCGATTTTATATGTGTTGCTCGTGTTATTTATGTTGAAGTATATTGTGATATAGTTTAGAGAATTGTTGAGCGCAGATTAGGCAACATGAAAATCAACATTTTTCATATCTATCCATAATTTATTTGCCACGATTTCCTCTCAAAAAAAACTCATTCCGAATGAAATTTGACATGATCCGATTGACCTACGGATCATATCAAATTTGACTTTTTGTAATCTGATTTACCCCGTATTGCCTTCAGCATACGGGGCTATAGATATATCGCACCTCTGGTGCTTTTGCTTATTCTTCTTATGAGATTAATGTCCTTGAATTAGAATTAATTCCTGAGGCAAAGGTCTTTGGCCTCTTGCCGGCACTAAAGAAATAGCACTTCAAGATCATTCTTTTGAAAACAGCGCTCAGCCTCCCTTTAGGGATTAAGGGCGAGAAGAGCTTTTGTGCCGAATTGATACTATTTGTTCTATACACCAAAAACCGTCAAGAACACAGATTAGATAAGAAATAGTTACCTTATTATAAAGTTGAATAATTGACAAATGAAATGAGTAGTAGAAGCTGAAGAGTAGTAATTAGGAAAAGGACAAAATTTGCTTGAATTAGATAGTAATATACATAACAGAATGACCAGAATTGTTTTATACCTTCTTGCAGCAAGTGTGTACAGCTCCTGCTCACTAAGCCAACAGGAGACAAAGGAATTAAGTCCGATAGTTCAAAAAGCTAAGGAGACCTCACTCTACACCGATGCAATTGATTGGACGAAAGTAAATGCGGAATATCTAAGGTTGACCAAAGGAAAAAATACCGTTGCAGATAAAATGGATGGTTATCAATTTTTGTTGAATAGCCTTGGAGATCCACATGCCAGTTTAAGAAGTGTAGAAGATTATTCTATTCTTGTCAGTTACGATGGTGAAATAAAAAGCAAGGATAAACGGAAGAGAGATGGTGAATTCATGAAAACTGTGATTAATAGTCCTAATGCCACATTTTCAGCTCAAGATATAGATGAAGAAATAGGAATTTTAAAAATTATTGGAATTGGTCCAGGTGATGTCAAGAAACAAGCTGATGAAATTAGAAAAGGATTACTTGACTTAAAAGAAAAGGGAATATCTAAATGGATAGTAGACTTGCGATATAATGGCGGCGGAAATATTGACCCAATGATTTCAGGAATAGCGCCATTGATAGGTGAGGGGTATATTGGCGGTTCAGCATATCTAGATAAGGAAATGGCAAGGGAATACAGAATAGAAAATGCTCAATTTTATAATTATGGAAGACTGGCTTGTGAAATGTCTAACGAACCTAAAATTAATCCAGATGAAAAAGTCGTGGTACTCTTAAGCAAGTACACAATAAGTTCTGGAGAGATGTTAGCGGTTGCATTTAAAGGTAGACCAAACACAAGATTTATTGGCGAGTATTCTGGAGGTTTAACGACAGGGACTGGGTTTGATTTAATTGAAGATGAAGTATATTTGGTCATTGCTCAAGACATATTTTGTGACAGAAATAAAAATGTCTATAATGAACATGTTGATGTTGATGAATCCATAGCATTCGATCATACAGCGACATTAGAATTAGACAAGCAAATACAACGAGCTATAGAATGGCTAAATGAAGAATAACAAACTAAAACAATATGCTAGGACTACTTTTAATTTATTGGATAGGCAATTACTTTTATAAGTTAGCAAGAAAATACAAGCGAAATGAATGGGGTTATGCAATTTTTGGAGTTGCGGCTTATTATATCGGCGGTTTTGCATTGTCCTTTTTAGTTGGAATTGTAGCAGAAGTCATTTCTCCTGGTTCTGTAGAAAATATAAGTGATCTTGCTCTTGAATTAATGAGTATCCCATTTGGTTTAATTAGCTGCTATTTATTTTATGATTATTTAGAACAAAATTGGCATAAAAAGAAACTAGCTGAAACTGACTTAACAAAACATCTTATTGATTAGGAAACAAATACATACATTTATACGCATAGTTAATGACACTAGAATTAGATCAACTGGAACATACTATCGGTTATCCGAATTGGCCTGTTATCACTAAAGTTACTACAGCCTTTACTTGGAATACATTAGGAATTAAAAATCATAAAGTGCCTTTGTATCTCGGATGGGCTAGTGTTGCATTGGGTGTACTCGATGCGATTTATGGTGATTTTACATGGAGAAATAGTATTGGACCTGCCGCTTATATTTTAATAGGTGTTGCAAATATCATTAGTGCAAGAGTCATTAAATGGATTAGTCAACATAGCTCTTGGGAAGAACGATACAATCATAAATCCCGCGTGGGCCATAAAATTATGTATGTTTTGGTCTCAATAGTATTGCTTGTTTGTTTGTATAGTGTGATTAAGTTTTGATGATATATGCTGTAATAGAATATCACTAATTTACATTGGCTCTATTCATTTAGATGGTGAATTAAGACAAATTAAATAAACCTATATTCTTCAATGGATCAGAAAGACTTACAAAACTCATGTTGGACCGCCTGTTACGAAACTGGCGATTTGGAAATTGTCAAAGATTGTCTCCAAAAAGGTTTAGCTATTAATACCCGAACTGACTATGGCGGAGCCACACCACTTGATGCAGCAATTTACGGAGGGCACAAACACATTTTTGATTATTTAATTTCGCAAGGAGCTGATGTCAACAGCATAGGGTATGAAGATGGTACAATGTTGATGGCTGCTGCTAATCAAGGCAAATTCGAAATGTTGCATATTTTATTGGAAAATGGAGCGGACCCAAACCTAGCTTCTCCACTAACAGGTGAAACTCCTTTACACGCCGCAACAGCAAAAGGATTTGATCCAGGCACTTTAGAATGCGTCCAGTTGTTATTAGAAGCCGGAGCAAATCCCAACGCAAAAGCTAAATCAGGAATACCAACAGCTACTTATTACAGAGACATCAAAGTGGTAGGAGAAACTCCTTTGCATTTAGCTGCTGCATATGGTAGTTCAGCAATGATTAAAGTATTGTTACAGTACAATGCAGATCCTTCCTTAAAAGATGACAGAGGCGAATCACCTCTCACCTGGTACAGTCGACACCAACGTACATCAAAGCATGTTAGATTGGAAAGAGATTCCAGAGACCTTCTGCTTTATGGAGAATTTAAATAAAACAAAACTGACGCAGTCAGAAAAATTCAAAACCTTCCTGTCGGCAGGCAGGTTCAACACTGCGACCAACGGGAGCCAAACAAGTCTGACGAAGTCAGATAATCACTCAACACTAAACACTCAACACTCAACACTGCGACCAACGGGAGCCTAATTACTCTTCCTCATCAAACCCACCCTCAAATGTTTTCTCTATTTTATCCGCAAGGTTGTCCGTTTTTTCTTTGATGGAGTCAATTGTTTCTTTTACTTTTTCATTGTCCATGATGCGTTCACCTGCTTCCTTCGTTTTTTCGAAGGTAGATTCCGCAGCTTCTTTTACTTTTTCAGAAAACTCTTTTATTTCTGGTCGGTCAAGGACTTCTTCCGCTTTGAGCACGGACTTTTGATACAGCTCGCCAGCTTTTTCTACTGCTTGCCCACTTAAATCCTTAGCCTTGTCAATTGTCTTTGTGATTGGTTCGCTTTCGATGACATCGTCAATAAACGTAAATGATTTATCAACACCATCAAAAGCTGTTTTACCAGTTTTGCCGATGATTTTTAAAATTTGCTTCAGCATAAAATTGATGTTAGTTAAACTTAAATTAAGAAATATAGCCCGTGTAATTAAACGGTGTTATAGCTTTCATTTCTTCTTTGATAACGGCATCTAGTTGTAAATCGTTTATAAACTCGTGAATATCTTCTTTTGTTATTTGTGCCTTGCCACGTGTTAGTTCCTTTAAAGCTTCGTATGGATTAGGGTATTTTTCTCGTCTCATGATCGTTTGGATGGCTTCTGCAACGACCGCCCAGTTTGCATCGAGGTCTCTATCTATGGCTGTTTTGTTTAAGATTAATTTGCCCAGTCCTTTCTGTATGCTTTTATATGCAAGAAGAGAATGAGCCATTGGGACACCAACATTCCGGCCAACAGTGCTGTCTGTCAGATCACGTTGTAGTCTGGAGACTGGTAATTTTTCAGACAAAAATCGAAATATTGCATTTGCCATTTTTAAATTGCCTTCCGCATTTTCAAAGTCGATAGGGTTCACTTTGTGTGGCATAGTAGAACTGCCAATTTCACCCTTCTTTGTTTTTTGTTTAAAATATTCCATGGAAATGTATGACCACATGTCCTGGCACATATCGATCAGAATTGTGTTGATCCGTGATAGACAATCAAAGACGACTGCTAGTTCGTCATAGTGTGCTATTTGGGTGGTGTATTGCATACGCTTAAGACCTAGTGATTCGACAAATGAATCTGCAAATGTTTTCCAATCAACATCTGGGTAACTAACTTTATGTGCATTAAAGTTACCGGTAGCTCCTCCAAATTTTCCATATAAGGTGTAGGCTTTTAATTGTTCCAATTGTAAACTCAGACGTTCATCAAATACTTTGAATTCTTTGCCTAATGAGGTGGGTGAGGCAGGTTGTCCATGTGTCTTAGCGAGCATTGCCACATCTGCAAATTCAGTAGCAAGGTGCATAAGGTCAGTTTTTACATGATCAATACCAGGTAGCACAACTTCTGCTAGGCAATCTGAGATCATCATAGGCAAAGAGGTATTGTTGATGTCTTGAGATGTTAACCCAAAGTGGACAAATTCTAAAATATCTTCTTTGCCAATTGCCGAGAGTTTTTGTTTCACGAAGTATTCTACTGCTTTGACATCATGGTTGGTTGTATTTTCGATGTCTTTAATTGCCTGTCCATCTTCGAGAGTGAACTTCTCATAGATTTTAGACAAGTTAGCTTTTTCTTCTGCTGAGAATGCAGGCAAATTTTTCAGTCCAAGATCAGCCAATTGGATGAGATACAAAATTTCAACTTTGACTCTATATTTTATTAATGCAAATTCAGAAAAATAGGATGATAATTCTTTTGTCTTTGTGGAGTACCTCCCATCGATAGGAGAAATAGCTTCTAGCATATGCTCTGTTAATCAGTTATGTGTTTAATGTAATTGTAGGTTTCTATTTGTGATTGAATGATGTCTTTGCTTTCTGTTTTCTTGTACGTATTGCTTTGTGATTCATCAAGTATTCTTGCTTTCACATTATCATTCAATTGTAAAGACAATAGCTCATGAATTATTGATTTACATCTCTCATCGTATATTGGAAACATTGTTTCAATTCGGGCATGCAAATTTCTATACATCCAGTCAGCTGAAGAACAATAGGTCTTGACTTCTCCTCGAGCATGAAAGACAAAAATTCTGGCATGTTCCAGATAGCGATCAACGATGCTGATGACTGAAATGTTTTCGCTGAAACCAGCTACTCCTGCAACCAATGAGCAAATGCCTCTTATAATTAGTTTTACTTGCACACCTGCTTGACTGGCAACGTAAAGGCGATTGATCATTTCTCTATCTTGTAAGCTGTTCATTTTCAAAATGATCTCAGCTTTCTTTCCTTGCTTGGCTTGTTCAATTTCAAAATCCACCAGTGCGTGCAAGCGTTCGTTGAGGTTAAATTTACCTACGGCTAAATGCGTGAATGTGAGCTTAGGGGGCTCTTTGGTTTCTAAGTATTTAAACAGTGCAATACACTCTTTCCCGATCTCTTGATTGGAAGTTAGGAGACCGACGTCTGAGTAAAGTTTTGCTGTCTTTTCATGAAAATTACCTGTACCCAAAAAGGAATAGATGACTTCTTTACCGTCTTCAACTCTGACTACATTTGCTAATTTGGAATGCACTTTCAAACCAGGTAAAGAGTAATTTACGTTTACTCCAGCATCTTCAAGTTTCTCTCCCCAATCAAGATTCGCTTCTTCATCAAATCTTGCTTTGACTTCAATAAACGAAGAAACATGCTTGCCATTGCTGACAGCTTTCATTAGTGCTCGCATGATGCGCGACTTAGATCCTACTCTGTATTGGATGATGTTTATTGCTGTTACCGCTGGATCAACAGCGGCATCTTCAAAAAATTTGATTACCGATTCGAACGTGTGATAGGGGACATGTACCAAGTAGTCTCTTTCCTTAATCTTGTCAAAGATCGAATTTGATTTTTCTAATTCTTGATAAACAATGGGACTTAATTTTTTATCCTTCAACTTCTTTTTACCAAAATCAGGAAATCCAAAAAAATCAAAATTGTTGTGGTAACGTCCTTCTGGTAGGAGATCATACTTAGTTAGATCAAGCACCTCTTTCAGGTAGTCCAGAAGGTGACTTGGTACTTCTCTGTCAAAAACCAATCGAGAGGCTACACCAACATTACGCTTTTTGAGACTTTTTCTGATTTTGTTAACCAGATTACCTGCATATTCATCGTCGATATAGAGCTCTGCATCTCTGGTAAGTTTCATTGAATAGGTGTCAAGAATTTCGAATCCAGGAAAAATACTTTGAATGGAATGACGGACAATATCATCCAGCATAATGATATCATGTGCCCCTTCTTCTTGTGAAGGTAGTTCCAAAAATCGTTTGACATGATTGGATGGTATATTGACAATAGCATATTTGGGCAACTTTAAGCTATCCTCTTTGTCTACCATATGAAGGGCGAGATACAGCGAACCACTTTGCAAAAACGGTTTGATTTTGTGTTTGTCTAGCAACACTGGCTGTACATAAGGTATCAGATTTTCTTTATAAAATTCTTCAATGAATTCAAGCTGGGCTTCATTGAGTTGAGTGCGTTTGAGCAAATTTATATTGTGTTCTTTTAATTGCGGAATGATCTGATTTTCAAAGATACTACTGAATTCAAGTAGTTGCTCGTTGACTATTTTTAATAATTCTTTTAAAACAGCACCTGATTTATAGTTTAATTTTTTTCGACTCTTTTTACTTGCCCGCATGACATTTCGGTGATTCGCAATTCGGACCCGAAAAAACTCGCCAAGATTTGAAGAATAGATAGCAAGAAATTTTATCCGTTCAAATAAAGGAACGCGTGGATCCTTTGCTTCTTGCAATACCCTGTAATTAAAAGAGAGCCAACTGACGTCTCGATGAATGTATGGGTATTCTTCTATTGGTTCTATCGGATTACTTTCTTCACTCATAAATAAAACACCTTAGTCACTTGATTTCTTAAATACGTTTGGTAATTGTCAATACAAAATTACATTTATCTAAAGATATCTAAGCATAGTCAATATATACTTCCACAATCGTATTGAACTTGATTGTTAACATTTTTATCATCTTTGTACCTTCAAAACCAACTTAATGAGAAAGAATATAGCAGCGGGCAACTGGAAAATGAACTTGGGATATCGTCAAGCGAAAGAACTTGTGGGTCAAATTAAATCCACACAGGCCAATAATGTACTCACCATATTGGGTGTCCCATTCCCGTATCTGAAAGAGTTTTGTACCGAATGCGAAGGTACTCCCAATCTGGAGATTGCTGCACAAAACATGCATCATCAAGATAGAGGGGCATACACGGGCGAAGTTTCTGCTTCTATGTTGACGTCCATAGGTGTTCGTTATGTTATCATTGGTCATTCTGAACGACGACAATACCAGAATGAATCCAATGAACTGTTGAAACAGAAGGTCGATGCCGCATTAGCAAATAATATGACTCCTATTTTTTGTTGCGGAGAGTCTTTGGATATCAGGCAGTCTGGAAATGCCTTGGAATTCGTTCGTTCTCAGTTGACTGAAAGTTTATTTCATCTGAGTGATGCCGATTTTGGAAAACTGATACTCGCCTATGAACCAATTTGGGCAATTGGAACTGGAGAGACTGCAACTCCCGCACAAGCACAAGAAATGCAACAATCACTTCGGCAACACATGACGGATAAGTATTCTAATTCTGTAGCAGAAAACTGTTCTATTTTATATGGTGGTAGTGTCAAACCTGCTAATGCAAAAGAATTATTTGGGCAATCAGATGTTGATGGAGGTTTAGTTGGAGGTGCTTCACTTAAGGCCGCGGACTTTAACCAAATACGCCAATCATTCTAAGGCACACAAACGTTAATTATACATTGGGCTATTGACTTGTGTCAAAATCATATATACCTTATGCAGCAACTAAGGGTAATACTATGCAAGCAACTTTCGATGTGTACAAGCTATTCGATAGTATAAAAGCTATCGGCACGTCCAACGACATTACAAACGTTCTCAAAGACTTTTCTAATGCAGTAGTCGAAAATTTAAACTTCGATAATTGCTGGATATTTCGTGTGCTTGAAAATGAGCTATCCGTCATTTATTCCAATGGAGAAATTGATAATCAGGAGTCTTTCGATGTAGTTGAGGAGCACTATGATTCCACAGTATTAAATGCTAAGAGCATTGAAATACAGCAACATATAGATGGAGCGCATATTGTAAGATCGATACTGATTCGACCTATGGAGTATTTTATCATTTACTCACAGGTAGTTGGCGATGAAAATAAGGTTAAACAAAATTTAGATATAATAGATACATTAAGTACAATCATCTTTACAAAAATTGAGCATTTTAAGATGAGATCTCTATTGAGGAAAAGTAATCTTCAAATGGAGAATCAAATTAAGTTGCAACTCGAAGAAATCAAAGAATCGAATACTCGATTGACAAAAACAAACGAGTTAATGAAACAATTGCAACATTGCGTTTCTCATGACTTAAGAGAACCTATCCGAAATTTAGCTACATATAACTCTCTTGCAAAGAGAAAAATGAGCAATGGATCTAGCAAAGAGGAGGTGCAAGAATTGATTGATAAATCATTAGATCAAACGTATCGACTCGATGGTATGATTAATGACATCAAACATTCATTTGCGGATAGTAGCAATAACATCATTATCGAAACCTTAATGATGGAAAGCTTGATAGAGGTTGTCCGTACAAATCTGAGTAGGCTTATCGATGAGAACGAAGCAAAAATTACCATCACTAAAAGTTCTGCATTTGAAAGTTCATCTGCGCTATTGAAAATTATTCTGCAGAATTTGATAAGTAATGCCATTTACTACAAAGACCCTAACAGGAATCCTTTAATTGAAATTGAAGTAGAGGTAACAGGCACTGCGGATTACATAAATGTAAAGGACAATGGTGTCGGGATAGCAAAAGAAAACCTTGAGAGAATATTTTTACCTTACGAACGAGGAGAAGTTAGCAGAAATAGTACAGGGATCGGACTCTCAACAAGCAAACAATTGTGTCAATATCTCGGAGGAAGTATACATGTTAAATCTGAACTAGGAATCGGTACGACATTTATAGTAGAATTACCGAAAGCAAAGATCAAGACCATAGCGAATCAGTCACCTCTGAGCGATAATCAAAAATCTGTTCCAATTGCCTCCTGACAAATAGCCAGTGCGCGAACTGTCCGAAAATCCACATTGGTAAAGCATAGTGAACAATATCTTCCATAATCACTCCTTTTTCAGTCTTTGTGAATAAGTGTTGATGGTGCCAAAGTTTGTATGGGCCAACGCGTTGCTCGTCGATAAAAAATTCTAAATCACGGACCTGAGTTATTTCGGTCATCCATCTTAATGGTATTCTCAAGACAGGTTTGACAATATAGGTAATGATCATTCCTGGATACATGTTGTCAGGATTATTACTCGTTACCTCAAAACCAAGATAAGGTGGTGTAATCACCTTAAGGTTTTTTGGAGAGGAAAAGAATTCCCAAGCTTCATCGACAGATATTGGTAGTTCGGTTTTCCTGTATAACTTGTAATATTTCATTATGAAAAAGAAACCTAAAGAATGATTGAATGTTTATCTGGTGCCATCATTTTCACACCTTATTTTTTGAGACCATGAGATACTTGGTTCGCAAATGAAGTAGGAAACTGCTCAATACCAGGGAAGCCTAGTTTGATGTCTCGACCTTCAAACGGTATGTAAGCAGTTCCAAAGAGGAAGTCCCAAATAGAGAGAGTCAGACCAAAGTTGACTCCATACTTTCTATCTTCAGGGATTTCCATTGCATGATGCCAAATGTGCATTTCTGGGTGATTGAAAATTCGCTTCATAAAAGGACCCAGGACTATCGAACCTACAATAGTCAATACGATGATCGATGCAAGCTGTATTGTCAATCCATTCATCCAGGGGATAGAAATGTCAAATGATTGAGTAGCGACAATGATGCCGACCAGCATGCCCACTATGCCTCCCGTCGTTCTGCCAGAAATGGTAATATTCGAATGATTGTAATGACCAACGGCGAGTGTAAAAATATGAATGATGAAAAAATCATACAAGCCTATTCCTAACAAAGCCAGTGGCAAATATTCAATTGTTCGATATACGATTGTCTCCATCCAGTGATAACGCAAATGAGCCGCAAAACCCATCTCTTCGACTGAGTGATGAACCTTATGAAATTCCCATAAAAATTCACTTCTATGCAGTAGGCGATGCGTCCACCATTGTACAAAGTCTCTGACAATAAACCCTATTATTAGAATTGCCCACATAGGTAAAAGTCTCATGGGATTTGAAGCTTGCAAGTCAAAGGAAGTTATGGCAAGGATGCCATCGTTAAAAGCATTGACAATAACATCCGATGCTGCATTGTAAATGATCAGAGAGAATAGAAAAAAATTGAAGAAAACATAAAACAAATCGAGCCAGAAATCCTTTCGTAATATCTTTTGTTCTTTTCTCCAAGGATGCATTATTTCAAGAACAAAGAAGAAAAGAGATACTGCAATTAGCGCGTAGAAATAATTATGTACTCCAGGATTGGTGATCTCCTTCCATAGATATGATGCATATCCTTTGTAACCATTAATGAAGATGTTGATGTACTCTTGCATGACTAAATTAACAATGGGCTAGAGGCTTAATTGTTTAAAATTTCGTCTTGATACTTCAGATAACCACCTTCCATATTGTAGAGGTTTTCAAAATTTAGCTTCTCCATTATGTTGTAAGCTCTGGCACTGCGTTTTCCCGATCGGCAATAGATGATATACTTGTCAGATGGATTCAGCTTCTTTATTTCGTCTTCAAATTGATCAGATTTGACATCTACGTTTAGCGCTCCGCTTATGTGGCCTCCAACAAATTCGTCTGGTGTGCGGACATCAATAATGGTATATGGGCTATTGCTTGTTTGTTGTATGGTGTGGACTTCTTTGACAGAAATATCGTTTGTAGTGCTTTGTTCGCAGCTTGTCATGAATAGAACTAAGGCACAACAGATGGACAGTAAATTATATATTTTCATGTGTCACTTTTGGTTTGTTTGTATTGATAAAATAAACACCTGCTAATAATACAACAGCTGCGAGTAAAATTTGATTGGTAATCAATTCATCTCTAAAATAATACCCTAAAGCCAAAGCAACTAATGGGTTTACATAAGTTGCTGTCGAAACCTTTTCCGGAGATACTTTTGTCAACAGAAAATTGAACGCCGTAAAAGCAACAATACTTCCAAATATGATTAGACCAGCTAAAGATAAATAGGCGCGTGTAGAGATTGCAGACCAATTGGTTGTGCCTTCATTTGACACAATACTGACTAGCATTAAGAACAATCCTCCAATAAACATTTGAATACCCGTGTTTGTCAGATAAGACTTGGGTAAATCAGAACGATTAACAAAAATACTACCTGCACCCCAGGATAACAGACATCCAAAAATGACAACAGTTCCAAGCACTTGTTGTTCAGTTTCAATTAACCCTTGTTCGCTAACCAATAAAAACATTCCAACTACACCTAATAAAACGCCAATCCAGGCTTTAGGTGGTGGAGCTTGCCTGTCGAGCCCCCAAAGCATAATCAATAAGATGAGAGGCTGACCAGATGTAAGTAGGCAAGAATAACCCGAATCAATGTATTGAAGCGCGTAGCTCATGCCACCATTGCCGATAGCAAGGAATAATATGCCAGCAGTTGCAGCATTGATGTACTGCCTTTTGGTGATATATTTCCAACCATTTTTGATACTCACAATTGTAAATATGATCGCACTACCAACAAGGAATCGAATGCCAGCCATTTTGAACGGTGGAATTTCTTCTACTGCAAAAGCAACCATTAAATAGGTTGACCCCCAAATAAAATAAATGGCAATGAAAGCAAGAATTATATAAATTGTTGTTTTATTCACCTTTGCTTCTGATTCGTAAATCAAAGTCCTACTATATCTTCATCTCTCAATAACATAAGAACTGCAGAGTGGGGAAGAATGACGTAGTCTTGTTTGTTAAATACCAATTGATAAGAATTTTGTTGCAGATAAACGGCGAGATCTCCTGGTTTTGGTTGTAATGGCACATATTTCACCTCATCACTTTTGTCTTTCCAAGGCTCATCCATTTCGTTTACTGTCGGAATTGCATATCCTGGACCAACCTTCATAACGTATCCAGTATATAATTCTTCTTGTTTATGTATGCCTTGTGGCAGGTATAATCCACTATCTGTCCGCTGAGTTGGCTTAGTTGGCTTCAGTAGAAGTCGATCACCAATTAAGATGATTTTATTTAAGTCCTTGTCATTGAGTTTTAACATCAGAGGGCATTAGGTGTGCAAATATGAGAAATATCTTGGATTCCGCAGGTCAGTTGGGTTGTATCAAATTTCATTCGGAGTGATATCTTTCGGCGAACGGATGAATTTCTAATCCCTAAATCCTAAGGCTGTTCAGTTCCAATTTACCAGTTGATTTGTCACCCCCGCTATTTGGCGGGGCAGGTTATTTTGAGTCAAAAATACCGCCAAATCATATCTCATTTCACCACTTTACCCAGCATTATCATGCTGGGCTATAAATATTTATCCTCTGGGGTCATTATTAAATTAGAACTGAATTGCTCTGCTCTAAATCACGCTCCAATGAGTCAGATGCGACTTGACAAAACTCACTGTGCATGTGCGAAATCTTGTAGCCCCGTATGCCCTAAGGAATGCTGGTAAAGAGCGCGAAATATTAATAGCCCCGTATGCCAAAGGCAATAATAGGTGAAAGGTCATCCTAAACTCAAATTTGATATGATCGGCAGGTCAATCCGATCCTATCAAATTTAATTCAGGGTTAGATTTTTTGTTGTTTGCTGTCGAGAGATGAAACACCTTCGATTCAGAAGTATTTAACCCTTTGATAACCTTTTCAGTCAATTAAATTTCGATCTTTATTGTAGAGAAAGTTGATAAGATTGTTAATCTAAAATGTTTGAATTATGAAATATTCAATCTTACTACTAACAATGCTTTTCACAATGCCGCTACTATCAGCGGAGGACATCAAGTACACCGTTTCTGGAATCTGGCAAGATCGTTATGGTGATGAGAAATTAGAAATCTACCAGAGTGACTATGGTTTGGAAGTTCGCAAGAAAGGGCTGTTTAGAAAAACACGGACCTTTCAAGAATTTGAGTACAATTATTTTTCGGATTCAGATGGCAACAGTATTGAATTTCTGTCTTCAACAAAATTGCTGTGGAAGAATAGAAACAATCGAACGGCTAAAACATTTTATGCTGCGGGATACACTCCATATGATAACAGGAGTCAATATGGTTATGACCGCTATGATTCCAGATCTAATTACAATAGCGGGTACAATCGGCAGAGTCAAAGAGGAGGTAGATACAATGGAGCTTGGGTCTGTTCTGCAGGAAAGCGCAATATCTCCATCAGAGGGTACAACAATGGATTCAAAGTAAAGCATTGGAATAATAATCGCTGGGATACGTACCGTAGAGATCCGAATAACAGCAGGGTCTTTAGAAGTTCTTATGGTGACAGGTATATCTATAAGAATAATAATTTGGTATGGTATGGTCGGAATGGATGTGATACCATACGTTTTAGACGACGTTAGAAGTACGACAAGGAGATGAACAATATAGTGTCATCTCCTTGTTTTTCAAATTGCTTACATATCTTGTCCTTGAATTGTTACGATGTGAATCTTACTTATTATTAATGCAGAATTTGATGAAGCGACTGATCTGTTGTGTGTGCTTAGTTCTGATTGGAGGCTCTGCGTTAATTGGCCAGTTGGTGGGAAATTATTGGAATTTGAATTATGGTACAAAAGCGCAGCTCTTAAATGGGGCTGTAATTGCTGGCGTTGATGATAATTCAGCATTGATCTATAATCCAGCAGCAATTGGTACCGACACCGTTGGAGGATTTACCTTAAGTCTACTTTCTCCTAGTTATTCTGTCATCAACACCAATTCTGCACAACTCAATAATCTGTCCATTACGGATCTTGACCTACTGCCAAATTTAGCGGTTGTTGATTTTCCTTTTTTTCAAAATTCCAAAATCAAATCGTCATTAGGAATATTTTCCAAAAGAAGTTTTGATCTTGATTTTGCTACTCAGCTTGATGTGAATTTTACACCCACTCAAACATTTGTTGGCTCAGCTAATTACCGCAATAAAATAAGCGAAAATTTCTTTGGGTTTGGAATCTCCTATCAGCTGTCTGATGATTTTCAAATGGGATTAACACAAGGCATTAATATTAGGTCACAAACGCAAACATTTTTAATTAGTGGCCGCTCATCAAATTTCACTACGATATTTCAGAATCAAGATAGTTTTACTTCTTTCAGTGATTTTTCGTACACCTATCCTTCAATGAATACCAAGTTTGGATTTTTATTGCATCGGTTAAAGTATTCTATAGGATTGACGATCACAACACCACAGTATTTTCATTTATTTGATAGCGGTCGATACCAGATTATTGACCCTCAATTTGTTGATGGAGAATTTGTAGATAATCTTGAAGAAACCCAGGATGGATTAGGTTCGACTTATAAATTTCCCTGGTCATTTGGTTTAGGTGGAGAATTTCAAGTAAACCAGCAAGGCAAACTGTATGGAAGTGCAGAGGTTTTTACTAGAATTCGGCCGTATACGATTATAAATAATCCAAATTCAAAATCTAGTTTCAATTTAAATGATGGGTCAAGGCAAGTAGCAAATGTAGCCTTGGGATTCGAACAAACCATGTCAGAATCCTTCACCTTATTATGTGGGTTACGCACAGACTTTAATTCAGTTGATGATTTTGATTTAGGAGATAATGGCGACCGTAGGTTATTTAGATTTGCCTGGAATGTATATCATGCTACAGCAGGTGGTCTTTTCTCAGTCAAGAGTTTTCGATTTTCAGCGGGTCTAGGTTATGCATTCTCGAAAAACAATCAGGATGTATTTAATCCATTTCAGCAAGTATTTCAAAGTTTCGGCATAAACGATTTTGAATTGGAGACAGACCAATCCACCTACCATTCCATTACTGTCTTTTTTAATTACTCTTTATTGTTTAAGCGTATTGTTGAAAAAACGGAGAGCAATATTTGATGTCGAAACTTAAAAGACAAAAAGATTAATACTTCAACTTCAACTTCAAAATGTGTAGAAAATTCAAAATCTCGAACATTCAAAATTCAACATTAAACGGGCAAAATTATTCCCCCATTAACCATGGATAAGCTAAGGCAAAAGATTTGCGCCATGTAATATGCCAATGTCCTTCATTAGGGATGACTTCTAATGTCAACTGACTGTTATCCAGACCGAGGTCTTTGAATTTATTGTAAATGTCTTTGGCATGGGGAATCATAATGTTGCCCTCATATTCACCCACACTAACAAATACTTTTTTGGCATTTAAATGTTCAGAAGAAATTTCCATTGCCAATAATCTATCGTGATCGACCCACATAGCAGGGGATTGTATGATCGCATTACCAAAAACATCTGGGTGTTGCATTAATATGAAATATGCCATCATTCCACTTCTGGATATTCCACCAATTGTTGTCGACGTAGCATCTGTCTTGGTTCTGTAGTGTTGATCAATCCACGGCTTTAGGTCATTACTAAGCCAATCTGCGTATGCAATTCCATGAGCATTAGGATAATCTTTCACTGGAAATGGTGTGTATTCAGGATCTCGTTCTTCCGATTGATTTATGCCAACAACAATAGCGGTAGCTTTTCCCTTGTCATGAGCTTCATTAATGATCTCATCTATTTGCCATTCTGGACCCATATTCTCAAGATCATTAAAGGAGGATTCTCCGTCCATAAAATACATAACAGGATATCGTTCAGTGGAGTCTTTCTGATAATCTGGTGGAACATAAATATGTACAGTCCTTTTCTCATTTTGATAGTCTATGAGAATGGAGTCTCGCAACACAGTGACTGTTGGAGAAGAAGTATCTACAAGGTTTTCATAAAAGACAGCTCTTCGCTTTTCTTCTTGCTTCCAGTTGTAATATTTGCGAAACTGAAAAAGCCCAAAAATTATGAGTCCAGGAAGTAAAAACAGTAAAATTTTTTTCATACCATTTTAGTGTTCTATTCTATAATGAAAAGAGACAGACGATTACATACGTTAACGTATCGCTTGCAGGAGCTGAATATGGACTGTTTTACTATTGAATTACTACTACAGCCAGCAAATTATTAGCTTATTGTAATGTTTGTAATGCTGTCTCCACCAGCAATTGCATTCACAACATCTTGATCTTCTTGTCCATTCACTTTTCCAAAGACAGCATGTTTTCCATCTAACCATGCTGTTTCGACATGGGTGATAAAAAACTGACTACCATTTGTACCTGGTCCTGCATTTGCCATTGATAAGATTCCAGGACCTTCATGTTTGAGTTCTGGATGAAATTCATCACCAAATTTATATCCAGGTCCGCCTGCGCCTGTACCATCAGGGCAACCACCTTGAACCATAAAATCTGGAATAACCCTGTGAAAGGTTAGGCCATCATAGTAACCAGCCTTAGCCAATTCTATGAAATTGGTACAAGTTGCTGGAGTTTTAGATGCATACAAGGTTAAATGTATATCACCTTTATTGGTATGAATACAAGCTTGCACATCTTGTTCGAAACTTGCGGATTCCATTTTCATTTGTATTTCCGCCAAATCAATTTTATCTCTTGCTGACATGTTTAAGATTTCCCCAATGATATGAATTTCTACTGATTGTTATGACAGTATGAATAGATTAATTGTCTGCAATGGAAAAATAGAAAATTGTACCCTGTTGTTTTTCAGACTGCATCCAAACTTTACCATTGTGTTTTTGTATCACTTCTTTTACCATTGCCAAACCAAGTCCATTGCCCGGAACTTCTGATTGTGTCCTTAACCGCTTGAATACAGTAAACACATCTTTTTTGAATTTCGGGTTGATACCAGATCCATTATCTTTAATCCAAAAAACAGAATGATCTGGCATTTTTACACCACCAAATTCGATGACAGGGGTAACGTTTTGTTGTCTATACTGTAAGCTGTTCAATAATAAATTTCTAAAAACTAGGGTTAATTTGATCTTATCCGCTTGTATACTTTCTGGCACTTCGTTAATAATGACCTTTGCATTTTCTTGAATGATGATGTCTCTGTTGATATATTCTGCTTCCTTTATTAGTTGCTTAGGATTTACTGCTTCAAATGAATAGTCATCAGATTTAACATGAGAATACTCAATCATATCCTCGATTAGTGATTGCATAGCGGTATTGGCCTTACTGACATAATTTAAATATCTCTTTTCTTTTTCAGATAGACGATGTAAAGTGTCTTTTTCAAGTAACTGGATAAAACTTGCCTGATCTCGAAGAGGAGCTTTCAAGTCATGTGAAGCGATGTGGGCGAAATTCTCTAACTGTAAGTTGGTTTCTATATAAGATTCTAATTCAATATTTTTCTCAGACAATTTTGCATTTAAATTGTCTAGCTTGTTTTCTGCTGTGCGGAGGTCGAAATTTTTAGACTCTAAACCCAGAATCATCTCCGTTTTTTGCTTTTTTTGACGAGACAAATTGTATGAGAGAATGCTCAAAAATATACCAATTAGCAACAGGAAATTAAATCTATTTTTTTGAGCAGAAATAAATTGTTCTTTCTCCAGTATTTCTATTGCCTTAACTTTGTTGATATTGTATTTAGTTGTTAAGCCTTTTACGAAAATTGCATTTTGATTACTTTGGAAGTGTTCCTTTTGTTTTTGGTATACTGTATGATAGTGTAATGCTTGATTTAAGTCATCCAACTCGGTATGAGATGTTGCTAATAAATCAGCAGCTTGGTACCACAATTCATGATCTTCTTTGCTAACGGCATATTCATATGTTGGCATTATTTCAGAAATACATTTAGAATTATTTTTATCAATAACACAAACATGGCCATTTAAAATTGCAGCTTCGTGATATACTCTTACTCTTTCCAATTTTTTAGCCTCTTTTAATGCTAATGTCGCAAAGTGTCCTGCAAGGTTTGTTTGCATTTCTTTAAGCGCAATTTTGCCTTGATATAAGAATGTTGTTGCCAACCAACTGGAATCGCCAGCTGTTTGAATGAGCTGTTTTGTTTTAATTAAATATGATTTAGATTTATCTAAATTGTTTTGTATAAATTCAATCTTACCTAGGCAGAGATTTGGCAGGATAAGGAACTGCTTATTTTTGACATCAAGTTCGAGAGTTTTTAAAAAAGTCTTCTTTGCTTCATCGTAATCCTCTATATCTAATTGGAGTCTGCCCAGTTCTGTCAATGCCATATTGATGTACTGATCGTTGTTTATTTCTTCCATCAATTCAATTGCATATTCTATGTGTTTAAATGCTTTTTCATAGAGCAACTGATGTCGATATATTTCTCCAAGGAAAATATATGAAATACCTTTTTGTTTTTTATAGCGTGGTGGGAACAATTTTAATGCTGTGGTAGCATGTAATTTCGCTCTCTCAAATTTACCAAGTCTAATGTCGATATTGGCTAGTCGGTTATGCAAAACTGCTGTGAGATGTAAATCTCCTAGTTCTTCATATTGAGGTATAAGTCTTTCTATAATACTCCTTGCCTGACCATAGTCAGCTGCTAATAAAAGATATAGAGCTTTAGTATTTTCGACCCGTAACGTAAGAGAGTCGTGATTAATGGACTTTGCCAATAGCAAGGCTTCATCAAGAATGTGAATCGCTTTGGACATGTCGACAGACTTGCTGTTCTTTGCATTTTTCTGCAAAATTTCGATACTGTCAACAATTGTGTTGTTTAGATTATGAGTATTAGACCCTATAGCTTGTACGCTCAAAATTGGAAGTAATACCCATGCCCATAGAATGCATGGTTTCATCTTTAATGAGTATTCGTTTAAAGTTACAGCAAGGTGATTAGAAATGTACAATAAATTCATTACTTATCCCAACGCTTAAGATCTTTATATTTTTCAATGTATTCTTGATCAAGTTCTGGTGAGTCCTTATACTCAATTCTCATCTCCACCAGTTGTTCTTTTAACTCAGTTACAACAGAAGCATAGGTCGGGTCATGAAAAACATTTGTCAATTCATGTGGATCATTATGCCTATCATACAATTCCCATTCATCAATGTCATAATAAAAGTGCACTAACTTGAATTCTTCAGTTACAATTCCATAATGCCGCTTTACCATATGCACGGAAGGATATTCGTAATAATGATAGTATACTGCATCTCTGAATTCAGTCGTATTTCCTTCAAATAAAGGACGTAAGGAAACACCTTGCATGTCTTGTGGAGCACTGATGCCCGCTACGTCCAGAAAGGTATTAGCAAAATCTAGATTCTGGACCATTTGTGTATTTACACTTCCGGGTTCAATTACTTCTGGCCAACGAACCAGCAATGGTGTTTTAAAGGATTCATTATATATAAATCGTTTATCAAACCAACCGTGTTCTCCTAAATAAAAGCCTTGATCAGAAGTATACACGACAATCGTATTCTCTGCTAAACCTGACTCATCTAGATAGTCAAGCACTTCCCCAACTCCTTCATCCACAGCAGCGATAGATCCAAGGTAATCCTGCATATATCTTTGGTACCTCCATTTCATCAAATCTGTATTTGACATATTCGGATAATCATGTTTAAATTTATCGATCATCGGTCCATAAGCTTCATCCCATTCATCTCTTTGCTTATGAGTTAGTCTGCCAACTGTCCTTTCGTATGCGCCTTTATCCCAATGAGCTGTTTCAGCTATTCCTAACTCGTCCATGACTTCCGGTGGTATTTTAGAATCTCCAGCCCAGTTCATGTGAGTCAGTAAATTCATCTCCGATTCTCTTGCAGCTCTTCCTCGTCCTTCATAATTATCGAATAATGTTTCTGGCTCCGGAAATTGTTTGTTCAGATATTCAGTGTAGTGCCTCTTTGCAGGGAGCCATTCTCTATGAGGTGCCTTGTGTAAGTACATCAATAAAAAGGGCTGATCTGCCTTTCTTTCCTTCTTTAACCAATCGACAGACATATCTGTAATAATATCTGTTGTGTATCCTTCTATCGTGTCCCTGCCATCAAATTTTGTGATAAATTCAGGATTGTAGTACCAACCTTGACCCGGTAAAATTTTAAATTGATCAAACCCTTTTGGATTGTTTCCGAAATGAAGTTTGCCAAACATTGCCGTCTGATATCCTGATTGCTGAAGAAGTTGTGGGAACGTTATCTGTGATGTATCAAAAGGAAATATGTTGTCAATCTTACCATTCAAGTGACTATGCTTGCCAGATAATATTACTGCTCTCGATGGCGCACAAATGGAATTCGTCACACAGGCATTGGTAAACAACATACCTTCAGTTGCAATTCGATCGATATTCGGTGTTTGAATGAGTCTATCCGAATAAGAACTTATGGCCTGATACGCATGGTCATCAGACATGATGAATATAATGTTCGGAGGCCCAACAGCTTCCTTTTTGGTGCAACTGCTCAAACTTGCGCTGAGCAATAATGCTAAGTACCAAAATAGCTTGCTTGTAAAGCTTAAATTATATGTCATTAATCAATCATCGCTTGAGTAACAAAATGTCTGAGTTTGTGTGCGTAATTATTGTCGTATGGATAAAACTGCATCATCAATACAACAGCAATTTCATTTACAGGATCAATAAAGAAATAGGTGTTGTAAGCTCCATTCCAAAAGTAAGTTCCCTCAGTCGCAAGCCTTCCAGACTCTGCTACGTTATTGATTACACCAAATCCCAATCCAAAGCCATAGCCATCAGGATAAGGTATGTCGCCTAAGTGATCGCTTGTCATTAATTCCAATGTTTTTCTACCAATAAGTTGTTGACCATTGGACTTGCCATTATTGACCAACATGTCGCAGAATTTCATATAATCTTTTGCAGTCGAAAACAAGCCGTGCGTCCCTCCAAAAACAGTATGCCCTGTGGCTTCTGTTTGGTTGTCCTCCAATGCTAAAGTTCCGTCTTCTTGTCTAGTATAAAGAATTGCCTTTCTAGCTTCTTGTCCCGTTTTGATGTTGTAACCCGTATCTGTCATTCCTAGAGGATCAAATAATCTCTCCTGTAAAAATTGATCTGGTGATTGGCCTGAAATGACTTCAATTAATCGTGCGAGTATATCTGGTGATGCACTATACTGCCATTTTTCGCCAGGTTCGGCAATCAAATGACTTGATGCAAGTAATTTTACTCTTTCTTCAATTGTTGAAGGATTTGATGCATATAATTTTCGATACAATTCGTTGCCTAGATCAGTTCCGTTCAAACCATGTAACATGCCGCCAGTATGAGAAAGTGCATGTTTGATAGTGATTGGTTTAGTTGCAGGTTTTGAGGCATAATCGCCATTCATTGATGCGGCGACAGACATTTCTGTAAATTCCGGAAGATACTTTGCAATTGGATCATTCAACTGAAAGTGTCCTTCTTCGTATAGCATCATAAACGCTACGCTGATGATAGGTTTGGTCATCGATTGTATGTAGAACAATTCATCTCTTGGCATCCCAAGTTGAACTCCTTTTTCCTTAGAGCCTAAGGTTTTGTAATATACCTGCTGTCCTTTTTCATGGATAAGTAAAACTGAACCTGGAAGTTTGTTTGCAGCTATTTCTGTTTCCAGAAATTGATCCAACCTTTTGAGTCTGTCTAGATCAAAGGAATGCCGAGGGACGTCAACTTTAACCAGAGGAGCTATCTTTTCAGATACTTGCGGACTTGTTTGAGTAACTGGCTGATTTGTGACACAGGCAGAAAAAAATGCAAAAGCGAGTGATAAAAGGAATAGGTGTTTCATGTGCAACGCTTATATTAGTCTAAAATAAGATTTCAAATGATGCTTATGACAAATCCAAAGCTTTTTATTCTGATTTTAATCATGGCTACGTTCGGCTGCAAAGCTATTCAGCCATCAATTCAATTGCCAACAGTTGATTATGATTCAAAATTGAAACAAGCAGGTATCTCATTAACTAAACCAGGAGCACCTGTTGCTAATTATGTCAATATCGTCCAAACTGGAAATTTACTTTTTTTGGCAGGCAAAGGACCAAATCGTCCAGAAGGTGGTTATGTCACAGGAAAAGTTGGACAAGATTTAACCCAGGAAGAAGGATATGATGCGGCACGATTGTCAGGTATTATTCAGTTGTCAGTATTGAAGGATCATTTAGGTGATCTTAATCGTGTAAAACGAATCGTCAAGGTGTTGGGCATGGTCAATGCTGTGGAAGATTTTGAAAACCATCCAGAAGTGATCAATGGCTATTCTGATCTCATGGTTGAAGTGTTTGGTGAAAGAGGGAAACATGCAAGAGCGGCTGTTGGTATGGCCTCCTTGCCACGCAACATTGCTGTTGAAATAGAAATGATCGTTGAAATTTTTGAATGATGGGTTTTGTTCAAATAATTTAGTCAGACGACCTTAATTGCCGCAGACAGTTGTCCATTACATCAGCAATCATTAAGCTGTGTCGGTGTGACACCCGCGGATGTTCAATCCATCCTTGCTCAATAGCCTCGTAGCAGGCCATAATTTCAAAGGAAAAACTAGTGTCCATGTTTATAGGGAAGTCAAATTGTTCGCTTTTCTGCCAAGTGCCAATACTCAGGTTTTGACCTCGCCAAAATTGTGGTAGATGTATCCATTGCTTGGTACCAATTATTTTCCCGTCGTGAATAGAGCTCAAGTCTATGCCACAATGTAGAATAGCTTGCCGGCTGCCTTTATAAGTCAATAATATTGTTGATCTTTCGTCTACTCCCAATTCATTAACGAATCCTCTACAAAGGATCTCATCAGGCATTTCATCAAAGATATCTATTGCCAGCGAAATAGGATAGAGGCCTACATCCCAAATGGCTCCAGCAGCGTATGCCGGGTTTTTTAATCTTGAATCAGAGTCAAGGTCTGTACCGTCAAATGCGAAATCAGCTTGGATTAATTTTACCTCTCCCAAATCGCCATTGTTTACATGCTTTTTCATTGCTGAGTATGCAGGTAGGAATCTCGACCAAATTGCTTCCATCAGAAAAAGATTTTTTTCTCTAGCTAGTGCTACCATCTCTTTCACCTCATGATGATGAATACCCATTGGTTTTTCACAGAGAACATGTTTGCCGGCATGAAGGGCTTTGAGTACATTTTCCTTGTGATAGTTATGTGTCGTGCTGATATAGACTATGTCAATTTCTGGATTAGCCAACAAATTATCATAAGAATCATAAGCTAGGACATCAGGCAGGTCTTGTTTGATGTCAGAATATTTAGTTAAAGATGCGACTCCAGTAAGTGATGCTTTGCTGACTGTTTGTAGCGATGCGATAAATTTCTTTGCAATTCTGCCATATGCTATTAAGCCCCACTTCATCGTCTAAGTTTTAATTGCTTGTTAAAATAATTCAAGTTCTTGAAACTTCTGTAGCTGATCGCCCCAAATCTGATAAAGGACTTTGATTTGATTTTCCTCATTTCGGGAAAAGTGCAACACTCCAAAATTTTTCTCATTGATCACTTTCCCAATTCTGTGCTTGTTTTCCTCACCAGGAAAGTTCTTATAAGGATGGGTTAATCCTGAGGATGTTACGTCATACAAAGGATAGTCAAGACCATCTAATTGAATTGCCGATAGCTCAGAAATATGTCTGTCGCCACTCAATAAAATTACTTTGCCGCTTTCTGTATTCTCTATCAATTGAAAAAGTTTTTCGCGTGCAGTAGGGAAGTTCGCCCATTTTTCATATTGGTGTTCTTCTGAAATCACTTGAATGCCATTCCCAATAATGAAGAACTCAATTGAAGGATCTTGCAATTCTTTAGTTAACCATTCCCATTGATCCTCACCAAGAATGTCCGGTCCATATTCTTTGGTATATTTTTTTCCTTGTCTAGAAGGCTGCTCACGAAAATATCTGGCATCAAGTAAGATAAGTTTTAACTTAAAGTCTAATGCATTAAACACATGAGATTGGTAAGCACCTTCCCGTTGCCACGCTGGATTTGATTTGGGTAATTCGAGAAACTTAAACAACAAATCTCTGGATTCTTCTCTCATTTTGTATTCTTTACCAGCATCATTCTCCCCATAATCGTGATCATCCCAAATACCATAGACGTCAACATATTTCTTCATTCTCTGATACGGAATTGAATGTAATTGCTGCACATATTTTTGCTGTAATGCAAACATGTCTTCGGTATCGCCATAAATGATATCTCCTAACCAAATCCATGCTGCTGGATTTAGAGAGCTTACGTCATCCCATAATATTTGTTTGCGGTGCTGTTTGTTACATGAACCGAATGCTAATTGAAAATGTTTTTTGGGTTCAACAAATTCTTTTTTTTCCACTCCTTTTTCTACAGCATCTGTTTTTTTTTGTGTTTCAGAACAACTATAAAAAAAACTGCAAAATAGGAGTAGTATTAAAAGGTTAATGGCTCTAGTCATTGATTGATTTTACTCGAAAATATTAAATTCTGTAATTGTCAGAGAAATGTTGGTAATTGAAGCGGCTTGCTTCATGCAATTTATATAAGCTTTATTCAATGGGTCTATCTTGCTGGAATTGATGAAATACAAGATTGAGGATATTCCATTATCCTTTATTTGACTTGCAATTAAATTCGCATGTTTTTCGACTTCTTCATCTGATAACATATGGTCGTAAAAGTCTATCTTTTCATCTGAATGAATCAAACCATATTTTCCTGAAAGAATGTAAAATGGTAAGTCCAGATTTCCTGCAGCATTAGACACTGCATCTATGCGATCACTTCTATATAGTTTACATGCAGGTACTTGTGATGTAATATTGTTGTTTTTCTGTCCTGTACAATAGGTTGCCAATATGGGTTTCATTATGCTAGTACAATTTAAATACTTTGATGCAATTTGCGGAATATAAAAAGGAATCACCGTTTTATCGAATAAATTCGATAGTTCGTGGATTTCATGAATATTTCTGGAATCATTTTCAAGTATTGTATATTGTATATAAAAATAGATATTATGTCAACTACAGCAATGGGAATTTGGGGAACACTTACTTTAATTACTACCATATGGGTTATTTATGATTCATGGGCAGTAAATAGAACATTAGGTACTGGAGCGAAAATTCTTTGGACAATTGTAGCATTATGCTTTGGAGTTATTGGAGCTGCTGCCTATTATTTTCTTGCAAAGAATAAACGAAATCTTCAAAGAGAGGATACCTTGGTCTAGTTTAGTGTCTTTTAGGTCCCTAGGGCTAATTCAATGTGTTTGGCGTGGTGTTTTCCATGCCAAGCATAAAGAGCTGTATTTACAATCAGCTTAATCTTACGGTTTGATTCGGGATGTATAAATGCGAGTTGAAATTGATCTTCCTTCATACTCCTTAATAGATGTACCCATCTTTGGTGCAAAGCTTCTATAAGGTTTAGTGATAAATCTATTGATGATTCATAATCAGGCAACTTCGACCAATCGTTTTCATTGTATGCCTTTATCACAGGTTCCTGTTCTGTCAAAGTCCATTTAAATCTAATTACACTGTTCAGATGACTATCGGCAATATGATGGACTACTTCTCTGATGTTCCAGCTACCTTCTCTATACTGTTTGCTTAGGTCATGCTCAGATAACTCATTACATAAGGTTTTAAGTCGTGCTGGTAAAACCTCAATGTCATTAATCCAGGAGGAAAGATCTTCATTGGTGGGGCTTTCTGGCACTCGAAATTTTCCAATTGGGTATCTTAGTTTGTCTACACCTGATTCCGACATTGTGTTAATCTATTTTAGAGTTAAGTCTTGTAAGTTTAATATAAATGTTGTGCCTTGAGTTTCGAGTGATTGGATGTCAATTGATCCATTGTACATAGTACATATTTTTTTTGAGATAGCAAGACCTAGTCCAGCTCCGGATAAATTCTCATTATCAATTCTCTTAAACGGTTGAAAAATGATTTCATGATACTTTTCATTGATGCCTTTTCCATTGTCAGATACCTCTATTTGCCAGCCTTCGTTAATAGCTTTGCTTTTTATATTAATGAGAGGGTCCAATTCCGATTTGTATTTTATAGAGTTTGAAATCAAATTTTGAAACAACTGAATAAAGTTCGTTTTTCTCCCGACTATGGTTGGCAATTCATCATATTCTATAGTTGCTGAAGAATCTTTAATTTCTTTAGCAAGATTGGCTTTTACTATTTCCAGAACCCGATTAAGTGAAACTGGATTAGTGCGTAGAGTACCTTCTTTTCCAATTCTTGAGTATGCTAATGATTCATTGATAACTTCGGTCATATCTTGCATGCTGCTGATGATGATGTCAAGATATTCGTTGGCTTTATCATCGAGCTCATGGTCGTATTTTGATTTTAGTAATTGAGCATAAGATGATATTGTTCGTAAGGGGCTTTTCAAATCGTGAGAAGCAATGTATGTAAATTGTTCAAGTTCTTCATAGGCAAAAATAAGCTTCTGCAAATTGTTGTCTATTATTTCATTTTGATGGGCAAGAAATTTGTTTGCCTGTTTGAGTTGCTGATGATTCTTTTCTAAATCAAGGATTGTATCATTTAAATATTGAGTAGCTAGTTTACGTTCGTCTTCTGAAGTTTGCAGTGTCGTTAAGGCTAAATCTAATTCGCTAGCGACATTTGTTAAGGACAACAATAGCTCATCCTTTTCCTTTTGTTCAATCAAAGGATGCTTTAGAAGCGCTTCTTTAAGTTTAAGTATATGTTTTGACATTTGTTCCGGTCTTTAAAATAAAAGACACCTATTTGCTCTAAAGTACAAATACAGAACAGAAAGTTTATACTTTGTTGGAATAATTTACTCAGTGTACAGATAGACTATAAACTATAAACTAGTGAGTACACCCCTTATATTCCAATTGATACTTTCAGTGGTCGTTAGTTCTCTGAATGTTGTATAAGCATTTTCACTTGCCTGGAATAAAAAATCACCATTCCTATTAGCTGGTCCAGCATCACATCCCATCACTTGTGCTGAGAAATCAACACTAAAGTCCAAGCCTATCCAAATTTCTGTTCCATCGATCGTGTACGGACTATTCAAACTGATCCTATTCCAGCTATTCGTCTGTAACGAAGCAACAGATTGACCTGTGAGTTCTCCGATGGGCTCTAAAACAGTTGGATCTCCAGCCAAAATGACTAGTCTTGCACTTGCTGGACGTTCCAGTATATAGAGGTCAACGGCTTCAATTGTTTGTCCAACAAATCCAGCCATTATATTTCCTGGGAATCTAGCTGCCGTTATAAAAGCACCTTGATTAAATACAGGGCCTGTTACGTTGTCGCCATCGTAATGTAGTAGTTCTTCACTATTGTCGTCCCCACAAGAGGAGATTGCGAGCATAGCAAAACTGACAAAAAATATTCCTATAAGCTTGTTCATATGTCTATATGTTTTATTCAAATAAATTGTCGTAAGACTCGGACTCACCACTTCCTGAACGATACTGCACATCTTTTTCAGGCATATCCAAATCTAGAATGTCATCTTGTTCTGCACCACCTAAAAGAAGCAGTGTGCTTTTCTTTTCGTATTCTGCCAGCATCTTTAAACCCTGCTCTTCGAAGACTCCATTTTGAAGATCTACACTTGACATGAAATTTGATGACATTTCCATAAATTGCTCCATTTCACCAACCTTATTAGCTACATCATCAGCAATGACTTCTAACGATTGATCAAACATTGCTCTTTTGTCAGCATCGCCATTTATCACACTCATTGCTGATTTCATAGCAGAGTGAGATGCCCTGATTGCTTTTCTCTCTTGCTCTTTTACTCTAACTTGATCTTTGGTGTCCTCAACAAGGATCTCAGAATTGGTGTACATTTTTGACAATACTTTGTATAAGACTCCAATCTTACTGTGTAATGCTGCGTACTTCGCATTTGTATCCTTGAGCCTAGCTGCTTTTCTTGTCGATAACAACATCGCCTTTTGGTTTCCTTGTTCCTTGGCTTTTCTAGCAATAAGTAAGTTTTGTTCAATCTCCTTATTGTTATCAGTAATCATGGTTTTCAGCTTTCGACTTTGACCACGCAATTCACCGATTTGCTTTCCCATTTTACGCAAGTTTGCCTCTAAATCTTCCACATAACTTTTAAGAATACCTATAGGATCGATTGTCACAAAAATACTGGTAATCTTCCGCATTATACTTTTGTAACCATAGCCAACAAGTGCACGCATCTTAGGATCTAGGACCATATAAATAATAGCTCCCAATACCAACAGGGAAACAGCAAGACCAATAAGAGAACTCGCAAATCCAATTAAAGCTGATAGATTGGTGAAAATTAGGAAACCCGCCAGGCCAAGTAGTCCAACTAAAAATATACTCCCAGTAACTCCTTCAGGTCGCTTCCAAAATCCTTTCCCCTTCGAGGTAACACTGTCAATTGAAGAAAAATCTGTCATAATTGTTGATTAAAGATGACTTGTGATCTGCTCAATATCTTCATTCAGAATTGAGGTGATTTGATCATAAGCCGTTAAAAATTCATGTTTTGTTTTGTCTATTTTTGCTTTGGCTTCCGCCATTTCAGTATCGACATTGTCAATTTTATGTTGATACGCTTCCATCTCCTGTTTCATTTTATTAATCTTCAACTCGTACTCTTTGATCCTTTCCTTGAGTTTGACTGCTTCTTCCTTCTTCTTAGATACTCGAGTGTCCATTTGGTTTTCTAACGCTTCAGCAAACTTAGATCTCTCTTTTTCTAGTATCCTTTTATAAAATTTAACAGATTGAGATAACTTACTTTTGGTCAATCCCATCGTAGAGGCTGTTGCAAACGCAGATTTGAACGATGTTTCTGTATCCATGTTCATATCTGCCATTGTTTTCACTGACTGCTTAAACTTAAGATAATCAAATCCCGGTTGAGCTGATCCCTTCAATGCTTTGACCAATGCAAGGCTAAACTTATCCTGCACATTTAAATCTTGTAAGAAGAGCTTTTTTAAATCTATTGCCATGTTAGAATTATGTAGTTAAATCTACGATTTAACCATTATAAATGAAAGTCTATTGTTTATTAGATGAGGAATCGAAAATCTTATACAAATGAAGGCAAAATACTACTTCCCATAATTGTACGTTGATATTTGGATGAAACAACTGTACTGGACAACAATTTGCTTGTGTATGACACATTGTTGCTTTACTCAATCAGACCCAAGGTTCACTTCATTCAAAGGGGATTATTACAAAGTGCCAGCTAGACAGCTTTCACTCGATTTTTCATATGGAAAGAAGATATATGACTATGAAAAAGTTGGTACTGTTGAATATGATGAAATCAATATTCCCGATCAGGATAATATTGAGAATTTCCCAGGCACTAACCGTAACAATGCGTTGTGTATGGTATTGTATTCAACGATGACAATCAATGCAGATGGGTGTTATATATTTGAATTGAGCTCAGATGATGGCTCAAGGCTGTGGATAGATAGTACTCATTTGCTTAATAATGATCGTACTCATGGCATGAGAGCTAAATTGGATACGCTACATATCGCAAAAGGAGACTACAAGGTAAAGCTCTGGTATCATCAATCTTATGCTCATCGCTATGGTTTTATTTTTAATGCTGAATGGACTGAGTCTAGTTGTTCTGATACTTTAATAACAAAAAAGCCAAAGCCCATCCTTCTAAATGCCAATGTTTTATTCGACCATGATTCTGCAAATCTAAAAACTTCGGGACTTGCCTATCTGCAAGAGCAATTGAATCCAATCGATTTTGAAAAAATTAAACATATCCAAATCAGTGGCCACACAGATGAAACTGGTGACGAAG
>CAYNMW010000017.1:4964-34649 GCA_964398295.1 uncultured Saprospiraceae bacterium | reverse complement strand
TATGGTTAATCCCTCTTATGACTGTTATGGTTAATCCCTCTTATGACTGTTATGGTTAATCCCTCTTATGACTGTTATGGAATCCCTCTTATGACTGTTATGGTTAATCCCTCTTATGACTGTTATAGTTAATCCCTCTTATGACTGTTATGGATAATCCCTCTTATGACTGTTTTAGTTAATCCCTCTTATGACTGTTATGCTTAATCCCTCTTATGACTGTTATGGTTAATCCCTTTTATGACTGTTATAGTTAAGGTTACTTTTCCAGTCGTATGAATTATTTTCTTGGAATTGGTTCGGTCAAAATGGCAATCATCGTTTCAATCCCTTCAAGAAAATTACCTACTCTAAGATTTTCATTTGGACTATGTTGATTATTGTCCTTATTAACTGTAGGTACAGTAACCGCTGGAATATCCAATGTATTCACGAAAGGTGAAATGGGTATACTACCTCCTGATGTTCTTATTTTTATTGGTTCTTCATCGAAAGCCTTTGTCATAGCAGCTGACAGCCAATTTCCAATCGGTGTATCAAACTCCGTTCGGAAAGCTTTATAACTTTTACGTGTAGTAAACTTTATGATTTTATTATTGGTTGCTCTTTCTTGTGAAGTAGGTTTTCTATCCAATACGAGATAACCCTGATCCTGAATGTGTTGTTTTACCAATGCTAACAAGCGTTGTCCATCTGATTCCAACACCAACCGTATGTCAATTTCTGCTGTAGCTGTAGCTGGTATTATCGTTCTTGCCTCATTGCCAACCCAACCAGCGGACATACCCCTTACATTTAAGGAAGGATATTGCAAGGCTTCCTGATAAGTATCAGCAACTCCAGAATCTGTGTCGCCAATTCCGAGCTTTGCTTTTATCACATTTTCATCATCTGGCACTTTGTTCAATTCCCGTTTTAAATCATCTGATAAGCTAATGCCATCATAGTAACCATCAATTAGCACTCTACCATCATCTGCTTTCATCGTACTTAATAATTGTGCTAGTCTGATTGCAGGATTAGGTGCATAATTTCCATAGTGACCACTGTGCTGGGGAAAAACCGGACCATACACAGTCAGGGTTACTGTTCCAATTCCTCTTGCTCCGAACGTAAGTGTTGGTTTGTTAGAACTATGCCTAGGTCCATCGAAGATTACCAGCATGTCAGCCTGCAAATCTTGTTTGTACTCGACTACAGCTGTTGGTATTTGTGGAGAACCTATTTCTTCTTCGAAATCAATAATGATTTTTACATTATATGGTAATTCTACCCCCTTAGTTTCCAGATAATCAAGCCCAGCAAGAAACATAATGATGGGTCCTTTTGCATCAGCTGAAGCTCTTCCAAACAACCTCCATTCTTCATCAATTTTGTCAGTACGCAAGTTATTCCAGTCTATGGAATCGAAGCCCCCTTCCCTCGCCTGCTTTTTTAAGATTAATCCGTATGGATCTTCTTGAAACCAAAATTGAGGATCGACAGCTTGTCCGTCTGCGTGCATATAAAAAAGAACCGTTTGTTTCTTCAGATCTTTCGGACGCTCCAATAAGAGCATTGGAACTGTTTTCGTTTGTAATCTTTTATGTGTAAAGTTTCGTTTGGCAAATTGATTTTCTAACCAACTAACATTTTTCAATATATCTTCAGGATATGTAGCGTCATTGGGCAGTGCTATACATTCTTTAAGGAGATTAAAAGCAGCAAATTTTTCTGAACTGTTGAGGTGTTGCCCAAAGCAATTCCAGCTTACAAAAATGAATAGTATTACCGATATCGTTTTCATCAACTTTATTTTAAACATAATACATGTTTTTAAATCTGGTGCTATCGCATGTAAGATTTCTCCGCAAGGTCGAAATTTCTTTATGGTGAATAATTATTCTTCAACTCCACTTTTCTTCGACAGGCTCAGTAAAGACTGTTGCGCTCAGAATGACGATGTTCTTGACTTCACCTCATTGCGTACGCAATAGCAATGCTTATGACTTCTCCTTATTTTGTTCGGAATGACTGTACTTCACTCAAATAGCTTACGATGAAAATAGGATGTGTCCGCCTTCACCAGGCTACGTTCTGAATATTAGTTTTTCGACTTCACTTCTCATAATTTTGTGCGTAACAATGTACTAAACTTTACTTCGTATGTTTATACAGATATCAGTTGATATAATGTCAATTTATCTTGATACTTTAATCCTTCAAACGTTGAAAATGATGCAAACGCAAAGAAATCTCAAGAATGAAAGTTGAACTTTGGTGTATCAATAAAAGCTCACAATCCTACGTGGTAGATGGGATTCATGATTTTCAAAAGAGGATCCGACACTACCTTAATTTTGATATCCAATATTGGAGCGTTTCGAAAATGAAAGCCAGACAAGACATAAAGCAATTGAAGAAATCTGAAGCCACAATGATTTTGTCAAAGCTTAAACAAGGAGATCACTTAATTCTTCTCGATGAACGTGGAAAGGAATATAGCTCTGTCGAATTTTCTAAGCAATTGGAAAACTGGAAAATGAATTCGTATAAACGGATCATCTTTGTGATTGGCGGTGGTTATGGATTCGACGACGAACTAAAAGGAAAGGCAAACTTGGCCATTTCTTTATCTAAAATGACCTTCCCTCATGATCTTGTGCGAGTCATTTTTCTTGAACAACTGTATCGAGCTTGTACCATAGAAAAAGGAGAAAAGTATCACCATAATTAGGACTTACACACCAAAACGGATAATTTAAACGTCATTAATAAAAGAAGCAGATCGTTGAAGAAATATTTAAGCAAAGAACTTATCTATTTATGTCTTGGTTCATTGATGTTGGGCTGGTTGTGTTACCATTATTACAATAAACAAGAAGTGCTACAACCACAAACTCCTGTCATGCAAATTCATTTGGATTCTATAGAGATGGTAAAGAAGCAAGCAAAAATGAGACGTCTTGAGTTTTGGTATGATAAGATGTTATTGGCTGCATATGTTCATAAGAGAAATGGTGAAGAAATTATGGCAAAGGAAGCATTTTTCCATGCGAAAACCATATTCCCAGAACGAATAGAACCGCGTATCAATCTTGTCCGATCGTTCTCTTCTCTCTGTTATGAAAAAGGCTTCTATTGCTACGATGCTCAAAGAGAAATCGACTACGCTCATCGGTATATAGATTCTACGGATACCCCTATGGTTTATGAACTTGATTCTTTATTTGCACTTATCAAGGACGTCGACTATAATCTGGAGACTGAATTTATTCAATAAATAGAGGATAAAATCAAAAAGGCAAAACTCAAATTAGCAAGGACCTATATTCTAGTTATAAATAGAGGCAGGTTATCTTTAGGTTGTTTTAATGGAACATCACGTATAGGACATTCATAACCTTCAGGGACTGACAATTGATATCGCTTTAGATATTCCTTCATAACCATTTTCACTGCCATTTCAGCAAAGGCATAACCAATACAATGATGAGGTCCCGCACCAAAAGGAGCATATGAAAAGGGACACTTTAATTCTTCACGTCGCTCTTTTCCAAATCGTTCTGGGTCAAATTCTTCAGGCTTAGTAAAATTTCGGTCATCCATCTGAGACAATTGCATGACCGCTACTACATTTGTGCCTTTGGGTAGCAGATGTCCATCAAGCACCAAATCCTCTTCCACTTTACGAGTAACAGAAATTAACGGAGGATGGATTCGAAGCGTTTCTTTCATAACATTACCAAGATGTACAAATTGCCTTAAATCTTTTACCTGTATTGGGTTTTGCAATTTCACTTCTTGAATCTCCGCTCTTACTTTATCTTGCCAAGAAGGATCCTTTGCAAGAAAATAGCTGATCAGTGTCAGCGTAATGGCAGTTGTATCATGAGCAGCCATCAATACAAATATCAAGTGATCAATTATTTCCTCATCAGTAAACTTTGCCCCTTCTTCATTCTTTGCAGCACACATCATACTAAACAAATCTCGACCAGGATTGCTTCTACGTTCACCAATAATAGACTTGAAGTAATTGATCAAAAATTTTCGACCATTGATTCCTTTTCGATACTTCGTAAAGGGCAAATTAACTGGGATTGCTGATGCTGCATTGACGATATCTGTTAGTGCTTTATTCACATCAGCGAGATCCTCCTCTAGCGGCAGCCCGAAGAACACATTAGCTGCAATTTTTAGTGTGAATTTTTTAAAATATGGGAAAGCCAAAATTTCAGTTTTCCCTTCAAGCTCTTCAAGCAAATGATCGATCAACTTTGGCATCTTATCCAGATATCCTTGCATCGGATCCTTCTTAAACGCATCCAACATGATACTTCGATGATACTTGTGTTGTGCCCCATCCATTAGCATCAAGCCGTTAGGAAATAGATCAGACAAAGCAACCTCCCACGCCTCTTTGTTGCTGGTGAATTTTGATTGATCTACTAAAATGAATTTATTTGCTGTCGGACCACAAAGCACAACACTGGTCCCAAATGGAAATGAGTAGCTGCGAAACACATCTCCATATTTAGCCTTCTTTGAACCATAATACTTGCTGGCGTTATTGACAAAGGGTATGAAATCGCCAATAATAGGATAGCCTTTATCACCCGGCAGATGGTCTAGTTCTTCAAACGTTTTAAATGCCATAATTCTAATATACAATATTTGATTTCAATCAAATCAACGCCTTTGCAATCTAGTATTTTAGATTAGCAATTGATAAGAAACGAAATAAATGTTCGGAGCAACTCCCTATCTTTGGTCAATGAATGTAGACTTATCAAATAAAACAGCACTCATAGGAGGTGGATCAGAAGGACTTGGATTTGCGTCTGCTATTGAAATGGCATTACTTGGTTCAAATGTCATTTTATTGGCAAGAAATGAAGACAAATTAAAAGCCGCCATCAACAAATTGGACACTTCGAAAGGACAGAGACATCAGTATGTATCTGTTGACACTTCAAGCAGTGATGAATTAAAAACAAAGATTGAACACTTACTGGAACACTCTCCTATTCATATATTAGTGAATAATACTGGCGGTCCAGCACCTGGTAATATCCTTAAAGAAAAGCCCGAAAAATTTGTTCAAGCATTCCAACAGCATGTACTTGCCGCCCAGATTGTTTCATCGCTGGTGATCCCAGGCATGCGCCAAGCTGGATACGGCAGAATATTAAACATTATCTCAACATCAGTCCGCCAACCTATCGCTATTCTTGCGGTATCAAACACCACTAGAGGAGCAATGGCTGCCTGGGGAAAAACATTGTCATTAGAATTGGCATCTGAAGGCATAACAGTCAACAATGTATTGCCCGGAAGTATTTATACTAGTAGAATATTTAGCATAATCGACCAACAAATAGAAGCTACTGGCAAATCAAAAGAAGAAATCATCAAACATTTCGAGGCAGATATTCCAATGGGAAGACTTGGTGTTCCAGAGGAGTTTGGTGCGATGATGGCTTTTCTTGCAAGTCCTGCTGCATCGTATGTGACCGGTGCTACCATTCCAGTAGATGGTGGGAAAATTAAATCGATTTAGTCTCCCTTAGGGTCGACAATTGTCTTGATTGAATGAGGAGTCCAGTTATTCTTTTAGTCTCCCAGGAGGTCTGACGACTCCGATAGTCTTGTCAGACTCCTCGCAGTTAGCACAGACAGTCAAAAGACACGTCAATGGAGATGTAAGAGGGTAATTCTTTGGTAACCTCAAAACCTGACCCTGACTTCTAAAAAGCTACTTATCTTGTTGAGCAAACACCTTCTTCAATAATGGCGATGTGCGAAGTGTTGTATCTGATCTTATTCCCGATTCTTTCTCTTCAATTAATGAGAACATACCATCAAGTGCTTTCTGATTCACATGCTCATCCAATTCAGGATTCAGTTTTTTCGTAAATGGAATTTTATTGTATGCAGAAACAGCATCGTTCCAGTATGATCTAGCATTTACTTCATCTAGAGATGCTTGTATAACAGGCATAAATTCTGAAAACAAAGCCTCGCGTGAAGTCTTCTCCAAATATCTGGTTGCTGCATCCTGGTCTCCCAATAGTATATCGGTAGCATCTGTGAATGTCATTTGTTTTATAGAGTTTATAAAAATAGGAGTTGCTTTTTTCGCAGCAATTTCTGCCGCTTCATTCATCTTGTTTATCAGGTCCTTTTCTACATTTTGAAATCCTGGAATTCTAGCTAATTTTGAAGTGACTCTTAGCACCTCTTCCGGTAACAAAATTTTATAAGAAGATTCTAAGTAACCTCCTTCTGACGAAAGGCTTTTTACCGCATCTCCAACACCAATTTCTAATGCCTCTTTCAATCCTGATCCAATGTCAGTTGGACTGTCATCTGTAAGAACTGATTTTGCTTTGTCAAGTAATTTCCCAAACTGTGCTTGTGATGTTCCTACTATAGTCATTAGCAATATCAGCGGCAGTACAATCTTTTTCATAGAATGATTTTTATACTGTAGTAACAAAGAAAAATGAAATTTGGTGGTTAAAGAAGTCATAAATTTTTTGATGCCTGGATTTGAGTAACCAGCTTGCATCTCCATACAGGGAGACTTTTCACAAGTCGATCACCTACAACATTGTAGTCTGATTTCTGACTAATAAAACCCTCACCTCTGATTCCTCAAAACCTAACCTCTAGATCACGTTTAACAGACTTTGAAGCAATGACATAACAACCTGCAGCAAGCAAACTCATACCAATACAAATAGACAGTGCATATCTAAGTGAGTCTGTTCCATATGAGCCAGACAAGTAGTCACTCAAGGCACCTATTACAGTTGGCCCCATTCCCAAGCCAATCAAATTTAAAACAAGCAACAATACAGCTGATGCCAGGGCTCGCATACGGATGTTAACCATACCATGTGTGACAGCAATACAAGGCGCAAGGTAAAGAGTCCATAGTATTTTTGTAGACGCTATACTCAATAGACAAATCCACTTATTAGGTGTGCTTAACATAAGAATGAATGCAGGTATGGAAATCATCAATGTGATAGCAGGAATTAATAAGTACCACTTTGGAGATGTATTGCCATATTTATCCCCAAGGTATCCACCAAGCCAGATACCAAATGCGCCACCAATTCCTGCAGATAGAGACAACCACGTGCCAATCTCTCCACTAGACATCCCATGAATTCTGGCTAAATAAGATGGTGACCAGTTGCCAACACCGTAAGAAATAAATGCATTAAACCCTGCTCCAAGCGCTAAATATCTGAATGACTTTTTATTCCAAAGCGTTCGAGCAACTTCAGATAAAGTGGGTATATAATCTGGGTCTTTATTTTTGGTATCGGACATGCCACGAATAGGTTCTTTCACTGTAGCAGATAGTAATAGTGCATAGAGGATACCGGGTAAGCCAACAGCCATCAATGCCATTCTCCAACCAAAAAATTCATTTAACCAGCCTCCACAGAGATACCCAATTAATACACCTATATATATTCCCATGGAATAAATGGACAAGGCTGTTGCACGTTTGCTTGCAGGATAGTAGTCAGAGATGATCGAATGTGCAGGTGGACTACAACCAGCTTCACCAATACCAACCCCAATTCTAGCCAACAACAATTGAACAAAATTCTGAGCCATACCACTCAAAGCAGTCATGACACTCCATATAACCATCGAAATAGAAATGATTTTTTTTCGGTTGCGTTTATCTGCTAGTCTAGCTATGGGTAGTCCTACACTTACATAAAAGAGTGCGAAGACCAAACCTGTTAAAAGCCCTAGTTGTGTATCAGAAAGGGACAGGTCTTGCTTGATGCTTTCTTGTAGGATGACAACAATCTGACGATCAATAAAATTGAAAATATAAGCACCAGTAAGCATGTAGAGAACGTACTTCCGATACTGTGCAGATACTTCCATAAGATAGAATGAATGTACCAATATTTTGTGGACTAAATCAAAGAGCGTAGTCTATTGTATTGTGGCTTACTTAACACCATACTTTAGTAGCAAAATCTACTCTTTTTTCGAATTTTATCTATGACAATTCTAATCAAACAAAATATTGTTTGTAGATTGATCAAATGTGTAGGAGAAGCATTTCTACATACAATTAACGCATGAAACACTGTTCTTCAAAACAAGGCTGTAAGAAAACTAATTATCTACCGTTCTTTTCTTGGATGCCAGGTATTCTTGTTGCCATACTCCCAAAATGTCCTTTTTGTATAATGGCCTATTCTGGTGCAGTAACTTTATGCAGTGGTACTACTTTATATCCAAATTCTGGATCAAATGCTGCATACCTAACTTTAGCAATTTCAGTTTTTATCCTCTTCATGATTTTACGGAATTACAGAGGCAAAAGAACCATCGTCAGTTTGATACTTTGCTCAATAGCGATCCTTCTGTTATTGGTAAGTCAACTCATTCTGATGGAGAGCTTCATATATACAATTGCTTCTATACTCCTCCTTTTTGGAATATGGTATAATGGCAGTTTTCTGTATTGTTACAAAAAATCGAATCGTTTTTTATCAACCTTATTTATTAACACAAACAAGCAAAACCTATGATTGCAGAACCATTTGGCTATTCTGCCCCATCGTCCTTAGAGGAAGCGTATTCACTTCTGCAAGAACATGGCGATGACGCGAAGATATTGGCGGGCGGGCACAGTCTTATTCCAATGATGAAATTAAGATTTGCAAGCCCTACTCATCTAATAGACATCAATAAAATTCCAGGTTTATCCTATATAAGAGAGGAAGATGGATTTCTGAAAATAGGAGCCATGACCAAAGAGGTTGATCTGGAAGAGTCTGATGTGATTAAACAAAAATATCAGATTTTTACGGATGCATCTAAATTGATTGCAGACCCTCAAGTCAGAAACTTTGGCACGATCGGTGGTAACATTGCTCATGGTGATGCTGCAAATGATCATCCCGCAGTAATGATGGCTTTAGGAGCTGAAGTAGAAATTTCAGGAAAAGAGGGGAAACGTACTGTCTCGATAAATGAATTCTTTCACGGATTTTATACGACCGCAATACAGCATGGTGAAATACTAACTGAGATCAGAATTCCAGCAGCAAGTGGACGCTTTGGATCTGCTTACCACAAAGCGGAGCGAAAAGTTGGAGATTATGCTACTGCTGGTGTAGCTGCAGTGGTTCAAGTTGATGACAGCGGCAAATGCATTAAAGCAGGAATAGGACTTACGAATGTAAATGCAGTTCCTATGCGGGCCGTTAGATCAGAAGAAGCTCTAGTTGGCACCATGCTCACAGATAATGATATCGCTAAAGCTGCTCAGTATGCATCAGAAGATTGCAACCCTTCTGCAGACTTAAGAGGAGATGAAGATTATAAGCGACACCTAGTGGGCGTTATTACAAAACGAATGCTGAATAAAGCAATACAAAGAACCAAATAATCATGAATACAATAACATTAAAAATAAACGGAACAGAGCACACCGCTGAAGTTGAACCAAGAACATTACTTGTTCATTTAATCAGAGAGAATTTCTCCATGACAGGTACCCACATTGGTTGTGATACTACTAGCTGTGGAGCATGTACAATATTGATTGATGGTAAATCTGCAAAATCATGTACAGTTTTAGCAGTCCAAGCTGACGGAAAAGAAATTATTACAGTTGAGGGATTAGCAACGGCTGAAGGCTTACACCCTATACAAGAAGGCTTTCATTTGAATCATGCATTGCATTGTGGATTTTGTACTGCAGGAGTCATGCTTAGAGCTGTCGAATTATTGGAAAAAAATCCGAACCCAACGGAAGAAGAAATCAGATGGGGCATTTCAGGGAATCTGTGTAGATGCACTGGCTACAACAACATTGTGAAAGCCATTCAATGGGCGTCCGCTAAAATGCAAGGCAGAGAGTTGCCTTCGACAGAACCTGAATTTGTGTAACATTTACTAACCAAGAAATTAATTCTCAATGATAAAATGTAAAACGTCCAAAGAAATAGGTGGCATGGGCCACTCCAAAAAGAGAAAAGAAGATGCTCGCTTTATACAAGGTAAAGGCAATTATGTAGATGATGTGAAATTGCCTGGTATGCTGTATATGGATATCGTCAGAAGTCCTTATGCTTACGCGAAAATTAAAAATATTGACAGCTCTAAAGCCCTAGAAATACCCGGTGTAATTGCTGTTGTGACAGGTAAAGATTTAGAAAAATACAACCTCCATTGGATGCCGACTTTAATGTCCGACACTCAAATGGTTTTACCTACGGATACTGTGATGTATCAAGCTCAAGAAGTCGCTGCAGTTATCGCAACTGATCGATATATCGCTAGAGATGGTAAAGAAGCTGTCATCGTAGAATACGAAACCATGAAGCCTCTCATGGATCCATTCGATGCATTAGAACCAGATGCTCCTGTCCTAAGATCCGATCAAGAAGGTAAAACGGACAATCATATCTGGCACTGGGAAGTTGGGGACAAAGAGAAAACGGATGAAGTCTTCAGAAATGCTGATGTCACAGTCAAGCAGCAAATGCATATACCTAGAATCCATGTTGCTTCTATAGAAACATGTGGATGTGTGGCTGCCTATGACAAGGTCGAGAATCATCTAACTATGTACATGACTACTCAGGCACCTCATGCTATAAGAACGGTCATTGCATTGGTGGCTGGACATGTAGGACTTACAGAAGAAAAAATAAGAGTTATCTCTCCAGATATTGGTGGAGGTTTTGGTGGTAAAGTTCCTGTTTACCCAGGATATGTGATTGCAATTGCCGTCTCATTTCTCACAGGAGCGCCAATCAAATGGATAGAAGATAGAAGTGAAAATTTGCAAGCAGATTCTTTTGCAAGAGATTACCACATAACTGCTGAAATGGCAGGTACAAGCGATGGTAAGATCCAAGCGACTCGTTTCAATGTCTTAGCAGATCACGGGTATACAGATGCATCTGCAAACCCATCTAAATTTCCTACAGGCTTATTCTCGATTGGTACAGGTTCCTATGATTATGGAGCGGCTTACATGTCAGCGGATGCAGTCTATACAAACAAGCCTCCAGGGGGCGTTGCATATAGATGTTCGTTTAGGGTAACGGAAGCAGTACATGCCATTGAGCGAATGACAGATATGTTTGCGAAAAAAGTAGGCAAAGATCCTGCACAATTGAGGATGGAAAACTTCATTAAGAAGGAAGATTTTCCATGGTCATCCCCTACTGGTTGGTCATACGATAGTGGTGATTATCACGCCGGATTAAAATTGGCGATGGATACCGTTGGCTATGATCAGCTTAGAGAAGAGCAATTGAAATTGAGAGCAGAAGGTAAATTTATGGGAATCGGTATTTCCACATTTACTGAGGTGGTTGGTGCTGGACCTTCTAAAGACTTTGACATATTGGGCATTAAAATGTTTGATAGTGCAGAGATTAGAGTTCACCCAACTGGTAAGGCGATTGCCAGATTTGGTACAAAATCGCAAGGTCAGGGTCATGAGACAACCTATGCTCAGATCATTGCAGAAGAGTTAGGTATCCCTATGGAAAACATTCAGATAGAAGAAGGTGATACAGATACAGCTCCTTATGGACTAGGTACATATGCAAGTCGTAGTACACCTACCGCAGGAGCAGCAGCTGCAATGGCTGCAAGAAAATTGAGAGACAAGGCCAAGAAAATAGCGGCACATTTATTAGAAGTAAGTGAGCAAGATTTGGAATGGGAACCTGGTAAATTCTTTGTAAAAGGTGCACCGGACAAAGCAAAAACCATTCAAGAGATTGTCTTTGCAGCTTACACGAATCATCCAGAAGGAATGGAAGGCGGATTTGAAGCGACACATTATTATGATCCACCAAACTTGACATTCCCGTCAGGGGCATATATCTGTGTTGTTGATATCGATCCAGAAACTTGTGATATCAAAGTTCGTCGATTTGTGGCGATCGATGATTGTGGTAATATCATTAATCCAATGATTGTCCAAGGACAGGTACATGGAGGATTGACGCAAGGAATTGCACCTGCTATGTATGAAGAATTGATCTATGATGAAGCTGGTAACATTTTGAATGGGACGTTTATGGATTATCTAGTGCCTACTGCAGTAGAATCTCCAAGTTGGGAAACTGGTCATACAGTGACTCCGGCACCACACCATCCTATTGGTGCGAAAGGTGTAGGTGAGTCTCCAACTGTAGGTGCTCCGCCAGCAATTGTAAATGCAATCGTAGATGCAGTCGCTCACTTAGGAATCAAACATTTAGAAATACCAGTAACTCCTTTTAAATTGTACAAAGAACTGAAAGCAGTTGGTTACTTTGACAAGCAGGAAGCATAATTAAAAATGAATGAATAAGCTCAACACTAATTACGCATTGGTGTTGAGCTTATTATATAATACCATATATACATGAATACGTTAATCGAGAAGGAATTCGATATTGAGCAGCCAATAGATGTTGTTTGGAAAAGCCTTGCTGATCCAGAAGACATTGTGACTTGTGTCCCTGGTGCTGCTATTACAGAAAAAATTGACGATCAAAATTATAAGGGCGAGGTTGTTACCAAATTTGGGCCAATCAAAGCCAAATATGCTGGAGATATTGAAATCGTTGAATTGGATGAGGCCAATTACAAAATGGTTTTGAAAGGTCGGGGTCTTGATAGTAAAGGAAAAGGAAGTGCTGATATGATTATGAATGGCACGCTTACAGAAGCTGACGGAAAAACGAATGTGAAGTTTAGTATGGACATTACCATTGTTGGTATGCTGGCTCAATTTGGATCGAGGTTGATCAATGACGTTTCTGACCAATTGCTCAATCAATTCGTAGCTAATTTTAGAACGAAATTGATGTCTGCTGCCCCTACTGATGAATCAGGCTCGTCTCCAGCTACGGCTACAGAGGGTTCAGCTAGTGCCTCAACAACAACTCCTGTTACAAATCAAGTTTCAGAGGCATCAGCTAAGGCGACAGAAAAATCAAAATCTATTGTCGAAAATACGGCTCAGACAACATCGTCAACACAGACTTCACATAGTACTTCTGCGAAAGCTACTGAAGATAAAGTTGACAACTCATTCGATGGGACGAGTCTGATTGGCACAGTGATCAAAAGTATTTTTGGTAGTATTGGCGATTTTTTCAAATCCTTGTTTGGAGGAAAATCATAGATATTAATGGTTGATAATCCTGAAGATTTAATTCCACTTATAGACAAGCTTGGTTATGTCATAGAAGAAGAATTAGCAACTGTTTTATTTCTATTATTGAAATTAGAAAAGCCATTATTGTTAGAAGGCAATCCTGGGGTTGGCAAAACACAGATCGCGTACATCCTCTCAGAACTCATGGGTTATGATTTAGTCCGTTTGCAATGTTATGAAGGCCTTGATGTGAATAATGCTATTTACGAGTGGAATTATCAAAAACAATTGTTAGCTATTAAGATTCATGAAAGTGGACAGAAGAGTGAACAGGAAAAGGAAGATATCATTTTTGGAGAAGAGTATTTATTGAAAAGACCCTTGTTAGAGGCTATTGATTCTGACAAAAGAAAGGTTTTATTAATTGATGAAATAGATCGCTCTGATGAGGAATTTGAAGCGTTTTTATTAGAATTATTGTCTGACTTTCAAATAAGTATTCCAGAACTTGGTACAATCAAAGCAAAACAAAGACCAATCGTCATTTTAACTTCCAATCGAACTCGAGAGTTAAGTGATGCATTAAAACGTCGATGTTTATACCATTGGGTGAATTATCCTTCGATGGAGAAAGAAATTAAAATCATCAAAAAGCACATTCCTCAAATAGAGACAGCTCTCGCTGAACAGATTGCATCATATGTTCAAAAAATGCGTAATTTAAAACTGGATAAGGCTCCAGGAATTGCAGAAACCATTGACTGGGCAAAAGGAATTGCTATTTTAAAGGGAGAAGAAAATCCGATTTATAAAAGTTTATCATGTTTACTCAAATCAGAGCGTGATATAAACTTAGTTTCATCAGAATTATTCAATTAACAAAATAATTTAATCACATCAAAAAATAGAATATGCCATTAGAAGAATATGAAGAGTTAGATAAAATTAGAAAAGAGGCTGGAGAGAAAAGCAGAGCTCATTACAAATCCTTAGACCTGCCTGGTTCTCGTAATAAGAATGCAGACATGGATGCAGCTCGAAAGCGGATCGCTGATATGAAAAAAGAAAGAGAGAAACCGAATCACGAGTAATTCATCGCTGGATCATTAATCATATTACCAGTCATTTTCGTAGGTACTTGTTGGGTCGCAAGAAGCTCGTAAAGAAGGTCTGTACACAGGTATTCAGTGTCGAGAGGCAATTTAACAAGGATGTTATGGATTGAATACCTCTTATCGAAACAATAATGTTTGAATCCACTTGGACTTAATACTCCTCCTGTTTGCAACATACTATTCAGAAAATCAGAGAAGCACATACTAGAGCACCGTGAGGAGTAGGTGAATTTTTGCTATGAGTAGGTGTTTTGAAAGTTTTAAAAAAGGCTCCAGATATTAGGTAGTGACTATCTGAGGCTTATATATACGAGTTTTTACAAATGTTAAATTCTAAAAAATTAACATTTTGGGTACTAAAAACCACAAAAATTAATTTAATATTCGCGCTATACCTTAAAATGAGTGAAGAGGTTAAAGCTTTGCTGAAGCTAAATTTGATGCCTCCCACCAATTGAAGCTATCGTCTGTATTCTGTATTTTGCGTAGCTAGACAAGATTAGAACTCTGAATTTATATAGGATTATTGTTACGTTACATATGTAGTGTAACCACATTTTTTATTGTAAAACAATTTTGTTATGAATACATGCATACTCATTCACAACACATCCAAGAAATGTATTTTTTCTTTCTTTATTGTGTTTTTCGCAATTTCCACTTTATTCACAGATATTTATAGTCAGTCAGCACCAAATGCTCAATATGCAGGTTTGACTGCTCCTTCGGGAACTCCCGCTACAGGCCTTACAGGAAGGGGTGAATTTAATTGCGCAGGAATGCCTGATTTTGATTACACCATTTCTGGTGACATTGCTCCTGGAGATACAAGTGTTCCAGGTCCCAATCAAATAATTGACAATGGCGGTAATGGCTTTGAACTTATCTATGGACCGGCTGACTTCGCGGATAACATCGAAGTTGAGGTTGCTGGATTTTTTGGACCAGTAGGTTCTCCAATATCAAATACAGTTACGACAACGCTGGATTTTGATGCAGCGACTCCGCCTGGTGAGTTTTCTTTCATTATAGCAGATGTCGAACAAGATCAAGTTATGATATGTGCATTAGACGAAAACGGTGTTCCAGTCCCATTATCAGTTATTAACTCATGGTTCGTGGCTCCTTCGTTTGATGCAGATAATTCGGACATAAATACAATACCTCCCACTTGGGATACAACGACAGGTACATTAGTTGGTCAAGAAGGCACAGGTGTAAAAGCAACAACTTATCAACCAGATTTACCAGATAATGAAGCTGGTGCAGCTTGGTTTACAGTCAATGTGCCAATCACACAATTACAATTTAAATCACAGGCGCTCGGAGTTGCTCCAGATGATCCTTCTCAGCATTTCATATTTGCTTCTACATGTGCAATCTATGATTTGGCATTGATCAAGGAAGAAACTTCTATGGGACCTTATGCACCAGGTGATGATGTATCATATGATATTACTGTTTGTAATCAAGGTAATGTAGATGCATTTAATGTAGAGATAACGGATAATATTCCTGCAGATATGACATTGAGTACTGCGGATCCAAATGGTTGGGCAGGTCCTTTAGCTGGTCCTGTAATAAATACAATTGCTTCTATCCCTGTAGGTGCGTGCCAAGTTGTGCCTATAATGTTGACTATTGATCCGGCATTTATGGGAACGAGTATTACCAATAATGCAGAAATCAGCATGGACGATGGAAATGATATAGATAGTACACCTGGTGACAATTCTCAGCCAGATGACTTTCCTGATGATGATGATTTATTAGAATCTGATGGTGGTGATGATGAAGATCCAGAAGAAATAATTGTACAACAAGTCTATGATTTGGCTTTGATCAAAGAAACAGTGACACCTGGACCATATGCACCAGGGCAAGATGTAAACTATGCTATTACTGTTTGTAACCAAGGGACATTGAATGCAAGTAATATTGTTGTAACAGATAACATTCCTGCAGGCATGACACTAAGTTTATCAGATCCAAATGGATGGGCAGGTCCTCTCGTTGGACCAGTAACCAACGGTGCAATCCTTTCATTAGCGCCTAGTACATGTCAAACGTTAAATATACTACTGACGATTGATCCAGCTTTTATGGGAACTAGCCTGGTAAATAATGCAGAAATAAGTGCAGATGACGGAAATGATATTGATAGTACACCTGGTGACAATTCTCAGCCAGATGATTTTGCAGATGACAATGATTTAACAGAAACAGATGGTGGTGATGATGAAGATCCAGAAGAAATACTCATTGAGCAGATATATGATTTAGCTTTAATCAAAACAGAAGCATCGGCGGGACCTTATATGCCTGGAGATGATGTAAGCTTTGACATTACAGTTTGTAATCAAGGTAGTCTTGATGCATCTAACATTACAGTGATCGATTATATTCCCGCTGACATGACCTTAAGTGTAGCTGATGTCAATGGATGGGCTGGTCCTCTTGGGGGTCCAGTTACCAATATCATCCCTTCTGTACTTGTTGGACAATGTCAGACAGTTCCGATCATATTGACAATTAATCCAACATTTGCAGGTACTTCTTTGATCAATGATGCTGAAATATTTGCAGATGATGGAAATGATGTTGACAGTACACCAGGTAACGATGGTGATCCTGATGATTTACCAGATGATAATTCATTGACAGAAACAGATGGAGGAGATGACCAGGATCCAGAGGAAATAGTTGTCAATCCAAATGTGTATGATTTGGCTTTGATAAAGGAAGAATCATCAGCTGGTCCGTACTCGCCAGGAGACGATGTTACTTATACAATTACCATTTTCAATCAAGGAAATGTGGATGCAGGATTCATTACGATAGCGGATGTCATTCCAGCTGGACTGTCATTAAGTCCAAATGATATAAATGGTTGGGCCGGCGGTCCAACAGGAACAGTGACTAACATCTTATTAGGTCCTCTTGCTGGAGCTGCTCCAGTAACTGTTGACATTGTATTAACGGTTGATCCAAATGCAATGACTGGCATCTTAATCAATAATGCTGAAATAGTTACAGATAATGGTGATGATGTAGATAGTGTACCAGGTGATAGTTCGCAACCAGATGATTTAGCCGATGATAATGATCCGTTAGAAACAGATGGTGGTGATGATGAAGATCCAGAACCGATAGAAGTATGTAATTGTGATTCAACAGTAGATGCAGGTACTATGGCGTTTCCTGGCATAGTTGATGGATGTATTGATGATACGGGAAGTCCTGTGGATTTAGCAGGTACTACAAGTGGTGATGCAGTAATTCCTGCAGGCTATGTTCAAACCTTTGTGTTATCAAATGGTGTTGATTTTGATGTTGTAGATTGTAGTCCAACGCCGAATTTTACAGTTAGTATTCCAGGATGGTTTACTATACACCCGTTGGTTTATGATCCAAATACATTCGATCCATGTACGTTCATTGGTGTAGGTACAATCGCAGATATAGAAAATTTATTTGCTACAGATATGTGTGTATGCGGCGACGTTGATCCTCAAGGAGTTGAAGTAGGTGCATATTTCTGTTGTAATGATATGTTGCAATTAGATATGAATCCAATTCCGCCATTGTTACATGATGCAAGAATAAGTCTACATTCTGCTGGAACAGTAGATATGCCAACATCTACAACGAGATTCTCTGGTGGACAATTCGTTGAAATGGAACCTGGTTTCAAAATTATGCCTAATTCAAGATTCGAAGCATTCATAGGTCCATGTTCTGATGTTGGAAACTAGAACTAGCGTGATAAAAATTTAGTGTTGAGGGACGATAACCCCTTATAATCTCTGTACTTAAAGCCCTGTTGGAATACTCTAACAGGGCTTTATGTTTTTTGGTAGATAGAAATGAGCTGTTCTTTTTCCATTTCCCAATTCCAACTGCTACTTGCCGCTTTACACTGCTCCCTATGACTGGTATAGTTTTCTACTATTTGGTCAATACCTAGTTTGATTGTTTCAAACTCTAAGCCATCAATCAATTGAGCTACCTGATGTAACTCGTTTAGTCGTTTGTAAACAGGAAAGTCCATAGTCAACACAGGTAAACCAACATTCACATAATCAAAAAACTTGTTAGCTGATGAGTAATAATAATTGAGACTATCGGCACTCAGTAAATTTAATCCAATATCAAATTTTGGTAGTAATTCCAGAATCTCTTCCCTGTGTTTAAAACCATACCAGTTAATGCCACTAATATGTTCTGTTTTTTGTTTGAGCGCCTCATACAAATCTCCATTTCCAATCAAATGTAGTTCATACTGAGAATACAATTTTATAAAATCAATTAATTGCTCTACTCCCCTACCTTTATTAATCATACCGACGTAGACCAATTGAATTGGATCTGCAGTACCTTTATTCTCTTTTTTTATCGCATGATGTTTGGGAAAATTATGAATGACTTCAAATCGCTGATTATACTGTTGACTTAAGATTCTCGCTATTTCTTCATTCACAGTATAGCAGTCTACTTTTCCCATCAATCCAACTTTTTGAATGATATTCCATATAGCTTTTTTAATTGGACTATTAGTAAGCTCTGGTAGTTCAGAAAATAATTCGTGTGCGTCAAATACCATTCGTTTTCTAGTTATCCATGAAGCAAACCGAAAGGCTAAAATGGTATCAGCATCCACAGCACTATAGACCTCAGCAGATGAACGAAGGAGTTGGAAAAACAATCGTAAATTATATTCTAAGTAGAAGATAAAACCTCGTTCTGTGAGTAAGGATAAGCGAATGGCCTTGAACGAATGTTTAGCTAACGGCGTCGAATTCTTTTTTTTGCGGCCAATTAAAGTAACACTATAACCATTGTCTTCCAGGCAATCACAAATTCTGTGCATTCTCTGGTCTTGAGAAATATCGTTTGTAACAGCAAAAACAATTGACTTTGACACTACTTTATATTCTTCTTACTCATGCAATGATCACAAGTTCTACAATCCTCCTGTAATTCTTGTCCAAAGTAATCCAATAAATATTGATAACGGCAGATCTTGCGATTTATGAATCCATACATTCTGACACGTGATCCGATACGATGTCCTTCATAAGCAAATATGAACGTCTTTACTGTTCGACGACAGGCTTTTTTAAGTTGAATTAGCTCTTTGTTGGTATACAACAATTCACAATGCGCATCCTTCCCATCTCTACCAGCTCTACCTATTTCTTGTATATAATCCTCTACAGAATCTGGAATGTGGTAATGAAACACCTGATGTACAGATGGTTTGTTAATTCCCATTCCAAAGGCATTGGTAGCCACAATACATTTGGTTTGATCATAGTACCAACTGTCTTGCGCCTCCTTCTTTTCCTGATTGGTCAATTTCGCATGAAACGCCTTTGCTGGAATTCCATGCTGAGATAGAAAATAGGCCAAAGTTTCTGTATGACTTCTATTTCTGACATAAACGATACTCGATCTGGTCTTCGATAGATTGGCCAACAAATACAACTCTTTGTCTATCGTAAGCCTGACGGACAAAGACAAATTTGATCTATATAAATGCGAACAAAACAGATTACTTGATTGGACCCTTAACTGTTGACAAATATCTTTTCGTACAAATTGTGAAGCCGTTGCTGTTAATGCCAATACGAGGGTATCACCTAGCACTTTGACAAACTGATTTATCCTTTGGTAAGCTGGTCTAAATTCATGCCCCCACCTGGAAATACAATGAGCTTCATCGACAACGATCAAGCTTATTCCCGTTAATTTTATTCGTTCTACAAATCGTTCCGATTGTAATCGTTCTGGGGAGCAATAGATCAATTGGTAGTTGCGTAGATCTTCAACAACGAAATGATTAGCGGAATGAATGGCTACTGCTTTAATTGCCTTTGATTGTGCTTCTCTGACCTGATCTTCCATTAACGAGATCAACGGTGAGATGACCACGATTGGACTTTTAAGGATAAAGCTGAGGAGTTGAAAACAAAGAGATTTACCTGATCCTGTTGGCATAATGGCAAGGCATGACTGACCACTTAATATAGTCTCTATGACCTCTTGTTGAGGAAATCGAAATGATGTATAACCGAACTTACGTTCAAGTATATCCAATAAATACCTATCGCTAGTAGTCGTAAAGTGCTCCATAGGTGTTGTTATGGACAATATAAGATGAAATTTATTGATCTTTCAAGAAATTGAAGAGAAAGCATCGTAAATTTATATTGTTAAATCAGCAACATGAGGTTAACACTTATCCTTGCTTTTTTGAGTTTTTGTCAACTAATGTTGGCACAAGAAATGTCTACAGATCGAATGTGGACGGTAATGGACGTTGACGAAGGTGAGAAACCTACCTTGACTATCGATATAAACGATGTGCCCCATATAGCCTATATTGATGAAGCATTTCCAGGCTTTGTCAAACTTGCCAAGTTTTCCAACAATGAATTTGAATCTACTTTAGTAACGGAAGGCTATTTTTATGGCCCAATCGACCTGGCTTTTAATCCTGTAGACAATACAGCAAGAATAGGCTATCATGATCATGATGAAGAAGACTATGCATATGCAACACAATCTATTTCAGGAGATTTTACTGTAGAATTTATTGAATCCCCTGGTCACGATGGTTGGGACAATACCATTTTCATCGAAGATGATGGGACAGAACATTTATTATCAACTGACTCAGGTGGAGATGTCGAATATGCATCGCTAAACGAATCGAATGAGTGGGTTGTGGAAAGGACAGGTATAAGTCGGACTAGTTATCGATGGGCAACTGATATTGAAGTCGTCAATGGTATTGTCTATGCAGTAGCGTATTCATCTAGAAATGACAATTTGATGCTGGCAACAAAGGAAGAAGGAGTTTGGGATACCCAATTGATTACAGCATCTGGAAGATATCCTTCATTGGATGTTGATGATGAAGGAGGTGTCATGATTGCATATTTCAAAAAAATTGAAGGATCAACAGGTTTTATAGAGGTGGCTCAATTCGGTTCTGCTGGTTTAGAATTTTCTGTAATTGATACATTAGTAAATTTTGATGAAGGCAATGCTCGGAATGTTGTCAAAGTCAAGAGACAAAATGAAGGTGCTTATGTCGGTTACTCTGACACAAAAGTATTCAAATTAGCTAGTTTGGAAGGAGACGATTGGCAAATAGAAACAGTGCTTGATTTCACCAACGAATCAACTGTACTGAGAAATATGAGCGCAATGGACATCGACAGTGATGGTTATTTTCACTTGTCAACTTACCGTGCTCAAGCAGGTGCTGCAGGTGGAGGTATGATTATGTATATAACTGATCGACCAGAAGGAGCAAGTGGAGGCAGTATGGAAGCACAAGTTGTATCAAAGAGTGTTGCACTATTGATTGAAGATCCTCAAGGAAATGCAGTGCCTTCTTCTGAAATCACCATGACCTCGATGGGAGGAGAAACAACTATATCTGAAATATCTGAAGCACTCTTTTCGTTAGCGGCAACAGAAGCGGTTACTGATGAGATTCAAGTCTGCATCACTTCATCTGATTTAGCTGTCAATGGCGTATCCTCTACAGACGTTGTCAGAGCTCTTCGAATTGTACTTGGCTTGGTAGACGCATGCCCTGACAATCTTATTGCTGCAGATGTTAATGAAGATGGAAATGTTAGTAGTGTGGATCTTGTAAACATGATTAACATAGTCATCGGTAATGCGAATGTATTTCCCAGAAACCCATCCTGGGTTTTCTTGTTCAATGACGAACAGAAGAATTGTGAGACATATAGTTTTTCAGATATGCCGGAGCAATTGACAATCAAAGGAATCAAAAAGGGTAATTTAGAATGTCTTGACGAGAGTAATGAGTTGCAAGAACAAAGTAAAAATTCGATAGGCTGGAAATACTAAACGAATATGAGATTGAAGCTTGTGTTGATTCACTAGAGTCCGCAATTCAAGCAGAAAAAAACGGTGCCACAAGATTGGAGCTCTGTAGTCACCTCGAAGTTGACGGGCTCAGTCCAAGCATAGCAATGACAAAGGAGGTCTTGGAAGCAGTCACCATCCCGCTCAAAGTAATGATTCGCCCCAGACAGGGTAATTTCATATACAATCCCACCGAGATATTAAAAATGACAGGCACAATCTACGCGATGAAAGATCTTGAGGTATTTGGCGTTGTGTTTGGCTTATTAAACAAATACAATATGGTTGATTCTGTCAATACAGCCAGTTTGGCAGAAATTGCAAAGCCATTAAATGTAACATTCCACAAAGCAATAGACTACTCTACGAATATCATAGAAAATGTGAAAATCATTTCTGATATCACCTCTGTTGATGCGATACTCACCTCCGGTGGAAAGGCAACAGCAATGCATGGCAAATCAGTGATCAATCAGATGCAAGATTCCTATGGTGAAAAATTAGAGATTATTGCAGCAGGGAAAATATTAGCATCGGAGTTGGAAGAACACAAAAAGGAAATCACAACAACTTCATTTCACGGAAGGAGAATTGTATAAACTTAACAACCGTTTATATTACAAAAGTGTCTAGCAGAGAACTTCTCTTTTCCCTATATTCAGGGAAACTTACGCATGAAAACATTTAAAGATAAAGTTGTAGTGATTACTGGAGTTGGTTCTGGAATCGGAAAAGCATTGGCCATTCATTTAGATAAGCTAGGAGCCAAACTAGCAATAAATGACTTCAACAAAGTATCTCTTGATGCTACAGTTTCTTCACTTAAGCAAGAAGCTTATGCTGAGAATTTTGATGTATCTGATCGTGACGCCTTTTACAATTTCGCCTCCAATGTCGTCAATCATTATGGCAAAGTAGATTGCGTTATAAACAATGCAGGTGTTGCACTCTCCTCTGTTTCTACGGAGGACTTGAGTTACAAGGATTTTGACTGGATCATGGGCATTAATTTTTGGGGGATGGTGTATGGCACAAAGGCATTCTTACCTCATATCAAAAAACAAGCTGAAGGGAATGTCACAAATGTATCAAGCATCTTCGGCATAACGGGCATTGCCAACCAAACTGCTTATTGTACAACAAAGTTTGCCATCAGAGGCTTCACTGAATCTTTACGAATGGAAATGCATAGTGTATCTCCTCATATTACCATAACGAGTATTCATCCTGGCGGTATCAAAACAAATATTGCTCGAAGCTCCAAGACTGCCGAGAATACCGAAGAGAGTACGCCAGAAGAATTTGATCGAGCCATGAATGAAATTGATAAAGCTTTTATCACCTCACCGAGTAGAGCCGCCGAAATAATCGTTAATGGTATTCTTAAAAAGAGAGAAAGAATATTGATAGGTTCAGATGCAGTGAAAGCAGATCGAATGGTAAGATTGTTTCCTGTAAAATATACTGACTATTTGCTGAAGTCTTCTACATTTACTGATCCGACCTTAGCGAGTTAGATTTGATTGGTTATCAATACGAGAACTGATTGCACTAACTCATTTTTATATCATGCTGTTACCACTGGACGCTGACTGTCCGTAATATAATGACTCCATGACCCAGGATAAAGTGAAGGCAATGCAAATCCTACATATTTCATCGCAACTAAATCATGGCAAGCGGTAACTCCTGAGCCACAATAAATTGCTGCCGATCCTGAGTTAAGGCCATCAAACCGTTTACGTATTATCTCCTTATCATACCACAAATGATCTTCATCTACATTTCCAAGAAAAGGAATATTGATTGCGCCTGGGATATGTCCAGCAATCGGATCAATTGGTTCCTCTATACCTTTGTACCGTTTGTTTGCTCTTGCATCAATCAAATGATCAAACGAAACCAGGTCATCAACACCTACCAAAGATATCAAAGGTGGACTTGCCAAAAAATCTGTTGGAGTTACTGGAGCCTGCTCCACACTTACTTGTTTTCCTGCTAGAGTCCAATGCTTCCATCCACCATTCAGCACACAAACATTTTCATGACCAACAAACAAAGACATCGCCCATAATCTTGCTGCAATTCCACCATGACTTTGATCATAAACGACAAGTTGTGTGTTATTGTCAATACCTAAATTCGAAAACAAAGAACAAATATCATCTAATGAGGGCCAGGGATGTCTACCTGTGATACCTGGAAGTATCTCCGCGGATAAATCCTCATCAAGGTGCAAATACTGGGCTCCAGGTATATGTGATTGTTCAAATTCCTTTCGTCCCCATTCTTTATCGGCAAGACTGAACCGACAGTCTATGGTGATGACATTTGAGTCCTGTAGTAATGCCTCTAGCTGATCTATATCAATTAGTGTCGTGTAATTCATAAGTCAAAATCTTTGCGAAGGTAATGGTTTAAGCTATTGATTGTTATGTTATTGAAGTTCGATTATATTTAACCTATGGATGATGCTCGTTTTATACGTTTAGCAATTGAATTGGCAAGAAAAGGGATGACTTCAAATGAAGGAGGGCCTTTTGGTGCTGTCATTGTGAATGCAGAGGGAGAAATTGTAGGGAAAGGTAATAACCGAGTCACCTCTACAAATGATCCAACCGCTCATGCTGAGGTTGTGGCAATTCGAGACGCCTGTAACCATTTACAGGATTTTCAACTTGAAGGGTGTACCATTTATTCTTCATGCGAACCCTGCCCTATGTGCTTGGGTGCTATCTATTGGTCAAGACCTGATCGATTGGTGTTTGCAAGTAGTCGTAAAGATGCTGCTAAAGCTGGATTTGATGACGAATTTATTTATACCGAAATTCCGTTACCAATCACAGATCGGAAAATCCCTACAAGTCAATGTTTGCAGGATGAAGGATTAGAAGTATTTAGAGACTGGACTGCAATGGAGTCAAAAATCGACTACTAAATTTCCTTACACCTTCACTTCTGATTCTCTCGAGCAATTTCCACTTCTTCTTGATCCAATGACAACCAGTTGTCCATGCGTTTGATGATACGAAGGCGATGCGTATATCTTCGTTCAACCAAATTGAAAATGCCGTGTTGGTCGAGTTTATCAATTCGCACATGCCCATGGACATGAATGACGCGCCCTTTACCTGTTATTATACCGACGTGATCAATCATGCCTTCTTTTGATTCACAGAAGGCAAGGTCGCCAATTTGAGCTTCGTTATGAAAGAGTACTGGAGTGCCCATATCAACTTGGTAATAAGCATATCTGGGAAGTTGGATATGAAAAATTTTAAACACCAGTTGGACAAATGCACTACTGTCAATTCCGAAGACAGATCGCCCACCTTTGCATTCTGGCGCCATCAGAAAACGTCGTATAATTTTATTAAACAGTTCCAGAGAAACCAACTTATCGGGTTTTACCATTGCTTGTCCACTGTAGCTAAATTTTGTATCGCGGAGATAAAAAGAGATGCCGTCAAATGTGGGTAAAGAAGAACCTAGTAAAACATTTAGCGCCAATTCTTTTGCAAATGCAACTTGACTAAATTCCATTGCCAAAGCAAAATTCAATTTGTCTGGCGCTGAATCCTCATTTTCGAAAAACCAAAATTGCTTTGGGTCAGCGAATCCAATTACCTGATCATACAAGCATTTTATTTTTACCCAATGTTTGCTCTTAATGCTAACAACTTCGATTGTTTCGCCAAGCAATACTTGAGAAATCAAAATTGATCTTGAATCAGGTTTTAGCCAAATAGGTACCAAACTCAATCGACAAATTCCATATCTTTTGATGTCCTGTTTTCTCATAATTGAAACCTATACTAAGGTACATCTAAACTTATATTTACGCACTGAGTTTTTGACTCGAACACCGATATTGTGGATAACTTGTTAATGCAGGAAGCTTTTTATTCCAAGACACTTAATTCAACTTGATTTTTGTACCTACCCTGGGGAATTGCCATGAGGTCGTCATGAGTACCTTTCTCAATAATTTGACCATTTTGTAAGACATAGATCATATCCACATCTTTTATAGTACTAAGTCGATGAGCAATTATTATGGATGTGCGTCCTTTCATTAGGTTATTCAAGGCTTCCTGTACTACCCTTTCGGATTCTGAGTCGAGTGCTGATGTAGCTTCATCCAACAATAGAATAGATGGATTTTTTAAAACTGCACGCGCTATTGCAATACGTTGTCGTTGTCCTCCCGAAAGCTTGATTCCTCTATCACCTACAAGTGTATCAAACCCATCAGGGAAACTCTCTATAAACTCCAATGAATTGGATTGCTTTGCAGCTGTTATGATTTCTTCTTCTGTTGCATCAAGTCTGCCGTACTGTATGTTTTCACGAATAGTACCTCCAAACAGAATAGCATCTTGAGGTACAATAGAGAAATTTCGCCTATAGGCTTGTAAGTCATATTCCGTTATAGCTTTGTCATCTATTGTTATTTCGCCAGAATCCAATTCGTATAGTCTCAATAAAAGAGCCATGATAGTTGACTTCCCAGAACCACTTGTACCAACAAGTGCAATCTTCTTTTCAGGCTCAATTTCTAGACTCAATTTTTTTAATACAGGAATATCTTTCCTTGTTGGATAAGTGAAATCGACATTCTTAAAACTCACTTTCCCATACATATTATGTCTGATCCCATTATCATGATTCTCTAATTCCGGAACAGAACCGATGATATCCCTTACTCTTTCTGTTGCTCCTAATGCTCCAATAAGTTCAGTATAAAAATTTCCTAATCCGGCAATTGCTGCTCCAATAACTCCCGTAATTCCCGTAAACGTCAATAGATCACCTGAACTTAGTTCGCCACTTTCAATCAACTTAGCACCCGACCAAAAAACAAATATGATTGCACCAGTAAACACAGTCACGATAAATGCAGCAAATAAGCCTCTGGATTTTGCATAATCCAAAGCTATCTTGACAACATTACCAATGGAGTTTCCATATCTGCCTGCTTCATATTCTTCATTTGTAAACGACTTAACAGACTGGATATTCGTTACTGTTTCATTCATGATGACATTAGAATCAGCCAATGCTTTTTGCCTTTTCTTAGATAAGGTCCTGATGTGTTTACCAAAGAATATAGCCCCAATAACGACAATCGGAAAGGTTGCTAACATAATGATGGACAGCTTAGGTGCCTTAAAGGCAATAAAAATAATTCCACCAACCAACATGATTATCTGTCTAACAAATTCTGCAAGCACGATAGAGAAGACATTGTACATCCGTTCGACATCTGCCGTTATTCTACTCACCAATTCTCCAACTCTTGATTTTTCAAAGAAACTGACTGGTAGTGTTATCATTTTGGAATATAAATCTTTGCGTATTGCTGCAGTACCATTTTCACTAACGATAGCAAAAAAGTATATTCTGAAGAAAGATATAATGCCTTGGGCGATAAATATGCCAAATAAGACTAAGCCTATTTCATTTAAGGTCCAGTAGGAATCAGACTCACCAGAAGCAACATCTACCATTTCTCCAAATAACTCCATAACTCCTATAAAAACTACACTCGATATGGATAAAAGAATAAGTCCGATGATGAAATGCCACCTGTAAGGACGGATATATGAGAAGATTTTAACACCTTCTTTAAGTGTTTCCCTCGTTAATTTTGCAGGAGGTGAATTTTCTGTTGAAATAGCTTGATGCCTTCTTCTTGCCATACTTATCTGTTAACACCACTCACGAGGCGTTCGTTGCTTATTTGGCGTGTAAAAGTATGAATATTCCCTGTTTTCTGTTGAAAATATAAATGTATTGCACATCTACACAGACCGTTTATCCCTATCCGTTCAAGTGAAAACAGGCTTGATTTCCAATTTTGTCCAATTTATACACTTTATAAATGTGCTAATTCATAATATTTGAAAGTTTTTAGGGTAAATACCGTTACAATTGACTAATTTCTACGCCTAAACAATGTATAAGTTTTAAAACCAACATTCTTATGAAGTCTAGAAAATTCAAACGTGGTGATCAGTACTACTTCCAAATTATTGACGATGGTGGCAAAGTAGTACAGGAAAGCCAAGCCTATTCCAGTCAAGACGATAGAAATACAGCTTTGGAAGAAGCGATGAAGCCATATGCTTCAGATGGTCAATCGGATGACTATAAACCACTTTCATTCTATGAATCTAATTCATCAAGTCAAAATGGCTTTGATTCCTTCGAAGATGGTGGCGAATTCTATTTCTGCTATTGCGTAGACGGCACTGTTTACTTAATTTCTGAAGGTTATTCCTCAGCAAGTGGTAGAGATAATGGGATTAACAGTGTGGAGAAAAACATGGAAAACAGAGATCGCTTTTCAGTCAACCAATTACCAAACGGTAAATGGTATTTAAATTTGAAAGCTGGCAACAATCAGGAAATTGCGACTAGTCGCTGGTTTAATTCAGAGGGAGATGCAAATGGAGCGATCGGAACATTGACAGGTGGTGGCGGCGGACAAGGCGGTGCTAGAGTAGCCAACATTGGTGTAGCAGCTGCTGTTGTAGGAAATACAGATCCTGCACCTAAGAAGAAGCGCAAAAAGCGGACAAGCAGTAAACCAAAAGCGGAGAAGATACCAGTGTCTAATGGTAAGTATACATATAACAATGTTGAGTATTTCATTCATCAAAGTAGCGGAAACAAACAATATTATTTCTCTTTTAAAAATCCGGAGAATGACAAAACAATTCTGATGAATAGTGATGTCAGGGGATTTAGCTCCGAAGCAGATGCAAAGGCTGCAATAAAAGCAGTTTTTGACCATGCAAATAAGGAGTCTAACTATGATGGAAGAGCAACTAAAAATGGCAAGTTCTGGTTTTATCTCACAAATGGCGAAGGCAAGAATGTAGGAAAGAGTATATTTTTTGGTTCTGAAGACGACATGCAAACGGCTGTCGGCTTGTTACTCGGGCCTGGAGGTGTAGCTGCTGCTGCTGGAGGAGGTGCTCCTGCGAGCGCTGAGGGACAAGATGAATATTTACCAGTAGCCGATTATGCAGCAAATAGTGCAAGTAAAGCAGCAGGTAACAGTGACTTCATTAGTTTTGAAAAAGGCGGTCAGTATTACTTCGCCTGGATGGTCGATGACAATGTGTATATGCGAAGTCAAGGCTATAGTGCTGAAGCAGGAAGAGATAATGGTATCGAATCTGTGATAAAAAATAGAGACGATGAAGCGCGATATGCAGACCTGTCAGAAGGAGGTAATGATTTTGTTATCCTCAAAGCAGGTAATGGACAAGAAATAGCTAGATCAGGTCCTGTAAGTGATCGTAAATGGGGCAACTATAAAACAGCAGGAATAGCTTCTTTAGGCTTAGGTGCTGCAGGAATGATGGGTGGTGCCAAGGAAGAAGCAAAAGCTAAAGCTGATGCCGAGGCGAAAGCTCGGGCTGAGGAAGAAGCAAAAGCTAAAGCAGATGCCGAAGCGAAAGCTCGAGCAGATGCAGAGGCGAAAGCTAAAGCTGAGGAAGAGGC
>CAYNMW010000017.1:0-4864 GCA_964398295.1 uncultured Saprospiraceae bacterium | reverse complement strand
GAGGCGAAAGCAAGGGCTGAGGAAGAAGCAAAAGCTAAAGCTGAGGCTGAAGCGAAATCGAGGGCTGAGGAAGAAGCAAAAGCTAAAGCTGAGGCTGAAGCGAAAGCAAGGGCTGAGGAAGAAGCAAAAGCTAAAGCTGAGGCTGAAGCGAAAGCAAGGGCTGAGGAAGAAGCAAAAGTTAAAGCTGAGGCTGAGGCGAAAGCGAGGGCTGAGAAAGAAGCAAAAGCTAAAGCTGAGGCTGAGGCGAAAGCAAGGGCAGATGCCGAAGCTAAAACTAGAGCAGAAGCCGATAGAAAATCTAGTGCCGCAAAAACTGCAGGAGCAGTTGCAGCAGGAGCAGGAGCATTAGGTGCTGTAACTATGTCTAGTAAAAAGGAGAAAGGAGACGATGATGATTATATGGTTTGTAGTGTTTATGAAGCAAGGTTAACTGATTCTAGATCAAATAAATATCCAGAATTCATAACATTCAAGGCAGATAATGGAGAGCATTACTTCGCATTAGTAAGAGATGGAAAAGTTTACTTAAGAAGTGAAGGATACACCACTGCTGAATACAGAGACAACGGAATCGAGTCTGTCCTGAAAAATAAAGACAACAGAGAGAGATTTTCTGTTGAGAAAAAGCGAGGACTAGAATACATCGTATTAAAGTCTTCTGGTGGTCATGAAATTGCTCGTTCTTGTCCAATGAAAGATGGTGCTGCCAAATGGCTGCCAGGTGCAACAGCTGCTGCCGCTACAAGTGCTGCAGCTACATCTGCTGCAGTGGCAAGTAAGCCTAAGTCAGCTAAAAAACCAGTAGAGAAGAAAGTAGTAGAAACAACACGGAGAGAAGAAAAAGTTGTGAAATCTACGACAAGAGAACGGGAAACTGCGGCTGTTACTGGAGGGACTACTGGTGGATCTGATATGGGAGGATGTATGAGATACTGGCCATGGTTATTATTGCTTCTATTGATACCTCTTATTTGGTGGTTAGTAGGTCGGGGTTGCGGTGCAGCTGAGACTGCAGTCAAGACAGCAGCTCCAGTAGTTGAAGAAGTAATTGACGTTGTGGAAGATAAAGTTGAGGTAGTGAAAGAGGAAGTAAAAGAAGTAGTGAAGGAAGTTGTCAAAGAAGAGCCAAAGTATGAACCACCTTCAACGCAAGGATATAAGTCTAGTGGATTTTAAACGCCACTGTTGATAAGATTATTGAAAAGGTCCTGAAGTATTAATTCAGGGCCTTTTTCATTTCAGTATTAATATGGAATTAAAATTGAAATCAAGTGCTGGATTTGATCAATTCGACTCTTAATTACAGCATTAAATTGAGGCATTATTTAATTAACAAGTTAATCATGGGACATGCACTATATTCTTTAAAGGAGCTTAATCAAAAATGGAATCAAGATAGTGATAATACAAATCTCTCACGCATTAGGGCCGCTGTCGCAGCTTTAGGAAATTGGAGTATCAACATTGTTTTTGTAGAACTAGATCCTTTTGGTGTAAAGTTTACTGTAAATGATGACGCTGTTACTCAAGCCATGATAAAGGCTGTTGTTTAGCGCATTCTTTGTATAGCTCCTGATGATCGACTTGGAGTCAGTCTTGCTTACAAATGTTACCCAAACGTCTTGGACTAATTGGGGTATTTCAGAAGTAAGAGTAAGGAGCGTTGGAGGTGCGAAATATTCGTATACGAAGTGCCGGGTAAAGTCAATGATCTGGTGCTAATATGGCGAAATTTTTTATAAAAAATGTGACAAATTAAATTCGAGGTTACCCTGTTTTTTGTTCATAGAGGCGATAAACGGAGTAATTTGAAGAATGCATTTTCAGAAGAAGTGCGAATAAATACCAAGGTAATTAAGTGGTAATCAATAATTTATATTTGAAATCAACTTTAAGATTTTTCTCCTCGAATATCCCCAATTGGTCAGTTATTTTAGATAAAAAAGTATATTATATTTAGAGGTCGGCATTTGGTTTTGCCTAATGCCCTATCCACGCTATTCTACTCAGCCTCCGCACGCTTCAACATCTCATCCATAACCACACCTAATTGATCTGCACCGATACCTTTCATAATGATTTTGTCATCTCTATCGATGATGAAAAATCTAGGAGTTTGTACTGCATTGTATTTCTTCAATACCTTAGATCGTTGGTATTGATCTCCAAGGTTAATGAATTCGCCTAAGTCATGCTCTCTCATTCCTTCCCAGCATCGGTTATAGTCTTTCCCGAGCTTGGTACAGATCGCAATGATCTCCACACCTTTATCTTTATAGTTGCTGTAAAACTCTTTTACAACAGGTATTGCTTTGGTACAATGTCCACAATCCGGCTTCCAGAAAAATAAGATTCTAAAATCTGCATCAACATCCTCTAAACCAATTAAATCTCCATCAACATTATATGCTTTAAATTCTGGAGCTGTCGCTCCGATTAAAGTCGGCTTGAGTTTTAAGGCATCTTCAACTATCTTTTTGACATTCTCTTCTGCAACCCAAGGTGCTCTACCCTGTCCATAGTAGCTTTCTGCTAGATACACATAGACTGCATCAAGACCAACAATCTTAGATTGCGCATAATCATTGATGAATTGGCTTAAATAGTATTGGTATGTTTTTTCTGCTGGTTTTACAGCATTCAAAATATAGTCCAGCGTTTGATTGATAGAGTCTGGAACTTGATAGGTTAACTTCTTTGTAAAATACTCAATTCGTTCATGAAAAAATGGCGTCCTGACTGATATTGGATTATCCAACTCTATATTGTCAAAATAATGCTCCCGATAATAGCTGTACTTTTTATTGTGAATTTCTTCATCAGTACCTTCAAATTCAGGTAAATGAATTTGTCTATTAGCCTTAATCATTAACGAAGTAATCGACTTTGGAAAGTCATTGATAATTGCCAATTGCTTTGCATCAACTTCACCATCAAGTGTTGCAATTTTTGCATCAATCGCAGCTATCATTTCGTCAGTTAAGCCTTCCTGTTTCTTTTCTTCAATTAGAGGCTCTCGTTTGACCCTTCGCTCCTTTAAATAATGGAGGTATCCATTGAACAATTCATTCTCCTGGGATCCTTCGAAATGGAGTTCCTCTAAATCAGTCGCATTCAAGGAAATGGTAAAATGCTGCTCTTTATCATCTACTAGAAACTGAACAATTTGATCATCTGGTTTTAATAACAAAAGATAAACTCCAGGATCCAGGGATTCTTCTCCAGATAGGACAAAAGCTCCATTTTCTTCCTTAGTGAGCGTGTCTTGTACAAGTGTTTGTTTGCCAAAATAGTAGCCTACAATCAGCGTGTCCTGTTGATATTCATCTATATTGATGTGAATTTCATGACCATCTGCTGCATGTGCAACTTGTATGGAAAATAGAAATGCCAAGAAAAGGTAAATTGGTTTAGCCATAATCTAATTAGTCTTATCTGTAGAACAACAAAGATATCCAAGGAATTGATGTAAATGGTTGATTTAATAATAGTTTAACGGTGATTAACGCAATTCCGGTCTAATTAGAAACATTACCGGCCAAAAGATACAATACTGCCATCCTTATCGCTACCCCATTTTCCACTTGTTCGAGTATTATGGATTGATCTGAATCTGCGACATCACTACTCAATTCTACCCCTCGATTGATCGGTCCAGGGTGCATGACAATGATATCTTTATCGAGAGATTCAAGTAATTGCTTATTAATCCCAAAGTAGCGAGCATATTCTCGTAAGGAAGGGATGAATTTGATGTCCTGACGTTCCAATTGAATTCTCAGGACATTCGCCACATCACACCAATTGAGTGCTTCTTTAATGTTATAAAACACTTCGACTCCAAGAGTTTTAATGTGTTTTGGAATGAGCGTAGGAGGTCCACAGACTGCTACCTTTGCTCCGAGTTTATTTAAACAGAAAATATTACTCAATGCTACTCTGGAATGCTTGATGTCACCTACAATCACAATTTTCTTGCCTTTGATTCGTCCGGCAGCTTGTGTTATAGAATATGCATCGAGCAGCGCTTGTGTCGGATGTTCATGTGTGCCATCTCCAGCGTTGATAATGCTCGCATCAATGTGTTCTGACAGGAAATATGCTGATCCAGGTGCAGGATGTCTCATAACGATCATATCGACTTTCATCGAAAGGATGTTATTGACAGTATCCAACAAGGTTTCTCCTTTTTTTACAGAAGATGATGAGGCCGAAAAATTGATCACATCTGCCGACAATCTTTTTTCTGCTAATTCGAAAGACATCTTCGTTCTTGTGGAATTTTCAAAAAACAGATTTGCAATTGTAACATCCCGCAAGGACGGAACTTTCTTGACTGGACGGTTTAATACTTCTTTAAAGTTGTTAGCTGTACTGAAAATTGTCTCGATATCGTCTTTTGTAATGTACTTGATTCCAAGTAAATGTTTTGTTGATAATGAAGAGACTATCGCCATTAACTTTGTTTTGTTGGAAATAAAATAATTTGATCCTTACCATCAGCTTTTTCCCATTCCACTTTCACATAAGCTTCATCTATAGCATCTACAGTAATGCCTGTATAATTGGGCTGTATGGGCAAATGCCTGTTAAATCTTCTATCCACTAGATTGAGTAACTCCACTCGTTTTGGCCTTCCATAATGACCAATAGCAATCAACCCAGCTTGAATCGTTCGACCAGAATATAATACATCATCTATCAGAATGACTTTTTTATCTTCCACATTAAAGTCCATTTCTGTATTACTTGCCATCAATGGTGTCTCTCTTCTTCTATAGTCATCTCTATAAAAGGTAATGTCTATTTTCCCGTATGGGAATGACAATGCTGGATTAATTTGAGCGAGCTGTTCTACTATTCG
>CAYNMW010000016.1:0-35091 GCA_964398295.1 uncultured Saprospiraceae bacterium | reverse complement strand
TTAATTCTTTTTCTTTTACCCTTAGTGCTTTTTCCATATCCTTGTAGGTTTCTATCTCGATTTTAACTTCTTTATTGATTTTTCTACTTTTTTTCAAATCTTTCTGAAGCTTTCTAATTGTTTCAGAATAAGTAGATAATTTATTATTCAATTGGAAGTTTGTCTCATTTAGCTCATCGGTTGATTTCGTATCTGTATTTAATTGAGTAATGGTTTTTCTCAATTCTTCATTTATTTTACTCAGCTCATGTTCAAGATCGTAAATGATTTGATCTTTGGTGTTTAATACATCGTTTTGTGAAGTAAGTTTAGTAGTTAGGCTGTTGTTGTCTTTATTAATAACACTTAATTTTTCTTTTAAATTAGTTACATTTTCTTTAATCCAATTGTTTACTTCGTTATTAATATTGGAGAGTTCATCTAGAATGTTTCTATTAATCGAAATTACATCAAATGTGAATCTAAATCCTTCTACGTCCATGTCTGCAAATTCATACAAAAAGAATGAAGATGGACTGAGAATGTATTTTATACCGTGTTCATAATTTACATTAAATTCAGAAGGGTCGCATTGTTCGAATTGGTCATCAATTTTATATTCACTTTGAAATACCTTGATAACACTATATTTATTAGATGGAATAACGCTTATTCGATTTACTTCTTTATCCTGAATAGTGATGTCAAGTATATTTGTTCCGATATTAATTGCTTGGTTTATACGTTTAAATGGAAAATTATTTTTATACAAAATGATGGTTGCATAATATGAATTTGTATAGCTGCTTTCTTCATATATTTTATGGTAATTCAGATAGGACTTTGAACGCTTTAGGATTTGAGTTTTAGATTTTGAATCGATTTTATTGTAGCTTGATAAATCGGCATATACTTTTTCTATACAATTGAAGAGAGCTTTGTGAATTTTGGGCTCAGAGTTATCGACTGTCTGGGAATTGCTAAATATAAGCTCCTTTATTGTTCTATTCGTTTCTTTTACTTTACCAGGAACATTAATGGATAAATCAGAAACAAGGTTTTTTATTTGAACTACCGGATTTTTGAGTAGTGCATCATAGTCTAAAATATAATTGTCAAAACTTTGAATATTATCTACTATAGTATGATTATGAATTAACCACATTAGTGCGCATTTATTTGCTTTGAAATTATTGCGTTTCATTAGGGATTTAATGACGCTTTGTGGTTTTCTGACTGAATAAACTATTTTTATATCAGCTGGTAATAATAAATCTTTATAGATTGGTAAGAGTATATTGATTCTAGGATCTTTTATGATTATGTTTAGATCTGTATCAAATTCTTCAGTAATAATTTCATTAAATTTTTCTTTTACCTTTTCTAAATCCAATATCTCCCTCCAATTAGGGGGCAATGAATATATACTATCCCAGACTAAATCTAGTTTGTGAAGTATTTCTGTATTGAAATTTATGATGCTTTTATTTTCGAAAAAACCCTTGGGATTGTCAGGTGCCGGTGGCAATACTTTTTTGCCAATGGAAAAACCAAGATTATGAAGCACACCAGTGACAGCAGATGTACCGGAGCGGTGCATACCACACACAAGAATGATGTTTCTATTTTCAAAATTTTCTCCTTTCATAATTACAATCTCTCAATTGCCAGATATGAGTATTTTTTCACAAGAGACAATCCAATAGCGAAAATGATAAGCCCAACAATTAGATTAATACTCATTATTTCTAAATTGATTTTAGTTCCGTATACAATCATTGATCTCACGTTTTCTAGGATGCCTACAAATGGATTTAAATAATATAGTGGTTTCCAAAACGCAATAATTTGAGAAGAAGGAAAGAAAATACCCGATGTCCAAAAACCAAATAAAACAATGATGTCAACCATGTGATTTATATCTCTAAAGAAAATATAAATGACTGACAATATCATTCCTAATCCAGTACCCAGCAAAGTTGTTGTTAATATGATTATAGGTAGAAAAATCAAGGAACCTGAATAGCGAACACCAAAGAATAATGCTATAAGCATATAGGCAATCAGATTAAAGGAAAATCCTAGTAGTATTGACATACTGTTAGAAATATATAAATCCTCTTTTTGGACTTTGATGTTTTCAATCAAATATCTTTTCTGTTCCAATACTTTCATGCCTTTTCTCATCATTTCGACAAAACACATCCAGAAAATGATTGCGGAGAAAATAAATAAGGCGAAGTTAGGAATACCAGCCCTTACCTTTGCCATTATGAAACTGAATACGACATAATAGATCAATACTTTTAAAACAGGATTAATGAAGGCCCATAGTAAACCAAGCCTGTCATTATAATAACGTTTTTTGAAATCAACCTGAGCTAGCTTCCAGATTCGTTCAAATCTATTGCTTTCAGGAAGTCTTGATAGTATTGATGTGAGTCCGAATGCCATAAACTAACCTGCTTGTTTTTTGACAAAAGATTTTTTGTACTCACTTACCACCTCTTCCGTTTTCCCCATCTTAACTACTTTACCTTTATTGAGCCATACTGCTCTATCACAGTATTTAGTGATGATCTGCATAGAATGACTTACAATAACAATTGTGCGACCTTCTAAGATTGTTTGGCGAAATGCTTTATCACTTTTTTTCTTAAAATCTTCATCACCGGTTCCACCAAAGAATTCGTCAAGCAGAAACACATCTGCATCTGCATGCATAGCGATAGAAAACATCAATCTTTGTTTCATTCCTTTTGAAAAGTACTTTACAGGCGTGTCAACAAATTCTTCAAGTCCTGCAAATTCAATGATGTCATTGAAGATGGCACCTATCTTTTTAAAGCTCAAGCCTATGATACTACCATTGACATAAATGTTATCTCTAGCGCTCAAGTTTGGATCGACCCCAAGACCAAGTGAAAGCCTCATCATTTTCCCCTTAGTTGATATTTTTCCACCTTTATCTGGAGGGATTGATCCCATAATTACATTGATCAAAGTAGATTTTCCACTTCCGTTTCGTCCAATGATTCCGAAGATTTCACCCCTTCTGATTTTCAAGCTTACTTCCTGCAAAGCTTTAATCTCCTTTCTCTTATAATTTCTGTCAAATAGTTTCGTAAATCTTTCTCTGATAAACACAGCCTGATTTTCCCTTACATTAAAGGTTTTACTAATGTTTGATAGTTTTATGACTGTATTTTTTTCCTTCTTTTGCAGATCCTATAAATTTATTAACGGTCAATTATATAGGTGCATTAATCGTACCGAAATTTCCGTCTGTTTTGACTAACAATTTTACTTCGGAGCGAGGGTCTACTACAATGCTAGAATAGCTTAGATTCCCTTCTCGGGCGCAAAGATAGCATATGTTGTAAACTCCACATACGTCTTTAGAAATACCTGAAAAATAGTCTGTAAAAACCTTCTGAGGCCTATTTTTATATAAATTGGTTAAATCACCGTTTATTTTAAACAAACCTTCGGAAAACACCTTGTTGTTTGATGAAAGTATTGCTGGTGCAACTATATCATTCGATTTTATTTGGTGAGTCACTACAAGGATGGAAAGCCAATCTTTGTTGATAAAGTCAAGCGGCGCAGAAATTACACATATAGAATGAACGTTATCCTCAGATTCCGCTCTGGATTCCGTTATAAAGTATTGGCTAATCTCAGTTTCTGAATAGGTTTCTCTTACAAAATCCCAGTCATTTCCAACGACTACTTTGTAGTTCGGATAATTTGTTTGTGAAATGAGGTTATTTATTGTTTTGACAAGCAATTTAGCTGAATCCTCAATTCGAACACGTACAAATACCAATGGATAAATAGTTTCTCTCATTTCTAGTTGAAAAGTGCCTGATTTCACCCCAGGTCTACTCGCTAATTTGGTACCTATCCGCTTTAGGTGTTCATTTAAGGCATTTTGGGCTGATTTGCCTACATAATCCTTTATCCATGCATGTTTACTGATACTTGTTTCAGCCATTCTCCAATGATATAGGCTATAAGGTATATGGTGGACTTCATTTTTATCGACAATTTCTATTATCCTCAATAGCAGATCATAGTCTTGTGCACCCTCATAGGCTTCATTTAGCCAACCAAGTTGATCGCCAACGGATTTTTTTATGACCGTGAGGTGATTGATATAATTGACACTTCTCAAGGTATTGGCACCAAATGGTAGTTTCTCAGTCGTTGATTGGATGTAACCCTTTTCGTTGATTGAGTCTTCGTTTGAGTAAAGTAACTTGATGGTGCTTTTGTCCTTTATTGCCTTCGTAATCAAGTAAACAGTATCCGGATGAATACAATCATCGTGATCCAAGAATGCCAAAAATTCCCCATTTGCCTGCAATATTGCCCTATTAGACGCCTTTACTATACCTTCATTCGTGTTTCCGATAGTCAGTTTTATTCTCTGATCACGATCCGCTACTCCTTTGAGTTGATCAATGATCTCTGTGCTTGACCCGTCATCATGTATACACAATTCCCAATTAGGAGAACTTTGCGCAATAACAGAATCAAGCATTTCCTGTAAATGAACCGGATCTGGATTGTAAACGGGTGTAATAAAACTTATGCTGACTGCAGTCGTTTGTTTCTCCATAACCGAGAGAAGGCTTGAGGATAACTTTTTATCCGCATCTGCGTAATGAATCTTTGTACGATTGACAGGATTTGAGATCCTTCGCCATATCTTTGCCAGTACATGTTGGTATGGTTCATTTTTAAAAGCATCAAGAACCGTTCTGATCAGATTTAGCATTTTCACTGTTCGATATTGAAGATAAGCGTTATCATATGTACACACAATCGCCGCATGCTTCTAGAAAAAGCATTGACTTCTGTATTAGAACAACGATTTGAAGATTTTGAAATCATTATTGTAGATGATTGTTCATCTGATGAAACAGCAAATTTTCTTTCGCAATATAAAGCCAAAGATTCAATTACTGTGTTGAGGAACACTCAAAATCTTGGTCTTCAACGTAGTTTGAATTTTGCTTTAACACATGCCAAAGCCGATATTATTGCAAGAATAGATGATGACGACATTTGGACAGACAAAGACAAACTTGCAAAACAGTACTTGTTTATGCTCAATAACCCGGAAGTAGTACTGATGGGTACAGCTTATGATACTGATGAAGGCACTATAACAAATCCCGAAGAGGACACTGATATTCGGAAGCAAATTCTGTTCAGATGTCCTTTCCAACATAGTACAGTTGTCTTTAGACGGATTGTGGATAATAAGCCTGTAATCTATGATGGGAATCTCAATTATGCAGAGGATTGGGAGTTATGGTTACGACTAGGTCAATATGGTAAATTGTATAATATGAATGAGAGTACAACTTACATTCGTACTGGTGAAAATTTAAGTGAACAATATTTTGTCAAGCAACATGTACAAAATTTAAGTATAATCAGAAAGTTTCGTTCTGTGTATCCGAAATCTGGGTCCGCTATTCTTTACCATCGTTTTGTTATACTATTCTTCCGTTTATTTCCAGCTAATGGATCAATACATCGAATATTCCAAAAAGTATTTAAAACCGTATTTAAAACCTAGTTCTTGTTAAATTTTTTGTGGAGTGCAAAAGCTTTAGATTTAATCGATGTGATATTTTTCGATTTTTCGACACCAATTTTTTGTAGTGATTCTATTGGTGCCTCTCTAATTACATTAATTTCAATATTGCCTTCTTCAATTTGATTATTTAAGTAATATAATTCAGCTAGCTTTAATTTATAGGAAAGATCTTCAGAGAGTTTTAGTTCTAAATTTTTATAATGATCCAGTGCCGCTGCATATTCCCCGTCAGTTTTAAGTTGATCAATATAATTTGAAATATATTCTTCTTTGTATGGATATTGGAATGCTAATTCCTGTGTGAAAAATTTTATTTCATTAGGTGATAAATCATATTTTTTCACCAATAGCGCCGCAATAGAATTGTGCTTAGTTCTATGTGAATAAATGTTAGCATTATATTGTTCAATCAGCAATTGCTTGCGTTCAGATTTATCAAAAGTTTTTAGGTTGGTTATGATTGTATTCTTTGGATAGATACTCGTTTGATAGATAAAAATAACCCCTACTAAAATAGACATGATAACGACGAATGCACGATGAATATTGATATATTTTGAGTGAGAATCTTTAACAATGATAAGGAATAGAATGGCAAAAGCAATAAAGTTAATTTGAGAAAATGCCATATACTGGTGGTTAATTGTTCCATACAGGAACGAATTAATTATGTACGTTAACAAACTTATTATATAGATGGAGTTATCAGTAGAATTGGATTTTATTTTTAAAAGTTGTTTGCCAATTGGAATGAAGAATAGCCAAAGAAAAATAAGCATAGCAAGAGGACTTATTTCAGAAGCCAATTCCAAATATAGATTGTGAGGATGTACAATTTGAGACCTGAATTCCAAAAATTTTTCAACATCAATCATCCAATTACCTAAGCCAACTCCTACAATAGGGTTTTCTCCGATAACATTAAATGTACTATTCCATAGTTCGTATCTCTCCGTTAAACCCTTCATCTCATTAACTACCTTTAAATTAGATGATCTAGTTTGGAAAAATATAAATAAGACAGCGAGAATTAATAAGCTAATAGGAACAATTATTATTTTCGATTTAATGGACTTCCAATACTTGAATACTAATAAAATAGCAGCAAGTAAAGTGAGAATAATATTACTTTGAGAAACACCAGAAATTACTAAATAAATAGAAATCAGTAAAGCCAAAATACATGCTTTGTCAAGATACCTGTATTTCGTTTTAATAAATGCTAATGGCATTAACAATACCAAATAACTGCTGACAAAATTTTCAGTCCTGAAATATGTGTGCACAATCTCACTCTTATTTATAACTGGCACTTCTCCACGTTGGACCGCTTCATAGCATATATATATTGCGAGTAAGAATGTACTAAGAGCAAACGATATTTTTAAGGACAGTATCACATGCCTTTTAACTGATTCATAATTTTGTCGAGATAAATGAAAAAATAAAAGGAAGCTTAATATCCAGCAACTGGAAACATAGATGCTAAATGTTGGCACATGAGCTTTTAATGCCGAGATAACTGTTAAGAGTACAAAGATTCCACTAAAAATAGCCAAATGGACTTGGAGATTGATCTGCTCTTTATTCTTTAGCAATAATATTCCTAGGGCTAACACACAAATGATGAGATGGAGTTGTCTGTTTATTGGGAACATGCCAAAAATAAGCGTATACAGAAGAAGATCTAACTTATCATAACTGAATTCACCTAACTGAGGACTATTTGTTGTCGTAGTATTCATTTACTATAGATCATTTTATTATTCGCACTCATTTACTTGTTGTGGCTGTATAATATGTAGATTCCTAAGGAATGAAATGCTTCTTTAAGCCAAATTAGTAAATTCCTTTTTTATTCATAGTTAATTACTTGCTCTAATAATATCGAAGCCTTCGAGTCATAAGTGGTTTGAATACTTTTTGCATACTTACTTCAATTGCAAACAACAGTCATGTGATTGGCTCTGAATTGTCAAAAGAGATTATCAAAAAAAGGTTGAATAATGGTACTTGTATCTGTAAAAATGGACTTAGGATTTAAATGTTTTCAAACAGGAATCCAGTAATAATTACATTTCTTAAAATTTTGTCCCGTACAAATCGCATATAAGTCCAGACAAAGGTGACCTTTCCTTCATCTAATTTTGTCATGATTGCCCAATAAAATGTTGAATTATTTACAAAAAATAGACCCTTGTTATACTACGGTATTGTTAGCACATATTTTCTTTATTATATAACACAAGGTATTGATTATGAGTGATATATGAACGTTGTGTAAATGGGCATTGTGTATTATTTAGTGTTAAATAGTATCATATTTTTATAGCTTTATATGGAGTAAGTTATTTTGTGTAGATTAAGCTCGACATTTGCTCAAAAACTGATACATTTGACACACCGTCAGAATTATGCTTAAAAAGATAAGTAGTGCCTTGATCATACTGTTTTCCATTGTATGGATAATCACGCTATTTATTGACTACATGGACAAACATCCACTGCACTTACAAGCATTCTATTTCTTCAAATATTTTAACTTTCTACTCTTCGTACAGCTATTTGGTTTGTTGTTGTTCGTCATAGTACAATTCATAAATGTTGATAAAATAAAAAGGAGGTTTTATACAGGATTGAGTATTATCATCATGATTGGTTTTTTTACTGGAGCAATTCTTTTTTCATTTGATAAATTTGTTGGTCAAGAGACGACTCTTAATCATCTCATGTATTATCTCACAAGGTACTTTAGTTTTATAGGCATTCTATTGACAATGTATACCTCAGTCTACGTTACTGGAAATTTCGTTCTCACCAAATTTTTCAACAAGGGCAATAGTTTAAGTCTGAGTTTAAGCACGGGATTAATGGTAATGATCTTGGCAATGTTTGCTTTGGCCACAGTCAATGTTCTTCAAAAAATTCCTTTAACAATCATGTTTATAGTTCCTATACTCATAGGATATAAGAACAGTTTTAAATTTGTCAAAACCGCCTTATTTACTCCATTTAAAGATTACAAAAGCGTTTCTTATTGGGGCTATTTAGTGTTTTACATCACTATAGCTGCATTGGCCATCAATTTTTTATCCATTTTATCCCCATTTCCTTACGGCTTCGATGCTCGTAATTATTATATGAATGTTACTCAGTTGATCGCTCAAAACCATGGATTGGTAGCAGGATTCCAGCCTTATAGCTGGCAGTTATTTATGAGCACAGGCTTTGTCATTTTTGATAGTCATGACTTGTCAATTCTTATCACATTTAGTTCATTCATTCTAGCTATGATCGCTTTGAATGAATTTGCCAGGAAGATTGTAAAAGTCAATGTTAATCTTCGTTTTTTGATCATCTGTATCTTGACTTGCACGCCTGCCATATACAATCAACTATCTATTGATGTTAAGATAGATTTCGCACTCTTATTTTTTCAAATAGTAATTGTGCATCAATTTTTTAAGTACATCGAACAAAAGGAATCACCCCTCCGATTTTTATTGCTAATTGGACTATTGTCAGGATTTGCTTTAAGTATAAAGTTTACACACCTTTATTTGATTACCACATTGGTCATAGCGTATTGGGCAAAAAAAGGAGGTATTCCGGCAATGCTTTCTGCTGCTTCATTAGGTGTAGCCGTTTTCTTGATTGCCCGGATAGATGATGTTGGTGGTCTGAGATCGTCTCATTTGGGTGTTCATTATCAGCAGTACATCATTGCATTTGTAGGAGTAGCATTGATTATATATCTCATAGTCGCAAATAGAAAAATGAGTTTGAAACTCATTCGATTTGCAGTACTCTTTGCTGCCTTTCACTTAATCCCGGTTCTACCATGGGCAAGTAAGAATTACATTGAAACGAAATCCTTATCTCCTAAAACTCTTTTAATCGGAGAGTCACCTGGGCTGAAACTTAATTATAAGTTGATGAATCAAAATTATCAACAAACAAGAAAAGCTAAGTGAAGTTTAAAAAATACATACCAACAATATTTGTCATAGTTATTTTGCTATTCTCTATAGGTATCTCTATTCACTACACTTTTCAAGATCAAGAGTCTCTAAAACTAGATGATATTTCTATTTCTGATACACGAAGAGAGGAAATTCAACGGTACTTTGGTTATGAACCTCTTTTAAGCAGGTATTTAACCTTGCCATATGACATTTCGATAAATACGAACCAGCATGGCTCATTTGTTGATATAGGTTTTTTATATATCATCTTGCTGCCATTGGTGTTGTTGTCAATGATTACAAGGGACCTCTTCAAATGGTTTGCCCTTGGTGTATTGGTAATCGTATTTGTGATTTCTATCCACAATTCATTCATTTTAGTTGACAATATAAAAGTTGGTACAAATGAATTGTCATCGATCGATACGATGGCAGAAGCTGATAATATCGATAAATTTCTCCATTATGTTTATAGCTTTTCAGAAGTATTGTACCAACCCTTTGGATGGCTGATTGATATGCTTTCTGGTGATCAGGACTATATTAGTTACCCAATATTGATCAGTTCATTTCTACTGATCTTACTTGTGTTTTACAGATTTGGTATAGACCTAAGACGGATCACCAGTTATCTATTGATTCTCTCTATAACTTATGCATTCTTCTTTCTGGCTTTTTCATCTGGTATTATTTGGTATGGTTATCTCTTATTCCCTTTACTATTGTTAGGTATTATGAATTTCGTGCAACGATTAGAGGATGGTAAATCGGATACCTTGCAGTCCACAACCAGAATAGCAGTTGTATTTTTAAGTATAGTCTGGATTGTCATGACCTTTGTGATCAGGATTTCTAATCTTCAGGCAAATTTTCCTGAAGAACATCAAGGCAAAGCAATTATTTCGGCAGATGTGTATCATTATAATACTGGTATCATAAAGTCTGCTTCTCAGTTGCAGGATGAATTTATTGCGCCTGGATTTAGTGAAGCAATGAAACGAATCAATCTAAATTCAACTGCCAGAGTATTGAAAATCGGAACTGGGCTTACCTATTTCATCAACCAAAATCACGAACGTGTCATTTATGATAATCAACTTGGTCTCTTTTCTAGAATTCTGGAAACCCATCGAAACAAATTTATCATCTCAGATTTCTTAAAAGCTTCAGGCATCCAATACCTTATTATTGACTTAAATACACCAAGTATTGACAATACACCTGAACGAACATTGACAATAAAATATAACGAATTGCTATCTTACCTTATAAATAATCAAAGTATACAATTGTTGTGCACAGATAATATTTCTAGAAAAGAAGGCACCAATAGTGTATCCTATTCGTTAACAGGAGAGACGATACGGAAAGGAAATTTTGCGATTTATGAAATCAATTAAAACCATAGTTCTTCCTTCAGTAAAGAAACTTCTCGAAGAAGTGTATGTGGTTATCCCTGCATTGAATGAAGAAAAGCGTATTGGTGCATTGGTCTCTCAATTGGAGCACAAAGGATTTACAAACATTATAGTGGTCAACGATGGGAGTAATGACAGGACACCACAACTCTTCACTTACAATCCAAAAGTCACTGTAATTAATCACATGATTAATCTGGGTCCAGGTGCTAGTACCATGACGGGTATCGAGTATGCAGTTAGTCAAAAAGCCGATTACATTGCCACTATTGACGCTGACCTACAGCATCATCCAGAAGATCTGGTAAGACTCATCGCAGAAATTCGACAAAAAGATCTTGATCTTGTGATCGGTAGTCGTTTTTTGACAAAGAACCCTATACCTAATTTAAGAGTCTTGTATAACATTGTTGGTAATTGGGTTAGTTACATCAAAACAGGCTTGATGGTATCTGATAGTCAGTCAGGTCTGAAAGTTATGTCCCATAAATTTGCAGAAAAGCTAACCATAGATTACAACGGTTTCGAATTTTGCATTGACATCATCAAAAAGGCCAAACTTCAACAAGTAAATATCGGAGAGACACCAGTAGGCGTTACCTACACCAAAGAAACTTTGGAGAAAGGACAAAGCTTTACCAATGGATTAATGATGCTAGGTAGACTACTCAATCCTTTTTCTTAAGACTTACAATACTAATGACTCAAATTGTTGTGCTCTCGTTGATGCTATATCAGCATATAACTCTTTACTTTTTACGCGCAATTGTTCCAACTCTTCAGAATCCTTAGTAATTTCCATAAGATGTGCCAATAGTTCCTCAGAGTTATTGAAGCTTAATCCAAAGTCTCGTACAATCTCACGTTGAGAAGAATTATTTGCTACAATTAGTGGTAACCCATAACTGGCAGCTTCTAGAATCGGTAAACCAAAACCTTCTACATGTGATGCTGAAATGTAAGCAGATGCAGCTTCGTAGTATCCATGTAATTCTTCATCCGATATGTTCTCAATAATATGGATTGCATGTCTAATTGGAGATTGTTGCCATTGGCGATAGATGCTACCATTTTTCCAGCCTTTTCGGCCAATGATGACTAATGAATAGGACGGCAAGGAAGCATGGAATTGCTCAAACGCCTTCAAAACGGCTAAGTAATTTTTTCTTGGCTCAATGGTACCAACACATAAGAAAAATGGATGATTTACTTTCAGTTTAACTTTTTGCTGCTCCTTAGATTTTAGTATTGGTTTTATAGAAGGGTAGAGTACATGAATTTTACTGGAGTAGTCAGTACGAAGTACTCTACTGATTTCCTGTTTCGTGTATACTGAATTTGTAATGATTTGATTGGCTTGTTTTACAACCTTAGGTAAAGTCATTTTTTGAACATAATGACTAGATCTTGAATGAAACTCCGGGTGAGTGATCGCGGTCATGTCATGTATGACAGTAATCCTTTGTGCAGATGAAGAAATATTGAATGGGCCAAAATGAGCCAGTTCAATGACTACATCTGGATGGAGAGAATTGACGACTTTCGGTACACTAGTCAATTGCCTAATTCTCAGATGCATAGGAATTTGTGAATTAACTTTGACAATGTGTTGGGTGATGTTCTCTAACTCAATACGGTCACTGGAAATACTGTGGTATTCATAGCTTGGAAATGCAGAGATAATCCCTCGGATCAGTTGTAATCCAAAGTAGTGAATTCCTGCAGATTGACTGCTGATGGAGTCTGCTAAGAAAACGACTCGTTTCATTTTACCGAGTGTATAATTTGTGATATAAATCTATGTATTGTGAAACGGAATCATCTAAACTAAACTGCTTTAATGAATGATTGTATTCCCACTTGTCTTCGAGTACTTCTTTCATTGTGTTGGCAAGCCCTTCACCAGAGTATGGACTGAATTCACTGTATTTACCTGATACAACCTCTGGTAAAGAACCTCTGCCCGATGAAATTATGGCAACTCCTAATGCACTAGCTTCGGCTGCCGAGAACCCAAATCCTTCACTGAATGATGGGATGACCACGGCATTGGCCTTTTTTCTCAATTCATCTTGGAGTTCTTCTGTTGTCAATTCATGTTTTATCGTAATAATAGGATCCAACCCATTGTCTCTAATGGTTTTCCTGACATAGTCAAAAATAGGATTCTCCTCCTTTGGGATAATTAGGTTTAAGCCAAAGGATCGAGTTGCTGTTCCTTTTAGGATAAGCATTGCTTGCATCAAAACATCTATCCCTTTTGATACACCTAACCTACCAAAATAGTAGAAATTAAATGAATCTGAAGAATCATTAGCTTCATTTCTAGGAGGGGATAGATCGTAGTCAAGACCATTATAAATCCTGGTGACTTGATGAGACGATACACCAGCCTTCAGCAATGCTTGCTTTGTACTTTCTGATACCGCCACAAAGCTGGCAAATGGCAAGGCTAACAATAGAGACTCAAACCAACTGTGTAGGACTCGTGTAACTCTTCCCATGAAAGGAAGGTCATGCCAAATGTCTTTCCATACCTCATGAAAAGTGATAATTACTTTGGTCCTGCTAATAAAGCCAGCAAAAAAGGAGGGAAAACCAGCGTTGTAAGATGTTGTATGGATGATGTCATGACGCCATGCTTCTTTGATGGCAGGTATCAAGGCTAGAAATGTAAACAGATATCTATTGCGAAAAGGGTAGCGTTTTATTGTCACCCCATTGATTGTTTCTGTGGATGTTAGTTGTTTGTCGTACTTGTTTGTAATTATTGTTACTGTGTGTCCTTGTTCGACTACCTTCTCAGTCAATGATTTGAACAGAGTTTCGACACCGCCAATGTGAGGATAAAAATATTCTAGTACATATAAGATCTTCACTGATCTTAACTTATTCCTGGGAGAGAGTCTTGTCCGTTGCTTTGTCTTCGATCATTCGAATTTCATGGTCTGAAAGTTTCTTCCTTAGTTCTTGATTTTCAATCGCGAGTTTACGAACAACTTCAGTCATTTGTTTTTCTAATCGTTCTATAGAAGCTGTAAAAAACATATTGAACAGAAAGAGCAGTCCTAAGCCAATAAAGATCACTGCGTTGATATTATCCTTAAATCCAAGTAGATTGGCTAAGTCAGTAGATAATTCGTGCGGAGTAATGCAGAATATAGACAACAACACCCAAAAGACAATCCAAATTAGGGTACTGCGGAGCAGGCGTTTCTTAGCGAAATACTGCCTCACAATCCGTACACTATAGTAGATTGCTAATAAAGGGACAAGCCACTGATAAAACTCCAATTGTAAACTATATTTATATTGGTTAAATCAATATTCAATCCAAAACTAGTTCTAAAGGGTAAACTGAACAACAAATGTACACCTTATTGACATAGAATGAATACCAATATACGAAAAATAATAACATATGTTTATTTAGATATATGTTATTACCTGAATGCCAATAGATAATACGTACTTGCTGTTTACAATATTAACTTTGAGGTTCCTTGAGTTTTTTAATTTCCTGAAGTTTTAATTCTTCACCCATTTTTTGGGAAGCGATGAATGATGCTGTCATCTGAGAAAGCATATCCGAACCCGCATTTGGGTTATTTGGCAGTAATATCAAATTACTATTCGCAGTATCTCCCATAGATTGTAAGGTGTCATAGTGTTGGGTAACAACGATTAAGGCTGATGCTTCTTGCGAATTGATTCCCACTTGATTCAACACTTCTACAGAATCTTCTAAGCCTTTAGCAATTTCGCGACGTTGATCGGCAATACCTTGACCTTGTAGTCGTTTACTTTCAGCTTCAGCTTTTGCTTTTGCTATAATTCTGATTTTGTCAGCTTCGGCTTCATATTCTGCCGCAATCTTTTCTCTTTCCGCTGCATTGATTCTGTTCATTGATATTTTGACTGTATCATCTGGATCAATATCTGTAACCAATGCTTTTACAATCTGGTAACCATATTCACTCATGGCTTCTGAAAGTTCTGATTTGATGGCATTTGCAACATCATCTTTTCGGACAAACACGTCATCTAGCTTCATTTTTGGAACTTCCGCTCTGACAACATCAAAGACATATGAAGTGATTTGGTCGTGAGGATTTTCCAATCTATAAAATGCATCGTAAATCGCGTCATGAAGGATCTTATATTGTACAGAAACCTTGAGTTTCACAAATACATCATCCTTAGTTTTTGTTTCGACAATGACATCCAATTGCTGAATTTTCAAATTGGCTCGACCAGCTATACGATCCACGAAAGGAATTTTAAAATGGAGGCCAGGTCCTCTGACACTATGAAATTTTCCAAGACGTTCGACTATAGCAGAAGTTTGTTGCTTTACTGTAAACAACCCTGTTACCAGTAATAGAAAAACTAAAAATATCAGAGGTATAAAGTTAAATAGTGCTTCCATTTGTTTTTTTTATACCTACATGATAATCATAAATCAGCGCATATAAAACCTTTTTATATGAATTCCTCTATCTGATACACGATCGGATTGGATTTGTCGATCGAAAAACCCAGAAAGTCGAAAGTCAATCCAAACTGTTTATTTTTCACTTAACTTCACCTAGACAATTCAAAAAGATGTTTCGGATTTTGCGTGTCTTATTATTTACAGTTGTTTTGGCCATATTGCCATTCATCTTATTGATCCGGATTTCAGTGTTTGTGCATGTAAACTATGCATTATCGGCATATACATGTCTGTTTATCGGCATGATTTCTACAACAGTTGTATTGATTTTATATTTTTCAGTTCTGCATGGATTTCTCACAGGATCTATTGGTAATTATGCTGGAATAAAACGAAGGTCAATCATTGCCTTTCTTGCCGTCTTGCTGTATGGTGTTCATGCGCTATTCTTCTTTTCATCTTCCAATGTCAAAGCTCAAGATCTCAGAGTTGAGTATTTACAAATGCATCCCTTGCTCAGATTGAGCACAAGCACATTGGCTTACCTGGACAAAAAACTTATCCTTACAGATGCACAAAGAGTACCGGAAGATTACCAAAAAATGGGCTTACCTACAAAAGGATCTTCACTCCATTACAAACAAAAGGATGGATATGTATACGCTTTAGATCTTCGAGTCAATGGCCGCTCAGAATTGCGCAATATGATGATGACATCCTACTTCAGATTAATGGGTTTTAAAACACTACGTCACTTAGGCACTGCGGATCATTTGCATGTATCACTATTCAATCATGATCTGCCATATGCAAAGTGATTTAGTTGTTTTGCAAAGAGATCAAAGACTCTTACTCAGATCTTATTCATACATAAACTGAACCGGAGGTGGTTTACCTATCTGTGGCTTATATGCAAGTGGTTGAACCACTTAAGAACAAAATGATGAACATAAAATTCTCTTAAATCCAAGGTGCATCAGTGCCTTGTTTGTTCCCAAAAGTGCCTTGTTGTTTAATCTGAGTCGAAGGTATTTCACCTCTCGGCAATTAATTCATTCGTTTCATTTCCCCAATACCGCTGGTTCCATTCCCATCATAGAAAAACCTCCATCGTGAAACAGGTTTTGCATGGTCACCATTCTCGTATAATCAGAAAATAACATAACACAATAATCTGCACATGCTTGAGCAGAAGCGTTTCCTAATGGAGACATTTTATCAGCATAACTGAAAAAATCATCGAAACCTTTTACGCCACTACCGGCTGTGGTGATTGTTGGTGATTGTGAAATGGTATTGACTCTCACATTATTTTTCTTAGCAAAATGATACCCAAAACTTCTAGCATACGATTCTAATAGAGCTTTAGATTCTGCCATTTCATTATAGTCTGGGAAGATACGCTGAGCAGCTATATAACTTAATGCTAAAATTGATCCCCAATCACTCATCACATCGTGCTCATAGGCCAATTGCATTACCCGATGAAAACTCATTGCTGAAATGTCAAGGGTTTTATGGTGCCAATCGTAGTTGAGCTCTGTATAACTTTTTTTCTTTCTGACATTGATTGACATTCCAATGGCATGAAGAATAAAATCTATTTTACCGCCAAGGACATCAACAGATTCATTCAATAGATTCAACAGATCATCCATTGACGTCGCGTCTGCAGGGATTACTTTTGCTCCGAGTTTATCAGCGAGCTCATTGATTTTTCCAAAGCGCAAAGCTACAGGCGCATTCGTAAGGGTAATACTTGCACCTTCTTCTACACACTTTTCTGCCACTGCCCATGCAATGGATTTATCGTCTAGGGCACCAAATACAATTCCTCTTTTTCCAGCTAACAATTGCTTACTCATTTGTTTATGTTTTGAATTGTAAATGTACTAATTAGGAGCATTACCCAATATATTTTTTGGAAGACACTCACTTTTATCTAACCATAAGATGCACTTATTCTATCTTGCATCTGATTAACTCGTTTCTCTTATGAGCGTAAAAGCCCAACTCACAGAAGACGGATCTATGACTCTACATTCAGAGAGTTTTGGTGTTACTTATCATTCTGCATTTGGCGCGGTTGAGGAGAGCCTACATGTATTTCTTTGTGCAGGATTCCAACGATTGATTCTTGATGGTTATACTGTAATTAATATTCTTGAGATTGGCTTTGGTACAGGATTAAATGCCTTGTTAACCATGATTGAGACTCATCGAAATCAAGAACTCATAGTCAACTATACGGGAGTAGAAGCCTATCCGATTGGTGATACAATCATTCAGCAATTAGCGTACACAAACTATCTTAACTTACCCAGCAGCAAAGTAGATTTTGAAAAATTGCATCAAGCTGAAAGCGAAAAAATCACAGCCCTTAGGAATTTCTCTTTTCAAAGAGTAGACCGCCTGTTTGATGAGTTTAATGAAAAAAACACCTTTGATCTGATCTATTATGATGCCTTTGCTCCAACGACACAGCCTGAATTGTGGAATGAAGGCATGATGGAGAAAATGTATACAGCGTTAAAAAGTAGGGGAGTACTTGTCACATATTGTGCGAAAGGCTCATTCAAGCGAGCGTTAAAAGCAAATGGTTTTCGTGTAGAAGCATTACCAGGACCTGGGAAAAAGAGAGAAATGACTCGCGCTTGGAAAGATGCTTAGAAATTATTTTCAAGCTCTTTCAAACCATCTTTGACTTCATTCATTGATATATCCAAGTGAGAAACATCATAAATCGCTTCACCTTTATCAACGATGATAACTTGTGGAGATTCATGTGCTACTTTCAGAGTTTCTGCAATGTAATTTGAAGAATGCCTGTCTTTTTTGACATCAACATAATAGACTGGCAATGATTCAAGATCCCAATCACCTTCTAACCTCATTTTGGCAATCCCACTAATAGGACAAGTGGTTGAATGCTTGAAAATGACAATTGTTTGATCTTGAGATTGATTAACTGCTTGATCGACAGCATCTTGGCTTTCGATAATATTCCAATTAATGGCCATAGGTGTATATTTAAAATGCGTTTGGACAGCCTGTACCTCTATTACAAGACACAAAAACTGCAACTATACATATAAATACAAAAGCCTGAAGTAAAAGTTTATAAGTGCGTGGATTCATTTTCTAGAATTAATGTTGTTTAAACGAACAAGTTAAAGCTTCTATTATGACAAAAGTACAGTTTGATTATCGCAGAATCACTATTTTTTCTGTAAACAATGCTTCTTTGGTAGACAATTTGAGAATGTAACTACCATTTGGCACTGCCGATATATCAACTGTCGCTCTTTGATCGAACGAATTGATAGTGCCTGAGAGCATTCGTTTTCCATCATAGGAAAACAATTCAATACGCTTATCTCCTTCAAAATCAGCAGGTAAATCAATCAATATTTGATCCTGAGCTGGATTAGGGAAAACATCCAGTTCGCCAACTACTGGATCATCTGTATCAGATAGCAAATCTCTATTACCAGTGCCAAACCAAACACCCCATTGAGGTCTATCGTCAATAAAAATAAGGGCATCATCAGTACCAGTTATCCGATTACTTGCCACTGGTCGTCTACCGATTATTAATCCTTGTGGACCGTTGTCAAAAGAGAAAATGACTTCAGTATCATCAATGGAATAATTAGGATAACCCCAGATGTTGTTTTCAAATATGACATCTACTTCACCTGTATTCAAATTAGCTCCCAAAATTTCAAACGTCGTATCCTGAGCGATAACACCAATTTCTCTTAAATCAAAGGCAATCACATCTGGATTGGTTTTACTAAATGTTGGGTTGCCAACACTGACATTTTCGGGTAACCCTGTGAATACTTTGAAAATATTATTCCCTGCTTCTTCAAACAGTCCTGTATCATTTTCCCAAACTTTGATAATACCAATATCCCAGTAACTTAAATCTATACCATTGCTGCCTTCAGAAAAATTGAATGCATCATAGAGCACATTTTCTCCTGCCAGATCAAACTCCATGGCATCTGCAAATAAGACCTCACCAGTAGAGATACCATCTGTAAATGTTGGATTGAATAATTCATATGCCTCTTGGGCTCCACTTACCAAATCAATGACAAAGAGCAAATTGTCAAATTCACCAGTAGATAAATTTCCAGTCAATGCCGCTAATCTTGTACCATCCTTGGAAATGACGACGTTTCTAACACCATCAAATAACAAATTATCATTGACGAGTTCGCCAGTATTCCAATCAATCTCCATCAGTTGAGCCTGTCGATTTGCATTCACGAAAGTGATGAATCTGCCATTATCTGATACGCTTGGTTTCGATATATGCGGGCGTTCAAAACTGATACCTGAAAAATTTCCAGAGTCAGTTGAGAAGTTTATCGTACTAAAATCTTCATCAGACCACAGGATCAAATCTAGGCTTCCTGGATTTACCTCAATTTCCCGTTCAGGAATGTTTTGTCTGATTACACCTTCTCCAACAATGCCCACAGCGTCAAATGCTTGTGCAGCAGCTATTGAACCTGCCTGACCAATATCATCACCAGCAACTTCTATGACTGCCGTTCTTAAATCAACAAACTGAGATCTTGGCGTTAGGTACTGCGTAAGTACTTTATAATATACCTGTTCTGCTGCTTCTACACCAACATCTTCATTGGTTGCAAAAAGGAAGAAAGCTCTATTTGGGATTCCACTATTGATATGCACTCCTCCATTGTCTTCCTGGCCAAAGAATTGTTCACTCACACTAGCAGGTTGATATCCTGTATCGCTAAGGCTTCTACCACCATTGTTTGGATTTGCCATATTCCGTAATGCCCCGGATGGAAAGATTTGTGGATTCACCACATCTTCCCCAATCTCCCAGGTTTCTCTCTCGATCAATGCACCGAATACATCAGCAAAGCTCTCATTCAATGCACCTGATTCTCCTTGATAGCGAAGATTTGCTGTCGTTTGTACCACACCATGCGACATCTCATGACCTGCTACATCCAATCCTGCAGCTAAAGGTCCGATGAAAGCTTGATTGCCATTTCCATAAAAGATAGCTGAACCTGTCCAAAAAGCGTTATCCATTTCTTGTCCATTCTCGTCTCTGACATTATAGAAGGATTCAATGTTACCTCTATCACCATTGATTGATTCTCGGCCAAATGTATTCAAAAAATACTCGTATGCTTCACCTCCGTTATAATGCGCAGATATAGCAGTCCGATCATTCCAAACATCGCGTTGGGTTGTTAGTGAATAATTATAATTAAAATTTCTTGTAGACGGACTTGTACCTAATGCATCCCATGTCATAATGACTCCATGTATCAATAAGTCATCATTGGTGCAATCTGATTCATTACCGTGAAACATAGATCTTCCTGCATCTGCTAAAAAGAAGGCATTTCCGCATTCGTATACATTGATGTTTCTTGGCTCATTGAATAGATCTCGACCTACACTGGTGGTTTTACCATCGACAATTGTAGCTGGAGGATTGATATCATCAGTTGGAGGATTGGCATGAGTATGACCATCGATCATACACACCACACTATGCTTATCCAATACAGCTCCTGTATGCGCATCGATTGTATAATTCCAATGCTCAGAAATACTCTCAAAAATATCTATGTGCCAAGCAAGCAATTGTTTGCCGTCATGAGAAGCAATGACCAATTCAGGTTTTATCTGTTCGTGATTGACTAAGCGTTGAAACTTGGTTGGAATATATTGGAAGTTGTCTAAATTGTCGATTACTAGTTGAACAGCAGACTTCTCATCTAATGACGGCTTTGTATTTATGTCACTTGGCGATTTTTCCCAATTACCATTGACGAAATACACTTCGCCATTTTTCTGTTGTGTATTGATCTGTGCATCCAATACTTTGATTCCTTTATAATATTGCTGGAATTTGTGGTGTACTTGCTTAGTACTTACTTCCGTTTTTGATACCATTCGGAATTCTTCTTCAGGCGTATTTACCTCCAATAAATGAGCAATATTTTTTAAGTGCTCAAGTGCACGTGCTTCAGGATCTTTTGTTGATTTTTTAATCTTACTCGCTCCTTTAATAGCAAGAATTCGTTCTGACTGATTATCCTTAATAATAGCCAGATCACCAAACCGATCTGTGTTTTTCAAATCAATTTGGTTCTTGTATACTGCTGAGTTTACACCCGTTGGCTTCACATCAAAATCCAATTGAATAGGATTGATTTTTAATTGTTTGTTTGGTGAGGCTTTTTTAATTGTTCGAATATCAGGTTCTATTTTATGCTGTGCTTGAGTGCTAAGCGCGAATAGAAATAACAGGCAATAGGTGGTGAAAATACTTTTCATAAACATTGTTATCGTACTGGATTATCTGCTTTAAATGGTGGAAGTTCTTTCGTATGACTTTCTAATGTTTTGTAGAATGCTATTATTCGTTCGTCTTGAGGTTTTGCCTCTGCACACCATTGAATCTTATGTGGTGGCAGATCGCCTTCTTCCAAAATCAAGTAATATGACCAATTACCTGGGGTGTTGAATTGCATTTTTTTCAACTTCAATTCATCAACCAAATTAAAGTATTCTTTTGTCTGTTCCTCTGGGATAGGATCAAATTCCTGCCAAGCCTGCTTTGTTGTCAAACGACCAAAAAACTGCCCATTTTCAAGTAAAGCATATTCAGTATAGGTTCCTGCAAATCCACCACCAGATCCAAAGTAAAGCTTCTTCTCCGTTGTTGATTCAGGTGATTCTACCTTCGAACTTTTACACTTCATTAGTGGTACAATGATAAGGGTTGATAAAAGAATGAAAAGAATGGTTTTCATGATACAAGAATACTGGTCTCACTTACAAAAGACAGTCTTTCTTGAGTTAAAGTTTCTTAAAAATGTATTGTTTTGTTTTTTAGCTAACAGCTAAAGCAAAAAATTGAAGAATTTACTATAGTTGGTTGTTCTCTACTGCTTATCTTCTCAAAATACGTTGTTCCTTTTTATAGTCTTGCCGGAAGCCAATTCTAATGCCTAATTTAAGCCTAGTTACTGCTGTTTGGTTGTCAATGGCAGTATCTAAATTGCCATGTAGTTCATTAAATTGATCATAATTCACGTTTGGATAATAGTGATATGTCACATATGGTGTAACAGTTAACAATTCAGAAATCCCGATGTCGAATCCTACTCCAGCACCTACATCTAATGCCAAATTATTATGGTCCGCCTGTAGCTCGTCTTCACGTTTGCTCCATAAGGCTGCATTCGCATTCCACTGTACAAAGAATCCCTTTTTGAAAAGATCATTATCTTTTACAAACGTAGGACAATCACAGTCACTGAAGAAATCAAAAATGTAAATGTTAGACTTTATACCTGCACCAAAACTATTGAGATTGTACTCCCGAGTCCCTAGTGAAGTATTGGCAAAGCCAAATGTTCCTTCTACGGAATATTCCATTCTGATATCTCCTGGCCGAAACCAATAGTCTACAGCATATTCCAAATTGTTTTCCCAAATGGGTCCACCCGAAAATGTTGTGGTTGTCTCTGACCATTCATTAAAGTCGTTGAGAGCATATCTGACATTAAATCCAAATTGTCCATAACTGGTCGTCAAACAAAAAATGAGCAATAGAATGGAATAAACGTGTCTACTATTCATGTCAAAAAAACGTGGTATTCAGGATAAAAGTATCTTTGTCGAAGATGAAAACGAAGTTAAAACGCGACCAGGTAAATGTCATCACATTAGGGTGTTCCAAGAATTTAGTTGATTCTGAAAATATCATCACACAGTTGCAAGCCAATGATATTAATGCAGAACATGAAGGAAGTGCAGATGAGGCGAATATCATTATCGTAAATACCTGTGGTTTTATTGAAAATGCGAAGGAAGAATCAGTCAATACAATATTGCAATATGCCGATGAAAAGCAAAAAGGTAATATTGAAAAATTATACGTGACTGGATGTTTGTCGCACAGATATAAAGATGATCTGGAGAAGGAAATTCCAGAAGTCGATGCATTTTTTGGAACAATGGAGCTTCCAGGTCTTTTGGCAAAATTCAATGCAGATTATCAACATGAGTTAATTGGTGAACGAAAAATTTCTACTCCAAATCATTATGCATATCTCAAGATTTCTGAAGGTTGTAATCGAACTTGTTCTTTTTGTGCAATTCCATTAATGAGAGGCAAGCACGTTTCTCGAACGATTGAATCTTTGGTAGAAGAAGCAAAAAGTCTGGCTAGAATTGGTGTAAAAGAAATTATGCTTATCGCGCAAGAACTCACTTACTATGGTCTGGATATTTATAAAGAACGAAAGCTTGGACAGCTATTGGAAGAATTAGAGAAAGTAGTCGGGATTGATTGGATTCGTCTCCACTATGCCTATCCATCAAAATTTCCGACAGAGGTATTTCCCATCATGGCAAAATCAAGTAAGGTTTGTCCATATCTAGATATACCACTCCAACATGCTAATGATGCTGTCTTGTTTAGAATGCGCCGGCAGATCACACAACAAGACATGAGAGAGTTGTTGCAACACGCAAAAGAAGTAGTGCCAAATATTCATATTCGAACAACTATGTTAGTCGGCTTTCCAGGGGAGACTGAGGAGGAATTTGAAGACCTTTGTCAATTTATATCGGAATTTGAATTTGATCGACTCGGTGTTTTTCAATATTCTCATGAAGAGGGTACAAGTGCTCATGATTTAACAGATGATGTTTCAGCTGAAGTTAAAGTGGACAGAGCAAATAGAGTGATGGCAATTCAGCAGGAGATTTCATATCAAAAAAATCTGGATAAAATTGGCAAAGAATTTAAAGTCTTGATTGATCGTAAAGAAGGAGGGTATTATTATGGGCGAACAATTTATGACTCACCAGAGGTGGACAATGAAGTAATCGTATCCGCAGAATCAGAGTATGCAAGAATTGGGGATTTCCGACAAGTTCGTGTTATTGATGCTCAGGAATATGATTTGATCGGAGAATTTTGCAAATGATTAGTTGTAAACAAACATTACGATCTCGATACTGTTATACATTTAAATGAACGAAACGGAGGAAATCAATATACATCTCAACCCTTTTAAACAATTGGGTGTCATCATACTTATTATGTTGATATGGGTAGGCGGTGGAATCGCGCTTGAAAAAGCAGGTGTGTTTCAAGAAGATCCGTTGTTTCCATGGCTGGTATGTTCTTCTTTATTGTTGTTTTTCGCAATTTTTAATTGTGCTTTTAGTCTCAACTCACCAGATACCAATAAGTACTGGCTGCATTCTATAATTGTATACTCACTGCTTGCAGTCGGGGGGGCACTATTTGCTTGGTTGGTTACGGGAACGACAATTTCAGACGCCAAAACCATGAAATGGATCTATTTTGTATTCACTTTTGGATACCTAGTTTTTCTTTCAATCGTTAATCTAATGAGAATTATAGTTCTCATCGCACAGCGCCAGGATGGTGGATTGCGCGGTGAAAAATAAAAATTGACTTATGAAATATTCACAGTATATATTGTTAGTGTTCATTCTTTGCTTTACTGCATGTGCGCCAAAGTCTCAGAATGTGACCATGTCAAAAGAACAAGTTTCAATTGCACTACCAGAAACAGTAGAAGCTATTCAAAAATCTGAGTCTGAGTGGAAATCAGAGCTCAATGAGATGGAATATTATGTGATTCGTGATAAAGGTACAGAGCGTGCATTTACTGGAGACTTATGGGACAATAAGGCCGAAGGTGTCTATACATGTAGAGCTTGTCAATTGCCATTGTTTACATCCACTACTAAATATAAATCAGGTACTGGCTGGCCTAGTTATTACCAGCCGATTCGTCGAGAATACATAAAAGAAGATACAGATTATCATCTTGGATACCCGCGAACTGAAGTGATGTGCGCGCGATGCGATGGGCATCTAGGGCATGTATTTAATGATGGACCAGATCCAACAGGCTTAAGATATTGCATAAATTCTGTTTCAATGGATTTTGTCGAAACTACCGAAGCAGATCAGGCAAATAGCAACTAATAAAGGCTTTTACGGGTTTTTGCATTTTCTTAACACTGTCTAATTATTTGTTATTGTCCGACTATATCAAGTCTTGCAAATAATATTGCTTTACTTTTATCACAAAGCAGAATGACAAATGAAGCATGCACTACTATATGCGATTCTTTGCATAATTACCTTTACATCCTGTAAATCGACTTATTCATATATCTCCATTGAGCCAGAGGTTGTTTCTTTCAATACAAAGGAGAACATCGCCTTTACTGAGGAAACAGATGATGACATTATCGTTCGTTCAGCTTTTGTAGGTTATGGGATAGATTATGCTATTTTTCAAATCGAGATTGAGAATAATTCTGATCGTGCAATGGATGTTACTTATCAGGATGTAAATCTGGTTCATGTAGATGGTTTTCAACGCAAGGCACATAACAAGTATGATTTTATCAAAGGACTGAAACGTGATCAAGCAGAAATTAAGAAACAGAAAAAGGCAAGTACGATTGGTAATATTGTATTTGGAGGTCTTACAGCATTAAGTCTGTTAGGAGGAGGTGGCACACTCAATAATTTAAATGCCGTTGCATATGGGGTAGAGTCTGCTGCTGTAATCTTAGATGACAGAAGAAATTACGATCTGGCTAGTGGTGATATCGAAGAAGAGATGCGCTATATAGAAGAGTGGGTATTGTTTGAATCGTATGTTGCTCCCGAATCGGTTTTTTCAAAAGATGTGATCTTTCCTATAAAGGACTTGGATAGTGATTTTGATTTGGTGCTGCAACTAAAAGATCGTCAATACCAGATTCCGTATGATAGTGTTTTGAAAACGGTAAAGAGGTAGTTGCGGGGAACATTTCTAAGTCACATTTATTGTAACATATATGGTTCGTTGTCAAAACCCTGTTTGGGTTTAACTATTTCTAACACTTGGTTTTAACTCATTGTATCTAGCCCTTTTAAAAATTCCAACATTTTTTGCAAAGCTCGGACTCTGTGACTGATCTTATTTTTGATGTCAGGTCCTAATGCAGCAGCTGACTGTGTATAACCTTCAGGAATAAAGATAGGATCATAGCCAAATCCTTGATTTCCTGTTTTTGCTTTAGCAATGGTGCCATTTAGAATTCCTTCAAATAGGTATTCTTTTTCATTATAGATTAATGCAATAACAGCTCTAAATCTTGCTTTTCGATCGGAGTGAGAAGCCAATTCTTTCAGGACTTTATCCATATTGTCAGTTGCATCTTTTTGATCACCTGCATAGCGAGCAGTCATAACTCCAGGGCTTCCATTCAATGCTTCAATCTCCAATCCTGTATCCTCTGAAAATGTATGTTCACCAAAACGGTTAAAAATAAATCTAGCCTTAATGAGTGCATTGTCTTCCAAGGTGGCTCCGGTCTCTGGAATGTCATAATCAAATGCAAGATCTTTCAATGAGATCAATTCAAAGCCAGCTGGCAAGACAGCAGAAACTTCTTCTAATTTGTGGGCATTACCAGTTGCGAAAATAAGTTTTGTCATTTCTCTACTTGTAAATAGAGTTGTTGTAAGGACTTCCAAAGTGGTTTTTTTAGAGCAGGATCGTTGATCAACTGTGTCAATGAATCAGAAAAAACGATCCGATCATTGCCTATACGTATAGCATGATATTTATACACTTCTGCATTTAATGCAAGCTCGCCCGGACTTAATCCAAAAACAAGAATAGTCAGAGCATTGCCACTTGAAAGTAGTTGGTTTATATGCAAGGTTTGTTGATCAGTAATAGCTATCGTATTTAGATGTGCTTCCGATAATTTGACTGCAGCAAGCATCTTGTTAAGTAAATCTTTACTTTCCGTTGTTAGATCAGATTCGCGACATACAACTATTGTATGTGCTTCGTTGTTTAGAATGTGAAATTCATCACTATCAGTTATAGAATAATATTCAATATTAATTTGATCTAACACTAGAATTGTAGAGCTTTGTATTGTGAGCGAAAATAACTCTTTAAATTCAGATTTATGCATTCAATATCAATAGACAAGGTACCGGTTTCCAACTTACCTAATGTAGATTTAAATAATTTGCCATTTGGAAGGGTATTTACAGACCATATGTTTACAGCCGACTATATAAATGGTGAGTGGACAAATTTATCAATAGGCCCAGTTGTTGATTTTTGTATACATCCTGGAAACCTTACACTGCACTATGCCCAATCTATTTTTGAAGGTATGAAGGCTTCAGCAGATGAGTCTGGCAATCCTTTATTGCTGAGACCAGATATGCACATTAAGCGATTGAATAGATCAGCCGTTAGAATGTGTATGCCAGAATTGCCAGCAGAATTATTTCATCAGGCGCTACAGACATTAGTCGGGATCGAGAAAGATTGGATTCCGTCAAAAGAGGGAAGTGCTTTGTACATCAGACCATACATGTTTGCTACAGATGAGTTTATTGGTGTTGCTGCTTCAGAAACATATAAGTTTGTAATCCTTACTTTGCCTGTAGGCCCATACTATAGCAAACCTGTTAGCCTCAAAGTAGAAACAGAATTTGTCAGAGCTGCTCCTGGTGGAGTTGGTGATGCAAAAACTTCAGGCAATTATGCTGCTTCTATATACCCAGCCAAAAAAGCAAAAAGTGAAGGATATGATCAGGTGCTTTGGTTAGACGGGAAAGAATTTAAATATGTTCAGGAGGTTGGTACGATGAATATCTTTTTCGTTATTGGAGATACTGTCCTTACCCCAGCATTTAATGGTGCTATTCTGCATGGCATTACAAGAGATTGTATCATCAATATTTTAAAAGACGAAGGTTATAAAGTTGAAGAAAGAGATGTCGCGATAGATGAGATTATTAAGGCACACGAGCAAGGAGAATTAAAAGAAGTCTTTGGAGCAGGAACCGCCGCTGTAGTGTCAATGGTCAAAAATATAGGCTATAAAGGAAAAGACTATCCTATAGATGTTGATGCTTACAAAGTAGCTCCATTCGCCAAAAACTACATTGCTAATTTAAGAAGAGGCAAAATAGAAGATACTCGAGGATGGTTGGTAAGACTTGAAGAGGCTGTCACTGCTTAGTGAATAGTCCTATCGTCCAACTGATTGACTGGGGTAGAATGTCTTTTCAAGAAGCATGGGATCTGCAAGGTGAATATCAGCAATCCATAATTCAACAAAAAAGGGCTGGCAATTTACCTGATAACAAACTCATATACTGTGAGCACAATCCAGTTTTTACTTTAGGTAAAAGTGGTAAAATTGATCATCTACTTTTCGATCCAACAAACAACGCCGACTTCGAATTTTTCAAAATAAATAGGGGAGGAGACATCACTTATCATGGTCCCGGTCAGTTAACTGTTTATCCTATTTTTGATTTGGAACAATTCAAACGAGATGTACATTGGTATGTGCGTAGCCTTGAAGAAGCAGTCATCCAAACACTTGCTCATTTTGAAATAGATGGAAAGCGTATTGATGGCTACACGGGTGTATGGCTGCAAGACGAAAATAGTCTTGTACAACGAAAGATATGTGCGATAGGTGTTCACCTTAGTCGGTGGGTGTCCTTACACGGTCTTGCTCTCAATGTGTCTACAGAACTCAGTCACTTTGATCTCATCATACCTTGTGGTATTCAGGAAGAGCACAAAGTAGTGACGTCTATGAGTAAAGAGTTGGGTAGGGAGGTAGATATTAGGTTGGTTAAACAACAACTTCTGATTTCCTTTCAGGAAGTATTTGGGTTTTAGATAAATAGTCTAAAACCTCAGAGTAGGAATTGTACCTACCCCAAGGTGTTATACTCAAAGTGAAACTGGAAATTGAAAAAGTCTTTTGTGCTAAAGCTTGTTCTTGATTGTGACAACTTCAGCAACTTTATAAGCTAAGTCATCTTCAATGTTCAATTCTCTTTTTATGATATCCAGAATTTTTTGTTCATCTGCATCAGCAAATCCATCAGCAAAGACTAATTCGCATGCATAGCAAAATACGCCTGATTTTAAATCTTCTGGGATGTTTTGAACTGCTAAGTTTACAACAGCTTCTGCTCCTCCTTTTTTCATGAGTTTGCTCATCTTAGTCATAATGCTCCTCCATTGTTGACTGGTGACAGATGACATGATTTTAGCTCGCGTAACCATTGTCATAAAATCTTGTCCTTCTTCTTGAGTGATCGTACCATCAGCAGCAATAATTGCATATAATACGCCGACAAATGATTCTTGCTGACTCAAGGATGTAACCTCGTTTCCTTCTCCAAATAATTTACCAAAAAAGCTCATAAATGTTATTTTAAATGTTTTATTATTTTGTTGTGGCTGTTTCCGTTTTGAAAATCTTTGTGGAATTGAAAAGATAATTTGATAGGCTTTTCGGTCGATTGATTAGAGTCTGTGTTATGGTTTTGTTCTATCTTATCTAATAGCAGTCTAATGTTATTCGTATTGATTCGATTTTTCTTTATTAGATCTCCACTTGAAATTATTTCTATGCCTTTCTCAAAGTTAGCTTTGTATCTATTTTCTTTTATAAGTTTTAGTACGGTATGAAAAAGACCGTTTTGTAAATCTTCTATTTTATCTGCACTCACCACGATTCTATAATTATATAAATCTTCAAACAACTTTACTTTGGATATGTCCTCTGTATAACTCCCAAATGATATGGTTTCATTCAATATCGTATCTGATGAGAGTGCTGGACTGTATGCAGATTTAATAGATCCTTGTTCGATGGTAAATACCAATAAACTAATTGGCTCTTTAGAAAAGTCGTTGTATATTTTTTGAGATTTGAGGATTAAGCTTTCTGATGCTTTTGAATTATCTGCTGCACAAATCAAAAGCGAATCACGAGCTGGAAGCGATACAAGAAGTTTGTTAGCTCCAAGTTCTTTGGCGATGTTTTCACTAAATGTTTTATCTAAGATTTTCTCAGACGCATATTTTTGATCGAAATAAAGCAGGCCTTTTTCACATATTGTAGCATCCTTGTAGTTGATCTCAATTTTAGAAAGATTTTTAAAGGAATGTTTAACTAGTTCAGATCCAGAAATTTCCAAACTATCGAGACTTTTGACGACTTCATTTTCCGAAATAACGAAAGTGATTTTGGGGGGTATATTTTGCTCGTCCTCAATATAACATAAGTCTAAGTTATATAGATTTTCACTTCCTTTTGATTGCATTATTTGCGGAAGTACAAGTTCTTTCATCGTGTTCAATTTAAAGTTAGTAGTTCATGCCGTAAGTTACATAATAATGTGAATCAGGAAAATTTTGAAATAAATATTTAAGGCTAAGAGCAGTAACTTACTTTTTTTATACAAGCATAAGCATATTTTGTCGTTAAGCTGCACTTTTTAGGTCCTTTAACATGTCCAATTTATTCTCTAACCAATTCCTCAACAACAGAGTGAAATTCACTCTTAAAAGAATCAAACCCGCTAGTCGCAGGACCATTGAATCCTGTATGAATGCGCCTGATTTTATTGTTCTTGTCAAGAAACAACAAAGTAGGGTAGGAACTGATTTTATTGATTTGAGGCAACTGCTTTGACGCTTCTGCTTTATCATAATAGCCACCGTATAAGACTTCATAAGGAATGTCAAAATTTTCCTTGAATCGCTCAATTGCTTCAATTGCCTTTTTGTCATCCCTATAACGTTCAAAACTTAGGGCAATGACATCTATGTTGGGATTCGTAGGTGTATTGATAAAATCTACCAGGAAGTTGGTTTCATCTTTACAGTTGGGGCACCAAGTACCCATGAGTTTTATAATTTTGGGTTTGCCCACATAACGAGCATCATCCAAACTAATTTGTTTACCACTTGTATTCGGAAAGGAGAACGACAATGGCTCTCCTGAGCTTAAATCTTTTGTAATGTTGAATGGACTTTTTAATACATAGTTATTGTCTTTTGATGATTCAAACAATACCTTGTAGTGACTACCAGAGTAAAATGTACCCAACAAGGATTCATCAGGCATGATCTTTCCATCAAACAAGAAGGCATGTGACCCGTCGAAACAACTTAATGAGAATTTATTCTTTCTGACTATTCCTTCTAAAAAACGATAATCTCCTGTCTCTGTAAGAAAAGTCCCTGTTAATGTTTCATCTTCTTGTTGAAACTCACCTATAGCAGGATACGCATCTGGTGTATTGATCTCAAAGGTGGTTTTCCATTTACCAGATAAGTCAAGGTCTGGTGCAGTTCCATCATATTCGTAGCGATGACCTTGTCCATGATATGCAACAAACGGGATAGAGTAATTCTCGCGATAGTTAACTACCCATTCACCTTCCATTACATTTTCCATGAAAATGGCTTTAATATATGTATCGTAAACAGGAAAATTGATCAAGACAGTGTCTTTGGCAATTGCTCTATCTGTACCATACTTAATATTTGACACTTCTATACGTTCATCTCCATTGTGTAAGACGATATAAAAAGAGTCCTTAGTAGGATAGATGACTTCAAAATTAAATGGCAATAAAACCTTGTTGTCCAATATAGGTGCTTCATCTTCTGATAGAGCAGGAATAGGTGTTTCTTCTAATGTGAGCATTCCTCTCCATATTCCAGGAGCTAGTTTTGAAAATTCATTCTCGGCCTCTACGCAGCCAGAAAAATTAAACAAAACTCCCAGAATGAGTAAAACATAAGTGATCCGTATCATAGCCTATTTCTTATCTCCTTTAAAGTGATCTTCTTTATATTTAAACAGCACATTAAAAGTTGTAAGGCTTCCATAAATCCTTGTAATGTATTGCTGTAAATTGACCTTTTCTTCATCTGTAAGTTTACTGCTGTTGATGCGTTGTTCCATCACCCTTAATCGATCTCTCACCATGACAATCTTATGGAAGAAAGTATCAATGGGTATTTCTTTAGGTTTCAATGTTTCATCTGCAGGTTTCAATATCAGGATACCGTCATTCCACTTATCACCCAAATCTATTTGCTGAGTGATGTCTGAGAAATGTGTCAATATTTTAATTAAAGATTGTTCTGCAGCATCAAAACTTACAGATTCTGAGTGCTCTATCGCCTCAATGATTTCCCAGCTTTCAAACTCCTTTCCGACAAGCTTAATGCCATACAGCATAAACACGACCTTGTAAGCTGCAACATCAACTTCAATAATAACTCCATCACCATATGCTGGGTGTTTTACTCTGGATCCTATACCTAATATCATTGTTGGTTCTAAATTTATATTTATTGACTATTTTTTAATCTCAATTTTCAAGAAGGACAAATGAAATAACCTTATTTCACTGCTTCATAGTGATCATCCCAATTGGCAACCTTTGGCTCACCTAGTTTTCCAACACTTTTGCCAACGATCATTGCCACTGTGGCATCACCAGTTACATTCACAACAGTCCTACACATATCCAGCGGCCTGTCAACTGCAAAGATAAGTGCTAAACCTATTGCCAGTTTTTCTGCAGGTAAGCCAATTGCTTCTAATACAATGACGAGCATGATCATACCTGCACCTGGAACGGCGGCAGATCCTATCGAGGCCAATGTAGCTGTCATGATAATGGTCAACTGGTCGCCAAATGTCAGGTCAAATGATAAAGCTTGTGCAATAAAAACAGCCGCCACGGCTTGGTATAAACTCGTACCATCCATATTGATCGTAGCACCTACTGGACACACAAAACTGGTGACTTCTTTTTCTACGCCCAAGTGTTCTTCTACTCGTTCCATTGTTACTGGTAGCGTAGCAGCACTCGAACTTGTTGAGAATGCAAGTAGTTGCGCTGGACTAATGCCTTTGATAAACCACAACGGTGATCTCTTTACATAGAAAACCATGATCAGCAAATAAAAACCAATCATTGACAAAAGACCAATCACAACAGAAATTGCATAAAAGCTTAATGCCCTGAATAGATCTGGGTTTTGTGTATCAATGATCAAAGAGGCTAATAGGGCAAAAACCGCGTAGGGAGCGATAATCATAATCAAATCAACCATTTTAAGAATGATGTCATTGAATCCATCGAAAAATGCTTTAACAGGTTGACTTCTTTCAGGTTCTATCAGAAGTAGACTTACGCCGAAGAAAATAGTAAAGAAGATAACCTGCAACATATTACCGTTACTAGAAGCCGCACCAAATATATTTTGAGGTACCATATCTACAATGAATTGCAATGGTCCTTTTTCTTTATTCATTAGAGCCTTTTCAACTCTCATGTTTCCTTCGTCCGTATACGCACTCGTTAATTCTGTTAAGGTCTCTTGAGAAACACTATTGCCCGGTTGTATAATATTGACAACTAAAAGTCCGATACTCACCGCAATAACCGTGGTGCAAATGTAGATAAGGATTGTCCTTCCTCCAATTGCTGAAAATTTGGATATATCCTTTAAGTCTGAGATACCCTTGATCAAAGATGCAATGATTAAAGGTATAGCGATTAACTTCAGCAAATTGATGAAGATGGTTCCAATTGGTTTGATCCAATCTCTCACGAATTCTGGACCCCAAGATGTGCCAGCTACAAGAAAACCAAAGACAATACCAACAATCATCCCTAGTAATATCTGCCAATGCAGTGCTAATTTTCTCATGTATTTAGTGATTTATCAAACATTTGTGAATATACAGTAAAATGTTTAGGCGCTATTCCATTCTAATTCTAATTCTAATAAATGGATTGTTGTTCGATTGTGAAAATAAAGCAGATTAGAATTTCCTTAACCTCTTATTTGATAACTCCGACAGTATAATTCTGCATGACAGATAAATGAGTCTGTTTCTATCTTTTCAAGAAGTAAATTAAGAATCACATTTTCTTCTTCATTGTTTGAGTTATTTAAGGCTAGTTGCTTACTGATAGTTGTATCCGTAAGCAGGATGTGTGCTAAATGCTCACGAGTGATGGATAGTGCATGTTTCTGTAGCATATCAAATTGCAATCGTAAATCTTGTACGTCATCCAAATTGATTGTTGGGTCATAATCTGATTTCTCTGGAAGGAAGCCCAGATTAATTAGCACAGGATTTAAATTTAAGGTAAAGTCATAGACGACTATGGTGCCAGAATCGGTAATTAACCGTAGACAGTCTTGAATCAATGCCTGTGATTTGCAATAGAACAAACTGCCACTAAAGGTGATCAAGTCGAACGTATCCTCATCCCACCGAAGGGGGAATTCATTTAAGATTTCATAACTGACCTTGTCATTCACCAAAGCTTCGTCTAGCATTGACTGACTACTATCTACTCCAATGATATGTTCGCAATAAGGCAAAAGAGCAATAGAGGAATGGCCTACTCCGCAGCCAATATCTAAAGCCCTTGCAAATGAATCTTTGCTTTTAAGACACTCCCTTAAAATGACTTTATGAAGAGGTGGTCTATAAGCCTTGTATTGCCTTGCAATCTGATTAGAGTAAATCACAATAGAATTTTATTGAGACGCAATTGGAGATGCTAATTTCTTATGTTTCACTATCCTGTGTGTTGTTACGAAATAATATCATTAATCTTTGGTCAAAATAGTTGCCAGCTTTTTTGTAGAAATGTTTCTGTACACCACATTCTTTAAATCCTACTTTTTCATAAATTCTATTGGCAGCTTTAACATCAGTCATGACCTCCAGTTCAAT
>CAYNMW010000015.1:0-35687 GCA_964398295.1 uncultured Saprospiraceae bacterium | reverse complement strand
AACAACGTGGAGTCGAGGAATTACTTTTACTCGTAACACCAATTTCGACCTTGTGGAGAAATCTAGTAACAGAGTCATCCTGAACATAGTCGAAGGATTACTGAATAGAAATTCGGCGCTCTTCCGATTCTCGGTTGCCTTCATCATCAACTGCTGTGACGGTAAGGTTTACTTCTTCAACTGCAGGAGTACCTAAAGCGACATCAATTGTAAAGGTAAAATCTTGTGTAGGTGTGTTGTTGGCAGGTATTGTCTGATTAATTTGAAGTTCAGGAGCGTCGATTATAATGCTTGACACCGCAATATCATCAGTTGCCAAACCAATTATGTTTATTGATTCTCCTCCAGTAAACGAAGCTCCATCTCCAGGAGATGTTAAGGTCAAAGTTAAACCACTGTCGCCTCCACAAGAAACAGCAAAGAAAGCAAGTGCAACAAAGCAAATAGATTGTACTAATTTCATAATTGATTTAGTTGAATTAAATTACCAAACTATAAACGAGTAGAGTTACGCAAGCATTGCCTCGTCATTCGAATTAAAGCGATTATTTTATTTCTCCATCTACTACAATACGATCTTCTCGATTTGCCAATTCCCAAACCAATTGTGAAATATGTCTCGCCACTTTCTCCGCTTTGACATAATCAATTTTATCAGGCGTATCTCCTGGCTGATGATAATCTTCATGTACACCACTAAAAAAGAAAATAGCAGGTATTCCTTTTCGTGCAAAATTGTAGTGGTCTGATCGGTAATAAAAGCGATTCGGGTCAGTCTCACTATTAAAGGTATAATCCATTGTTAGTCTGCTAAAGTTTGAATTAATTGACTCATTGATTTTGTGTAAATCCGTGCTCAATCTATCTGAACCTATCACATATATATAATCACTTCGTCCTTTGTATTTATCATCGGATCGTCCAATCATATCTATATTGACATTAGCAACAGAATTCGCAAGATCAAATACCGGATTCTCAGAATAATATTGCGAGCCAAGTAGTCCTTTTTCTTCCGCAGTCACCCACATAAAAAGAACGCTTCTTCGTGGTGAAATGCCATTCTTCTTAGCTACCATAAAAGCATCTGACATTTCGAGTAGGCTAGTTGTACCTGATCCGTTATCATCTGCCCCATTGAATACATCATCTCCCCGTTTCCCAACGTGATCATAATGTGCAGTGACGATAACGACTTCATCTTTTTTATCTGTTCCTTCTATATATGCCAACACATTTTTACCAAGTAAATCATTGTGTTCGATGTCTTGGTTTACACTCAGACTTGGCTTCAATTTTATATCACGTGCTTTGCCTTTCTTCCGACTTCTATCCCTTGATTTCGTGACTTTTTTAAGTCTGTCTCCAATCAATTCATTAGCAATTGTGGTTGATATGTGTACGCTATTGGCATATGGTGAATCCTTGGTATCATTTGTTATTAAGGTTGTCGTGTTGCCTAGAACTAAGCGTCGATTGTCCATCAACAATTTCTTGATGTCTTCTTCGATAATCATCACAAATTTGACACCATGTTGTTTTGCAGCAATTAATTTTTTATCTACATCCCAGTCAGAAGGTGTAGAAGTTCCTGTAATATGTGAGTTGCCGTTCTTATCAAATGGTTCTCCATTATAGATTAAAATAACCTTATCTCTTACCTTATTTTTTTTGTAATCTGAGTATTCAGGATCATCGATACCATAACCAAGAAAGACAACTTCGTCAGTATTGAAAGACGGTAATCCAGTATTCTTATTTTGGAATGCCAGATAATCCCACAAGTGTTTGTATCGATCGCCATTGACAAACATTTCATTTGTTTTCCATGAGGAAAATCTAAAGCCTACTTTTTGATAATAACTGTCCTCCAATCCAAGTTTTGGAAAACCCAAAGCATCCAAATGACCTGTTATATAATCTGCAGCTTTATCTATGCCTGGATGGCCTGTCTCTCTACCTTCGTAATCATCTGATGCCAACACATACAAGTGTTTTTTGAAGTCCTCCCCCTTGATTTGTTGGGCGATTTGAAAGCCTGCATTAGCACTATCGATAACTACATGCTCAAGAGTGTCAGGAATATAAACCGAACTGATGTATTGAGCGTTTGTCACAAATACATTCAGTAACAGAATAGCTGAGGTATATATAAATTTCATAATTAAATTTCGATTTAAGTATCGCTTAACAAGCACAGATTTTGTCAACTCTTCTCTTATGACGTCCTCCTTCAAAAGAAGTTTCAGTAAAAGTCTTCGCAATGTCTTTCATCATGTGTTCGCTGACAAAACGAGCAGGTATACAAAGAACATTAGCATCGTTGTGTAAACGGATAAGTTCTGCAATTTCTTTTGACCAACAGAGTCCCGCTCTTATTTCATCATACTTATTTGCTGTCATGGCGACACCATTGCCCGTTCCACAAATTAAAATGCCTGCGTCTACCTCCTTATTGATAATCGCTTTTATTACGGGATGAACAAAGTCAGGATAATCAACAGAGTCAGCAGTATAGGTGCCTTTGTCCACGATTTCCAGGTCTTGCTCAAGTAAATGAGAGGTCAACAATTCCTTGTATTGGAATCCGGCATGATCACTGCCTATTGCTATAGATTTCATCTGAACAATTTAGGCTGCAAATGTACATAGAAGAACTTGTATAAGTCTACATTTTTTCTTCTACAAGCCTTGAATTGACGAATGATGGATAAAAATGCTTACGCTAGATAATATACTGGTGCCATAGGTGCAGCTTGTCCTCAAAGTGGAGCCTTAATTTGAACAACCGGCAATAGTTGCATTGAATGTACTGCCCAGTTCAACAGTAAAATTTGAGTTCAAGTCTATTGAACTACCAGCAAAATAGTTGATGTCAAATGGATTTTTAATCGTAGCTGTGGATGTTATGTTGTCTTGTGCTTTGATGGAAATGTCAGAAAGGTGATCGAGACTCAAATTTCTGTTTGATGGACAAACTGATACCAAATCAAGCGCAGCCTTAACATCAAGTTTACCATAACCCCATTCGACATTTGGAACTTGTCCAGTAAAAGCATCAGTTCGTGCAGTTGAACGGAGTATGGTTCTAATCTCTGTAGCTGTTAAATCAGGATCGATTTCTAGCATTAATGCAATCACCCCAGCGAGAACTGGATTGGCACCACTTACTGCAGCCAAAACCCCATACATAGCCTGAGCGTTTTCAACGATATTTCCGTCTATTGTTGCAAAGAATGAATCCGGAGCATATGCGCCAAAGTTTACATTGCCAGGAACAGAAATATCTATACCTATCCTGCCATCCTGCGTAGGTCCAATTCCACTACCTATCCATAAACTTCCTTCTCCATTTGCATCACCAGGAAAAGATTGTGTATTACCATTTATGTCAACCCATTCTTCCATTAATATGTAGGAATTAGGACAAATATTATGAGTTGCACTAGCCAAGTCCCAAATCGTATATCCAGGTTCGATAAAACTGGAAAATTCGCTTGAAGTACCAAGAATCCAAGAAAGATTTAGGACTGCGTCAAACCTCCCGTTTTGCACTGATAATCCTTTTATGCGAATAGTATATGTTCCATTTGGTCCAAAACAGTCAAACAGTAATTCTCTTCGTGGTCCTGTTGACTGAAAAAAGTCAATAGAAGAACCAAGATTGAAATAATTAAATTCAGATGTAAAATCTCTGACATCATCTGTTTGATTAATAACTGGCGCATAGGGCCCATAGTTCGAAGTTGGAGAAATGACCTCAAATTCTACATCATCATCTTCATGATACCACATATCCATTCTCACAAACGGAGTTCGTTTTACGAATGAAAGTTCGATCGTTGAGCCTTGTACAATCTGACCTGCTGCATGGTTGTCCACTCCTCCTTCGTCACCAGATCCAGTAACGAATGAAACTCCGTTTATTGAAGGACCCACCTTTGTGTCCAACATTCGGGCAATCGCGCTCGTACCATCAGATGGACCTTGGATCGAACCAAAGTTTGCAATCATGGATACAGGCATCTGTTTTTGAGCGGCAACACTTTTGATAAAATCTATAGCGTCACCAAGTGAACTATCAATTTCGTTGAAAGGAGCTTCTGCGGGTTGCCCATCATGAGCTGGAGCTCCTTCACTTGTGATTTTGATGATAATCAAACTTGCTTCTGGTGCAATTCCTTTAATGCCAGAATTACTCACAAGACCATTGCCAGCAGCAATACCAGCAGTTGCAGTACCATGTCCCGATGCATCCCTCGTTTCAAGTAACGTATTGTTGCTTAAAGCCTGGTTGATGGTTTGTTCATTATAAAATGTCCCTTTTCCAAATGCATTATTAGCTGCATTGGCACCAGTATTATCAGATAAGTCCCAAATGTGCAATATCCGTGTTGTGCCATCTGGACGTATAAAGTCTGGATGTCGGTAATCAATGCCTCTGTCAAGAACAGCGACTATTGTACCACGACCCGAAACGCCATATGCATTGACGGCCTCGGTGAGACGAATTTCATCAAATAACAGTTGGGACTGTGCTGTCATTGACACTGAAAATAATAGATGAAGACATAGGAATATACCCAGGCATTGGAAGTAGTACCTCATTGGAAATTGTTTGTATAAATATATAAATTACTGCCGTAATTTGTTAGTAAGACAATTAAATTATCCTGTCCTTAGAAATCCAAAATGACCTGCTCTGTAAGTTCAAAATGCAACAAGATATGCTGATTCATTATTTCTAAAGGGCGCTGAAAGTGAAGCAATTCTTTTTAATTTCATCATCTAAATGAAATATCACATGAAAGGTAAAACGGCATTTATTAGCGGAGCAAGCAGAGGTATTGGTAAGGCAATCGCATTGAGACTGGCGAAAGCTGGAGCCAATATTGCAATTGCTGCAAAAACTGCCGAACCACATCCTAAACTAGAAGGAACAATTTACTCAGCTGCAGAAGAGATTGAAGCTGCAGGTGGTACAGCATTGCCAATTATTGTCGATGTCAGATCAGACGAAGTGGTCGCTGATGCAGTACAACAAACTGTTGACCGCTTTGGCGGAATTGATATGTTGATCAATAATGCAAGTGCCATTAGCTTGACGCAAATCGAACAAACAAAAATGAAGCGTTATGATCTGATGCACCAAATTAATGTGAGAGGAACATTCATGGTTTCCCGATACTGCATTCCTCATTTAAAAAAAGCAAATAATCCTCATATACTAACATTGTCACCACCATTGAATATGGATCCATCTTGGTTTGGCAAACACCTGGCATATACCATGAGCAAATATGGCATGAGTATGACAGTACTTGGACAGTCAAATGAATTAAAATCTCACGGCGTCGCTGCGAATGCGTTGTGGCCAAAAACTGCAATTGCTACAGCAGCAATAAAATTTGCCCTCGGTGGAGACGAGATGATGCAACATTGTAGAACAACAGATATAATGTCAGATGCAGCATGGGTAATTTTGAATAGAGAATCTAAAAGCTGTACGGGCAATTTCTTTATCGATGAAGATATATTGCGCGAAGAAGGAGAAACAGATTTTGATAAATATGCAGTAAATCCAGAGAAGGATTTGTTTCCAGATTTGTTTTTATAGGCTATTTTTTAATAATCTAATTATAATCTAATAACACAAACGGAGCATGATCTATTCCCAAATTAAGTACGACATCCAAAACGAAATCGCCATCATCACCTTCAATCGTCCAGAAGTGATGAACTGCGTAGGTCCAATTACCCACGAAGAATTATTGCATGCCTGGCAAGATTTCAAAACGAATGATGCATTAAAAGTAGCCATCATTACAGGTGCTGGAGATAAAGCTTTTTGTAGTGGTGGAGATTTAAAAGCTGGTTTGGCTGGTGAGCTGATTGGTAATATTTCTGATGAAGACAAACAACGACATCGGGATGGATTGATGCCAGGGATTCTTGGTCCTACCAGGTGGACTGATATCAATAAACCAATTATTGCGGCTGTTAATGGAGTTGCTTATGCAGGTGGAATAGAATGGGCCTGTTTTGCTGATATGCGTATTGCAGAAGAACACGCATCATTTGGAGTCACTTGTCGTAGATGGAATATTGGACTTGCAGATGGTGGCACCCAAAGATTGCCTAGAATCGTAGGGATGGGAAGAGCGATGGAGTTAATCATTACAGGTAAAGTAATCGATGCTCAAGAAGCGTATCGGATTGGACTCGCTAATGAAGTTGTCCCGAAAGGAAAATCACTCGAACGAGCGATAGAACTCGCAGAATTTATTTGTACACTTCCACAACCTGCTTTGCGAACAGATAAAGAAGCCGCTGTCAGAGGATTCGGATTGCCACTCGACGAAGGACTTAAAATCGAAGCTGGCTTATTTATGGATTCGATTTATGAGCCAGAAACAATATCAGGTTTAAAGCAATTTAATGAGCGTACGCATCCTGATAGACAGTATGATTCAGAACTAAAGACTCCTGGGATTGTACGAAAATCGGAGTAAAATGGACTACTATATTTTAAGAATATCAATCTTTGAGAAAAATATATGGACGATCACCTCATTATTGGACATCAGATGGAATTGCAGAAATTGATTTTATCATCCAACATCAAGGAGAAATAATACCTATAGAAGTCAAATCTGGTCATTCTACAAAAGCTAAAAGTATGCGAGTGTATCAAGAAAAGTATAATCCAAAATGGAGAATCAGAGTGTCTACTTTAAATCTTCAACAGCCTGGTGATTTTTTGAATGTACTAATATTTTATACAGAATATATTGATGTCCTGATTAATAAATTGAATACCACGGATTGAACCGATAAATCTCTTTTGCGGTTCACTCAATTGTCTCCTTACTACTATCATTCCAATACAATTCATTGGCATATGCAGTTGGGCTGTCAGGTAGAACCACGCCATTCGCTCGAACATATTCTTCCCAACCTTCAATAAGCTCATTTAATATTTCAGGTTGAGCATCTGCTAAATTGTGGTTTTGGCTGATATCATTTTTCAAGTTATACAACTCCCAATTGCTTGAACCATATGGTTCTTCCAACCATTCCGCTTTCCAATGTCCTTTTCTGACCCCTCTTCTGCCATACAATTCCCAGGCATGGACATCATCTTGCTGATGTATTGATTCAGTTTTATCTGTTACATAAGCTTGGATGGATTTGCCTTGCAGTGAATGTACAGGCCGTCCATTGTATTCATCTCCAGGATGATTGACGCCAGCAATTTCCAAAAATGTAGGCGCAAGATCCATGACAGATGTATACTCGTCTTTGATTGTACCGCCATTAATTTCCCATTGAGGATAGTGGATGATCGCCGGTGCTCGTATGCCGCCTTCTGTGGCAAAGGCTTTGTACCATTTGAATGGTTGACTCGAAGCTTGGGCCCACCCTGCACCAACTTCTATATACGAATTGATGCGTCCCATATTTTCATAGCTGTTGTCAAATGTTCTAGCTACCCATTCTCCTGTATCTTTGTATGTCATGATGCTATTGCCTTCTGCACCATTGTCCGCCATGAAAACAATCATTGTATTATCGAATTCGCCAATCGATTTTAAATGATCAACCACTCGGCCGGTATGATGATCCAAACGTTCTATCATAGCTGCATACACTTCCATTGATTTACTTGAGCGTAATTTTTCATGATCAGGTAATGAATGCCATGGTTTGACATTAGGAGTCATTGGAGCCAATTCTGTATCATTTGGAATGACACCTTTTTCTTTCGCGGCTTTCAATCTTTGATTAGCTAGTACTTCATAACCTTCATTGTATTGATCCTTGTATAAATCGATGTGTTCATCTCTTACTTGCAATGGCCAATGAGGAGCAGAAAAAGACAAAAAATGAAAAAATGGTTTTTCTTCTTTTTTGCTTTCATTAATGTATTCGATAGCAGAATCAGCATAATTTTTACTTGAGTAGAAGTCATGAGGCAATGTTTCTACGAGAGAACTGTCTTTAAAATAAATAGCCTCGTCGAAAAAAGATAGAAATGGTTGCTTGTCATAAAAATGACCTGCTGCACCACGCATGAAGCAGAAGGATCTTGTAAATCCACGGTTGATTGGCCACTGTACTTTTTCTGTTGGCAAAGACAAATGCCATTTGCCAGCGATTGAAGTATGGTACCCTGCGTCTTGTAGTAATTGGGTAAAGGTGACTACATCAAAGTTGAGATATGCTTCATAGCCTCTTTTCCCTTTTTGATTTTCTGCCCAGTCTCCTATCATTGTGCCAAACCCGCTTAAGTGCGAAGAAACACCTGATAGCAACATAGCTCTCGCAGGTGAACACGTCGGTGCTGTGCAGAAAGTCGAAAATCTTGTTCCCAAGGCTGCTAGTGCATCAATATTTGGAGTACGAATTTCGCTACCATAGCAGCCTAAATCTGTATAACCTAGATCATCAGCTACGATTAAAAGTATATTAGGACGCTTAGATGTTGCAGTCGGAGATGTACATTGACTCAAAAAGACAACACAACTAAATAGATAGATTAGAAAGATGAACCTTTTCATGTCAAAGGGAAATTAACTCTTTAACTGCAAGTTAGCCACTACAAATTTACCAACTTCCTCTCCTTGTTTGACCCCTTCATCTATAGCAGGTCTAAAGTGGATACCTCCATAAAGTCTACTTACTGCAGCTTCTTCTGAGGCGTGAATAAATGAATTAAATGATCGCATAGGCAATCCATATTCTAATTCTACTGTATCGTCAAAAGAAAAATTGTCTCCAAAAATACTGGTAAGGGCTATTGCGGCTGCTCTTGAAATCACACTGTGCCCAGAGGTGTGTTCAGGAAATGGAGGTGTCTGCAACAGTGGTACCCATTCCTCATCAAAATACTCATTGATGACTGTTTCTGGCCTTGTCAAATTACTACGATATTTTTCATCCCAACAGGAGATGAATCCATCAGCCAGTGCAATAGAGGTCAAAGCATACGATTCTACAGTCTTCATGAGATCAGCCTCAGCTTTTTTGCAGGCAAGACCTACGATACCCATCCAATGTCCTCCTGGAGTAATCTTCTTTGTTGCAAACATCACATGACCGGTCACATTGAGGACATACGGATTGCAGTCCCAAAAACTAGCTATTTCTTTTTCTTCTTCAGTACCATTTTTCACAACATCATAGACTTCCATTGTCTCCTTGTAAAATTGACTGCTCTTATCAGTGTCGAATTCAGTTGGAGGAAGTGGCACAAATTGTTCTGCTGAGTCAATTACAAAAGGACGAATTTCATTCCAATGAGGTTCGATTCCATCCATGTATCCTGGAGGTGTTGGCTTCCATCTAAATGGTTCTTGATTGATGCTGAATTTAGGAAATGATCTCGTTTGGTGATAATTGTCCTTTGCGGCCCAAGCAGAAATATGTTCATAGACTTGCTGCCCAAAAGCCAATGATTCTTTGTAAACAGAACCAGACATATTGTCTTGTTTTATCACTTGGTAAGTAGTGTCCATAAACAAGTCATACCTTTCTTCTGAAAAAGTCAATTCTTTACCCATTAAATTAAATGCATGAATGGCTGCTAATGAATAGGAAATTTGTTTACTCGTATCTGCAGTTGGCGCATCAGTTAATTCGGTCAGTTGTCCAGCCAATGATTGATATTCTGGAAAAGCTTGACTCAAGACTTCATACGCTGCAATAGAAGGATATGCATACACTCTACTTGCTACAGGAGGTGATAAAATATCATGAACAATAATGTCAGATAGATTCTTAACAGAACGATGAAAATTGTCTGGATTTGAGGTTGTGGTAGATTCAATATAAGGCTCTTGCTTACATCCCAATACCAATAGACAACAAACCAAATTGAAAAAGAGAATTCCTTTCATGGTGCAAACTTAAATAAGGTGGGAAATATGATCAATTGTATTTACAATATTTTAGAAAAGAAGATAAATTATTGCTTTGCGATATGCAATCTTTCTAAGACAACGGTAGCAGCAGCTAAATCTTGTACACCAACACCTACGAGTTTGGCAATCGATATATGATCAGCAGGTCTGGTATAAGCATTATCAATAAAGGTTTCGCCAAATTCAATAGTCTTGGCTTTAAGATCAGCAGATTCATTGAGATGTGCATATTCTCCATATTGTTGATTCAATTCCAAGCTATCTAGAAACACTTCGTTTGCGATCGCGAAACAGTCGCCATCTAATTCATGTTTGAATGTGTCATCAGCACCTACTGCGGTGATGTGTTGACCTTTCTGTAGCCATACTCCTTTCACTAAAGGTGATTTACTTGAGGTCGTAGTAATAATAATATCAGATTCCTTTACTGCCATTTCTATGTGATCCGTTAGGCTGATGATAGTTTTGGGTAACGATTTTCTTAATTTTTCTTGTAGGGCTAGTGCTTTCTCCTGATTTCGTCCCCATATCCTTAATTCATCAATTGGCCTCAGTTGATTAAATGCTTCCACTTGCAGACGCGCTTGTATGCCTGTGCCAACTACTGCGACCTTAGACATAGATGGTGGAGTAACATGATTAGTAATCAATGCACCAGCTGCTGCAGTCCGTAAATCTGTTAACAAGCCTTTGTCTTGTAAAATTGCTTTTGGCTCTCCAGTCTGTGCATCAAATAAAAATATAGCGCCATTAAATGGTGATAATTGACGAGTTGCATTTTGTGGAAACATGGTTGCCACCTTTATAGAAAAGTATTCGTAGCCCTTGATTGCTGCAGTCTTGATATGCGCATCTGCTTCATCATCAAAGTGCAATAAATTAACTGGAATGCCGATCAACTTTGGAGATGAATAATCGATAAATGCTTGTTTGACAGGTACGAACAAATCTTCTTGTTTGATTACTTGCTTTATGTCTTCATAGGAAATATGAATCATACTTGTAATATACTTTCCTCGATAAACTGACCAAATACCGTTAATGATTCTGGAATTTGTGTTCTGCCCATACCTACTCTGAAGAATCCAGGATAATCATAAACCCATCCGGGTAGTATCAGTAATTGTTTTTCTTTCAAAGCTCGTTCTGCAAATGACTTGTCATCAGTATCCATTTTCATTTTCACAAAACTTATTGGTCCAGCCTTTTGTGGGTACCAGGAAAATAATTCCTCATGCAGTGAGAAAAATTTGTCATACAATAACTTGTTGTGCCTGACAATTGCCAAGTTTCGATCGAGGATTTTTGCTCTGTTTCGCAATGCGACTTCAGCCAAGAATTCACTTGGAGCCGAATTGCAAATGCTTGTGTATTCCTTCAGTATGGCAATTTTCTCTAGTATACTTTCGTTTTTCGTTGCAACCCAACCAATTCGTAATCCGGGCAGACCATAAGATTTGGACATGACGCCTATCGATACACCATTTTCATACACATCTGCAAATGCAGGAATTCTAAAAGAAGGATCAAGTTCTAATTCGCGATACACTTCATCACAAAAAATAATGCATCCGTGTTTGCGAGCAAGCTTTACAATTTCTGCTTGTTCTTCTTTAGAAAAATGATACCCCGTCGGATTATGTGGACTATTCAAAAAAATAACCTTTGTTTGATTAGTAATCAGGTCTGCTAGCTCATCAAGTGAGAATGATGGTCCGTCATCTGAATACTGTACCTCCCATGTTTTGACTGTGCATCCAATACTAATAGGAATACTTTTCAAAGATTCATAACATGGCGTCTGTACGATGACTTCGTCTCCCGATTCAAGATTGGACTGACTAAACAAGAAAATTGGTTCTTGAGCCCCAGTGCATACAAGTAGATGAGTTGAGGATATCGTTTCATATATCGAAGCGATTTCTTTTCTCAAGTTTGGATGACCTTCTGTCTCAGTATAACCCAACCAATGATTGTGAAAAGCCTCTTCACTCCCTTCCTCCATTTGCAGTAGTTCACTAATTGTCATTGCTTCACAATCTGAATTGCATATCGAATGTTTGGCACTAAATTCATATTGGGAGTAGTATCGCTCTAGTTTGAATGGTGTGAGTTTCATTAAAGTAAGATACAATCTTAAAGCTGTTTTAAATGCTGACTCTATTCGTACAATCTATATGGATAGTGATTTTCGGTAATGATTAGCTGTGTAAAGTGAAAATAATTCTTGTGTAAAATGAAAATAATTCTTGTGTAAAGTGAAAATAATTCTTGTGTAAAATGAAAATAAATAGTACTATTGTACTGATTATCAAGCTGTAATGAAAAGAGTACAACATAAAATTATTAGGCAAGTACTGAAGCAGTATCCGATTTTGGCTATTACTGGTCCGCGTCAATCTGGAAAGACCACAATGCTCAGAAGCATCTTTTCTGATTATCGTTACGTGACATTAGAGAATCCTGATACTCAGGAGTATGCATTGTCTGATCCAAAAGCATTTTTAAAAGAATTTGACGATAAAGTCATTTTTGATGAAGCTCAGAAAGCACCCCAGTTATTTTCCTATTTGCAAGGTATTGTAGATAAGAATCAAATAATGGGTCAATTTATCCTTTCCGGCTCTCAAAACTTTGACCTCATAGAAAACATTACACAAAGTCTTGCTGGCAGAGTTTCTATATTCCGTCTGCTGCCATTTGATATGGAAGAAATGAAAGAAGCAAAATGGCTATCTGAAGATTTGACGAAGACAATGGTTACTGGATTTTACCCTGCAATATTTGATCGCAATATATCACCAGATAGATATTATGCAGATTACATCAATACCTATGTGAAGCGAGACATAAGTCAATTGGTGAATATACAGAACGATCGAAGGTTTAAACGTTTTTTGAAAGTCTGTGCTACACGTGCTGCGCAGCTTGTGAATTTCAATGATTTGGCCAGAGATGCAGGAGTAAGTCATACAACTATACGGAATTGGCTTTCCTTATTGGAGACAAGTTATATTGTCTATTTTTTACAGCCGTATTTTAGAAATTATAGTAAGCGGTTGATAAAAAGTCCGAAACTTTATTTTTATGACACTGGATTGTTATGCCATTTACTAGACATTCGCAATGGTAATCTAAAAACTACCCATCAGATGTACGGAAATATTTTTGAAAATATGGTTGTCAGTGAGCTGGAGAAGAGAAATCAACATCTTGGCCAGCTAAGAGAATATTGGTTTTGGAGAGATTCGCATGGTCATGAAGTTGATTTATTATTTCCAAAAGGTGAGAGCATACAATCTATCGAAATAAAATCCAGCAATACGATATCAAATAAATCATTTGACGGCTTAGCATATTTCAAAAAAGCAAGTAGCGATAAACTAACCAAACAAATATTGATTTATGCTGGAGATAAAATCCAAAATCGCACTTCCTACAAGATTCTACCATGGCATGATTTGAAAAAAATATAATCATATTGCGAAGAAGTCTTTGGCGGAAGTCAAGTAAGAACATAGTCCAATTAATTTATTAGCTTGGTGTGGATTAAACTTTCACATGAATAATACCTTAGCTACGCTTGATTGGATTGTTATTGCAATTTACTTCCTTATCCTATTTGGAATAGCCATTTGGGTTATCCTACAAAAGCAAGAAAATTCAGAAGATTATTTTTTAGCTGGCAGAAATGTTGGTTGGTTCGTAGTCGGCGCTTCTATATTTGCATCAAACATTGGATCAGAGCATGTCGTCGGATTAGCTGGTTCAGGCGCAGGAGATAAATTTCCACTTTTAATTTACGAATTACATGCTTGGATTGTCATCCTTTTGGGTTGGTTGTTTTTGCCCTTTTATGTGCGGAGTGGTGTATTCACAATGCCAGAGTTTTTAGAAAAGAGATTTGGTCCTCGTGCAAGATGGTTTTTGTCACTCTTTAGTTTGGCCGCATACGTGTTGACTAAAGTTTCAGTCACGCTTTATGCTGGAGGGATTGTGATTTCAACTTTGATGGATATCTCTTTTATGGCAGGTGCTTTGGCTACAGTTATTTTGACAGGAATATACACTGTACTTGGCGGTATGAGAGCGGTTGTGTATACTGAGACTCTTCAAGCGGTTATTCTGGTACTCGGTGCTGCCACCTTAACAATTCTTGGATTGCAAGCTGCAGGTGGATGGGGTTCTGTTGTAGAAACCGCGGGTCCAGAATATATGAATATGTGGAGGTCTATGGATGATCCGGATTATCCGTGGCATTGGTTGGTATTATCATCTTCAATTGTCGGGATTTGGTATTGGTGTACTGATCAGGTTATTGTACAAAGAGTATTGACGGCTAGAAATTTAAAAGAAGCGAGAAGAGGAAGTATTTTTGGTGCCTTTCTAAAACTGATGCCCGTCTTCTTATTTTTGATTCCTGGTGTAATTGCACTTGTTTTAAAAATGAGAGGTGAACTCATGTGGGATAAACCAGATGAGGCCTTTCCAGCATTGATGATGCATGTGCTTCCAGCGGGATTGCGAGGACTTGTTGCTGCTGGATTAATGGCTGCGCTGATGTCTTCTTTAGCGTCCGTATTTAATAGTTGTTCGACTTTATTTACAATGGACATTTATAAAAAAGTTAGACCAAACGTATCTGAAAAGCAAATGGTGAGAGTGGGGCGAATAGCAACATTTGTGGTGGTTGTTCTTGGTATTTTATGGGTCCCAGTTATAGAGCAACTTGCAGATGGTGCGCTATATGGATATTTACAAAATGTACAATCTTATATAGCCCCACCAATTACTGCCGTGTTCCTTTTAGGTATTTTCTCGAGTCGAATCACAAACAAAGGTGCGTTAACGACACTGTTTTCTGGATTATTTATAGCAGTGATTCGTTTATCTCTTGAGGTGATGAAAGGCAGTTTGGATACAAATTCATTTTGGTTTGCCCTTGCAGATATGAATTTTCTAAAATTTTCTTCATTCTTCTTTTTGTATTGTGTAGCAGTAGCTATTCTTGTGTCCTTATTTACACCAAGAAGGGCTGAAAAAGACCTTGAAGGATTGACATTTAATACAATTACAGAAAAACAAAAAGCTGAAAATCAGGACAGTTATAATTGGGTTGATATTGTAGCTTCATTATTTGTGATTGCAATTGTCATATTCGTGATGGTGTATTTTAGTTGATCAAATACCTAGATTTAAAATTGTCCTAGAATTTGCATTCGTGTGCATCAATGCTTTTGTATTAAACTTGTCAGAAATTTCGTTGTTAGTCTATTGTGCGAAGTCTTGCTTACATATTATGCATACTAACAATAGTTAGTTGTTCTGATGAAGATCCACTATCAGTAGACAATTTAACCTTGTCTGAATTTGTGGAAGCATTTCCTGAATTAGATCAAACATTTCTGATTGCCTGCGCAGGCGGTAGGGATGTTGCTTTGATTCCACAATTCGATGAACCGACATCAGTATTTTACCTTCCTGTCAGTGGTGCCCGAGATTTACGATACTTTGAAACTGACAACATTGCTGACTCATTAGATTTCACTAAATACGTTGAAAAGGATTTTGAGATAGGCCCCGTCTTCAATGGCGCCTTACAACGATACATGCTTGATGCTTTCGAAGGAGAAAAGTTTGCAATCGTTGCTTCAGTCACAGATGATCGTCTTCATATCTCAGATCCAATTAAATTGAAATCAAATACCAAACCTACAGAAGTGAATGATGCATTGGTCTCCGTTGAGGAAAGCGGAATCAACCCTAATTTTACTTGGGATGATGGCATCATAGATGAAAACATCATTTATTTTCAAGTTGTAACTGACGCTAATAATGAATTCATTTCAGGTACCTATACAGTGGATAAAAATTTTACTTTTTATGATGTCTCTAATGTGGTGTTGAATATAACTGACTCCTTATCAACTCCTACTCTCATTCCAAATGAGGAGTATACCTTTACCTTAATGGGCATAAGCGAAGACAACTGGGTAAATTTCCTAAGTGTTGTTCCCTTTGAGTCGAATTAGGTATTGAATACTTACTCTACTTATGATTAATAATTTTGGTTTACTTTTTTAATGCAATTGGAATATTTACTGTCTATCTCTATGTATTTTTAAACCAATGAGTTTAATTGAATCAACAGACTTTGGTCTATATTGTAAACAAGCCGGAGTCTACATAGATCCCTGGAAACCTGTTGACAAAGCAATCATTACACATGGGCATTCAGATCATTCACGTCCCGGACATAAGGCATATGCCTGTGTGCATTCATCCAAAGCAATTTTAAAACATAGACTTGGTCCGATCAATGTTACTTCTTATACCTATGGAGATTCGTTCTCAGTCAATGGAGTCAGATTTAGTTTTCATCCTGCTGGACACATTATTGGTTCTGCTCAGATCCGAGTAGAATATAAAGGAGAAGTTTGGGTGGTGACCGGAGATTATAAACTGGACGATGATGGTATTTCAGAAGCTTATGAACAGTTGCATTGTCATTCCTTTATCACCGAAAGCACTTTTGGATTACCCGTCTACAATTGGCCCGATCAACATATGATATATAATGATATCAATAACTGGTGGAGTGAGAATGCAGAAGGAGGACAAACTTCTTTATTGACAGCATATTCTTTGGGGAAAGCACAACGCATATTACATCATCTTGATATAGACATTGGTCCTATTTATTGTCATGGAGCTATTGCTAATATGAATGATGCCTTAATCCATGCAGGAGTAAAGCTTCCATTTTATGAGCGGATCACAACAGATCTGAAACCTGAAGATTATAAAAACGCAATCGTGCTTGCACCACCTGCAGCAACAGGTTCTGCATGGATGAAGCGTTTCAAGCAAGTCTCTGTAGGAGTAGCTTCAGGTTGGATGGCATTGCGTGGAGCAAGACGTCGAAGAGGCGCTGATCGAGGATTTATTTTATCTGATCATGGTGACTGGAAAGGATTGAATCAAGCAATCAAAGCTACCGGTGCAGAAAATATTTATCCGACACATGGTTATACAGAAATATTCTCCAAGTGGTTGACTTCGGAAGGATATAATGCTCAACCGATTGAGACAGCTTTCATTGGCGAAAGCTTAGAAACAGAAACTGAAACAGAAGCGCCATGAAGCATTTTACAGAATTGTTTCTTGCTCTAGAACAAACAACCAAAACAACGCAAAAGATAAAAGCGCTAGTTCGGTTTTTTGTACAAGCAAGTGAGCCAGATAAGGTGTGGGCGATTGCCTTATTCTCACATCGCCGTCCAAGACGAACAGTGACAACAACATTGCTTAGAGAGTGGGCGGCAGAAAAAGCTGGAATACCATCTTGGTTATTTGAAGAAACATATCATGTGGTCGGTGACTTAGCGGAGACGATCGCGAAGGTCATTCCTAGTGGACGGCAAGAGGTCGGGAAACCTTTGCCTCAGAGAACAACTGAAACGAAGAACTCTGTTCCTCTCGTTGGTGATAAACCTCGAGACCTCAGTGCTTGGATATCATATATCATAGCATTGAAAGAAGAAGATGAAGAAACGAAGAAACAACAAATTGTAGCGGCATGGGAACAGTTAAATATGGAGGAGCGTTTCCTGTTTAATAAATTAATCACTGGTGGGTTTAGAGTTGGGGTTTCACAAAAATTGGTAACGAAGGCATTGGCAAAATTTACTAATAAGGAGGAAAATACAATTGCGCACCGCCTAATGGGAAATTGGGATCCAGCAACTGTTAATTTTGACGAATTGATATTAAGTGAACATGCTTCTGATGATTTATCTAAGCCATATCCATTTTACCTTGCACATGCCTTGAAGGATGACATTGAAGAAATCGGCGACCCTAAGGAGTGGGCTGCAGAATGGAAATGGGATGGTATCAGAGGACAATTAATCAGAAGAGAAGGTGAAGTATTTTTGTGGTCAAGAGGAGAGGAGTTGGTAACTGATAAATACCCTGAATTTGACTATTTAAAATCAATTGATTGCGAAGATTTTGTTATGGATGGTGAAATATTAGCTTACCATGATGATATGCCATTAGGTTTCCAATTGTTGCAAAAACGAATTGGTCGTAAAGCAGTAAGTAAGAAAACATTGAAAGAAATTCCGGTTGTGTTGATGGCGTATGATTTGTTGGAAATTGCTGGTGTTGATGTCAGAGATAAATCTTACAATTGGAGAAGAAAAGCATTAACTACACTCATAGAAAAACTAGCTTTCCCAGAGAAAAAAGTATTCCTTTCAAAAGAACAACAATTCAGCACTTGGCAAGAGCTTGCTACTTTAAGAGAAGAATCCCGGACACGCAAAACAGAAGGATTCATGCTCAAACGTAGAAATTCAGATTATAAAGTCGGCAGGAAAACAGGTGACTGGTGGAAGTGGAAGATTGATCCTATGACGGTAGATGCTGTAATGATTTATGCGATGCGTGGTCATGGTCGGCGTGCAAATTTATATACAGATTTCACCTTTGCGGTATGGAATGGCGATCAACTTGTACCATTTGCAAAAGCATATACAGGACTAACAGATGATCAATTCAAGGAAGTAAGTCGTTTTGTTACCAAAAATACAACCGACCGTTTTGGTCCAGTAAGAGCTGTCAAACCTGAGTTGGTTTTTGAGCTGGTCTTCGAAGGAATAAATAGGTCGAGCAGACATAAGTCTGGAATTGCATTGCGGTTTCCACGAATAAAGCGATGGAGAAAGGATAAACTCTCGGCTGACGCGGATACATTGGGATATTTAGAGTCGCTATTAGAATAGTTTGGAATAAGAGTTGCATATATATAAGATACGTATATAAACAATGATACAACGACACATTGATTTTTATAATCGTGGTAAATTCAAATAGTATGTTATATAAATTCATCACGTTGCTAGCCATCTCCATTGGGTTTCTTAGTTTTTCACCTAAGTTTGAAAAAGGGACTCCACCCAATATAGTTGTCATTTTATTAGACGACGCAGAGGAATATGACATCGGAGCTTGGGGTGGAGGAATAGATACGCCTTGGATGGATTTTTTAAGTAAAGGTGGTAAAATGTTCAAAAATGGATACTCAAACCCTGTTTGTTCTCCAAGTAGAGCGGCATTGGTCACAGGGCATTATCCTCAAGCAGTGGGAATGTCAAAGTTGTCGGGAATAATTACGGAACATCAAGCTCAACTTGGTCACGTCAATTTGAAATATGAAATGATCAGCGAATTTCTTAGTGAAAGTTGTTACGAAACATATATGTCTGGTAAATGGCATTTAGGACGAAATAATCACGATTCCAGATGGTTTGAACATGCATACGAGGGATGCTATTTTGAACCATTAGATAGAGGCTTTGATGAATGGAGTGGTTTTCTGGGAAGCCAAGAAAGTTACTATGGTGCAATGGAAGAGAGATACATGATCAATGGCAATTACATAACACCAGATCCAGACAGCTTCTACCAGACTGATTTTATTGGTGATGAAGCAGTAAAGTATGTTAGAAAATCGAATTCGCCATTTTATCTTTATATGTCACTTGGTGCGCCTCACGCACCACTTCAAGCACCACAAGACGGTAAATTGGTGCAAAAATATATTGAAAAATTCTCACAGATTGACACTCTTAGTAATCTATGTTATATCTACAATAAAGCCCAATATGAGGCAGGACTTGTTGATCGCCTTAGTTTGAATAGGTATCTCGAAAGTGAAGTGTCTCCTAAGCGATTGTCATTTGCTGAAGACCCAAACAATCTTAATGAATATGCAATTCATGCTGCAATGATAGAACAGGCAGATATTAATATTGGTAAAGTGTTAACCGCAATTAAAGACAAAGGAGAAATGAAAAATACTTTAATTTTTCTTATGTCAGATAACGGTGGTGATAGACATTCTATTAATGGTATTTATGATTGCCAACGTGGTTTTAAAGACAATGTATTGGAGGGTGGAATAGGTGTACCTTTTGTAGCTTTCTGGGAAGGAAAAATTAAGCCAGGAGTCACAGAGCAAATAGCACACTTGATTGATATATTTCCTACTGTTTTTGATATAGTTACAGATTACACCAAAGAAGACAATCAGAAAAAAACATTTGATGGCATAAGTTTGAAGAATGTGCTGTTTAAAGACAAAATTATTCGTAGATCACTAGTTGTTGAACACAGAGATATTGCTACCGTTATCATGCCAGATTTTTTCAAATTTTATATTGACAAACGATATGACCCTCCAAAAGAAGAACTCCATTATTTGCCTTTTGACAGTTATGAGGACAAAGATATGTTGAAGAAAAGTCCTGAATTTGCAAGTATTAAAATAAGAAAGGCTAAAACAATTTATAAATCGTGGCTTCATAAAACCAATTTTATTGGCGAAAAGCAGATTGATGCCTTCGAAAAATGCTATCCTCATTGCGAATAGACACATTTGAAGAACATTAATCTCACATATTATTAAACTGTTCTAAGGAAGACATAAATAGACACCGATAAGCTGTTATTTTTGACACGCGAAATAATAGAAATGGATCAGAATCAGAAACACGAAGAAGTCATAGAGTATTATGGCAATACTCTGGAGAAAAGTGAGGACTTAAAAACGAACGCCTGTTGTACCATCGACGCACCACCAAAGTATATTCAAGACATTTTGAGTGATATCCACGACGAAGTAATGAGCAAGTACTATGGTTGCGGTTTGACGATTCCTAATCAACTTGAAGGACTACATGTTTTGGATTTAGGAAGTGGAAGTGGTCGTGATTGTTACATTGCTTCAAAATTGGTTGGACAGAATGGATCTGTTGTAGGAGTAGACATGACGGATTCTCAGCTGGCAGTTGCTCATAAATATATAGATTACCATACAGAGAAATTTGGTTTTGATTATGCCAATGTTCGATTTTTGAAAGGCAATATTGACCATATTGATCAATTGGATTTGAAAGAAAATAGTCTTGATTTGATTATTTCTAACTGTGTCATTAACCTTGCAACTCAAAAGCAAAAGATTTTTGAAGACGCATTTAATCTTTTAAAGCCAGGTGGAGAAATGTACTTCAGTGATGTGTATTGTGATAGAAGAATTTCTCCAGCATTACAGAAGGATAAAGAATTATGGGGTGAATGTTTGAGCGGTGCTTTGTATTGGAATGACTTTTTAAATTTTGCCAAAAATGCCGGTTTCACAGATCCAAGAGTAGTCGAGAGTCATCCGATCACTGTTGAAAATGAAGAACTACAAGAGAAACTGGGAGACCTCCAATTCTTTTCTGTTACCTATAGATTATTCAAACTTGAAGGTCTTGAAAGCGATTGTGAAGACTACGGACAATCAGCAAGATATTTGGGTACAATTGATGGCAAACCACATAGTTATGACCTTGATGACCACCATAATTTCCCAAAAGGAAAAATGATCACTGTTTGTGGTAATACCTATAAAATGCTAAACGAGACTAGATTCAAAGATCATTTTGAATTCTTTGGAACTTGGGATACTCACTACGGTATTTTTGAAGGCTGTGGACAGAATATGCCGTTTCAGGAAAGTCAAGGTGGTGATGCAGCTTCTTGCTGTTAGACCTATAATTTACTTTCCGATGTCATGCACTACCTTTTAGAATTTTGCTTAGTTCATTAAACATCTGACATTTCGACCTACTTTCTTATTGACTGTTCCAGATGATACTCCTATTTGTAACAGATTAGTTGTATTGCCATTTAGTGTTATTCGATATGAAGCATTTATATTTGCCTCAGTAGAAAGATGGAAAGTGGCCCAAATTGTTCGTTGCACAGATCGCCCATCTTCAGTGATATTGCCACCTGCAATTGCAGTGAATCCACTTGAATTTGTTGCATTTGGATTAGTACTCCACAGTACACTATTGGGGATCACCATCTTAACCCCTGCAGCCGAAATGCCTCCTAAAAATGATGCTAGTTGATTCGCTTCAGATAAAGAAGGAACATGCCATCCACTTGGACATAAACCTCTTGAATCATCAGCGGCATACCAATTGTAAAATTTGCCATATGGCATGTCAAAATCTTCATTATTATCGTACCATTTCCACTTACCTGTCCCATCATTAGCTTCCCATTGTGAATTTATTGTGACTTGGGCTATCGGAGTCCCTTCCCTATACCTCGTTGTCCTTAAATTTTCTTTCATCCAAGTCTGCGTGCCTATTTGAACAGTTAGGTAAACGTTGCCATCTATGTCTGTTACAGTACCCGCCATTCCACTACTAGAGGTTAAAGACTCCCATTGATTGTTTTGACTGTCCCATGCTTCATAATCCATCGTATTGGAATTGTATTGGATTGTACCTGCTGCAGGTGTCGCTCCGACATGATCCCCCAATTGCATCGAATGTTGTACCTCTGCATTTCCATTTTTATATACAGTGAAAGCATTGGATCGGTTGCCAGAAGACGAACCATTTCCTACTTCAAATAAAGGATCTGTATCAACCCAACTGGACGGATTTCCTCCTGCTTGACTATACCTACCAACTGATGTTTCACCAAATGACAAAGCCCATGTACTTAAACCAAATGCAGAACTATAAATACCTCTTGCTTCTGTATCCGTGCCAAATGCTGCCGAGAATGTTCCAACATTTTCTTGAATCCATTCAGTGGTGTTTGATTTACCTGCCCGAAATGCTGCTTTGCTTGGATACCACAATACTTTGGTGCCTCCAGATGTGGTATCCTGACCAAACAGTACAGTGTAATTCTGTTCAACATGGAGACCAGGTTGATTTTGTGCTGTTATGAATGATATTGTCGAAGTTATGAGGGAAAAGATAAATAAGTATCTCATATAATAGCATGATTTGGAGCATAAGACTCCCTTGTCACTACAGAGCAACTGACGATAGTCCTATAAATTTTTGTTTAGTTAAATAGTCTGAATTTATGAATCAGACAGTAAGCTTAAAAGTAGAAGATTCTCAACTTGGAAAAAAGAAACCATGAGCACAATGACAAAAAATGGGGATATAATTACCTAAATTTTGGTAAGTTGATTTTGTACTAAAAAGCACAGCCAGTTGGCAAGGGCTCCAATATTTCAATGGAGTCGGCATAAGTTGTTGCCAAGCTATCTAGTTCTAGTCCAACACGAACTGTCCCACTAAATACTTGCGTACCATAGCCAAGATTATTCATATGTGCTCTGACATACAGAGAATCATCAGGTCCAACTTTAACTGTACCTCCACTTCGTGTAAACGGTTGCTCATCAACATGACTATGGGTTAATATCCTTCTATAAGCAAGTGTGCCATCTAACGTAAATACTTCCCACCAATCCGCATATTGATCACAGCCTGTATCTGGACTTTCAATGGTTACATTGAAAGTGTAGTTGTTTGGTTGTCCAGTGCATACTACATTTGTAATTTTGGCTAAATCCTCTTGAACGACTTGCTCAATCACTTGCTGAACGAATACCTCATTATCTGTACAGGATACCAAGAATATTAGAATGAGTAGTATAAAATGTTTAGACATGGTTCAAAGATAGTTTGCATCTGTGAATCGTGAATTAAAAAATGATCCTTATGAATATTTGGAGACATCTTCCTGACGTTACATTCAGGATAGAATTAAGAGTAATTAGAGCTGGAGCTTATTGTAAATAATGATAACCCCTTCAGTCATTATAAACCCCAACGGGGTGACATTTATTTAAAAATGGGTTTCAACCCATTTCAAACCCATTGCTACAAAGGAATATTCCCATGCTTTTTCTTCGGCAGTACAGCAACCTTATTCTCCAACATGTCAAAGGCTTTGATCAACTTCCGGCGAGTCTCTTTTGGATAAATGACTTCGTCGATAAAACCTCGTTTCGCTGCACTATATGGATTGGCAAATAATTCACCGTATTCTTTTTCTTTCTCTGCCAATTTAGCTGCTGGGTCATCTGCAGCTTTGATCTCTTTTTTGAAAATTATTTCACTTGCTCCTTTTGCGCCCATAACAGCAATTTCTGCGGATGGCCAGGCAAAGTTCATATCCGCCCCAATGTGTTTGGAGTTCATGACATCATATGCTCCACCGTATGCCTTTCTCGTAATTAAGGTGACTCTGGGAACAGTGGCTTCACTAAGTGCATATAATAACTTAGCGCCATTCGTAATAATGGCATTCCACTCTTGATCTGTACCTGGCAAAAAACCTGGGACATCGACTAGTACCAACAAAGGAATATTAAAGCAATCACAGAATCGCGTAAACCTAGCTGCCTTTTTTGAGCTTTCGACATCAAGTACTCCCGCAAGACTCATTGGCTGATTGGCAACGATTCCGATACTCTTGCCAGCAATTCTGCAAAAACCTACTACAATATTATCGGCATAGTCTGGATGTATTTCAAAAAAGCTATCTAGATCACAAACGCCATTTATGACATCTCTCATGTCATATGGTTGATTTGCATTTTCAGGAATGATACCTTCCAATTCTTCTCTTATTTCTGTACCCGTAGTATAGTCTAATCGTTTTGGTTTGTCCTCACAATTTTGTGGCATGTAGCTCAATAATTGTTTGACTTGACGGAGGCAATCAACATCATTGGAAGCTGTCAAGTGAGTGACACCTGATTTTGTAGAATGAGCACTTGCTCCACCTAATTCCTCTGACGATACTTCTTCGTTTGTTACTGTTTTTACAACATTAGGACCTGTGACAAACATGTAGCTTGTGCCTTCTACCATAATGGTAAAATCAGTCATAGCAGGTGAATAAACAGCACCACCAGCACATGGTCCCATAATGGCAGAAATTTGTGGTACAACACCACTTGCCATTACATTTCTGTAAAAGATATCAGCATAACCACCGAGAGAACGAACACCTTCCTGAATTCTGGCTCCACCACTGTCATTTAATCCGATAACTGGCGCACCGTTTTTCATCGCCATGTCCATAATTTTACAAATCTTCTCTGCATGTGTTTCAGAAAGTGCCCCACCAAATACAGTAAAATCTTGAGCGAATACATAGACCAATCTACCATCGACAGTCCCATATCCAGTGACGACACCGTCGCCATAAAATTGCTGATCTGCCATGCCAAAATCTGTTGTTCTGTGTACAACCAACGCGCCAATTTCTTCAAAAGAGCCTTCATCCATTAACAATTGAACTCGTTCTCTTGCAGTCAACTTACCTTTGGCATGTTGTTTATCGATTCGCTTCTGTCCACCTCCTAATTTAGAGGCATCCAACTTTTCCTGAAACGCTTTATATTTATCCTTCATAGTTTTCAATCATAGATTCTAAAATCTTGCAAGCTGCTTCAGCAATCACAGTACCAGGTCCAAAAACACCAAGGACACCTGCATCATATAAAAATTGGTGATCCTGTGGCGGGATGACACCTCCAGCTATGACCTTTATATCGCTTCTTCCAATTTTCTTCAATTCCTCAATGGCTTGTGGGACTAATGTCTTGTGTCCAGCTGCAAGTGAGGAAATCCCCAAAATATGAACATCGTTCTCTCCAGCTTGAATTACTGCTTCTTTCGGTGTTTGGAATAATGGTCCGATATCTACATCAAAGCCAATATCAGCAAAACTAGTAGCAATTATTTTTGCACCTCTATCGTGACCATCTTGGCCTAATTTGGCAATCATTATCCTTGGCCGTCTCCCATCCAATTCAGCAAATTGATTGGCTAATTCATGGGCCTTTTTAAATGATTCGTCTGATGCTATTTCCCGTAAGTACACGCCGGATATTGTTTTATGTTTGGCTTGATATCTACCAAAAGTTTCTTCCATTGCGTCAGATATCTCTCCTAAGGTAGCTCTTTGTCTCGCAGCCTCAATCGATAATGCCAATAAATTTCCTTGCCCTGATTTTGCACATTCTGCCAAGGCTTTTAGTGCTTGGACTGTCTTAGATATATCGCGTTTGGCTTTGACATCATTTATTCTGTCTATCTGCGATTTACGAACGGCGGTATTGTCAACCTGGAGTACATCTATTTCAGTTTCTTCTTTTACTCGAAATACATTTACACCAATGATTTGGTCGGTCCCAGAATCAATCTTAGCTTGTTTTCTTGCAGCAGCTTCTTCAATTCTCATTTTTGGTAAACCTTCTTCAATTGCTTTTGCCATGCCACCAAGTGCTTCCACTTCTTCAATTAATGCCCATGCTTTTTCAGCAATTTCTTTTGTTAGGTATTCTACATAATATGAACCACCCCAAGGATCTACTGCTTTGGTTATGTCCGTTTCTGTCTGCAAATATTTTTGAGTATCTCTAGCAATTTTAGCACTGTAATCTGTCGGTAGAGCAAGTGCCTCATCCAATGAATTTGTATGCAAAGATTGTGTACCACCGAAAATGGCAGCCATCGCTTCAATACACGTTCGTGCTATATTGTTATATGGATCTTGAGCAGTCAAACTCCAACCAGAAGTCTGACAATGTGTTCGTAGTGCCATAGATTTTGGATTCTGAGGGTCAAATTGTTTGACAATTTTTGACCACAACAATCGGGCTGCTCTCATCTTGGCAATCTCCATGAAGAAATTCATTCCAATTCCCCAAAAGAAAGAAAGTCTTGGAGCGAAATCGTCAATTTTCAAACCTGCTGAGATACCTGCTTTGATGTATTCTAACCCGTCAGCTAATGTATACGCCAATTCCAAATGTGCAGGTGCTCCAGCTTCATGCATGTGATAGCCAGAAATACTGATCGAATTGAATTTTGGCATTTGCAGAGAAGTGAACTCAAAGATATCAGAGATGATTCTCATAGAATGTGAAGGTGGGTATATGTAGGTATTCCGAACCATGAATTCTTTGAGAATATCATTTTGAATTGTTCCACTTAATTTTTCTCTCTTCACTCCTTGCTCTTCAGCAGCTACTATGTAAAATGCCATTATTGGAATGACCGCACCATTCATTGTCATGGATACTGACATTTGATCCAATGGGATTTGGTCAAATAGAATTTTCATATCCTCAACCGTATCTATTGCTACTCCAGCCATCCCAACATCTCCTTTCACCCGCTCGTGATCAGAATCGTATCCGCGGTGTGTGGCTAGGTCAAAGGCTACGGATAATCCCTTTTGTCCTTGAGCAAGATTTCTTCTGTAAAATGCATTGCTTTTTTCAGCGGTAGAAAATCCAGCATACTGGCGAATAGTCCACGGTCTGCCTGCATACATTGAGCTATATGGACCTCTTAAATATGGAGGAATGCCAGCAACAAATTTGCGATGCTTGACCTCATTCATATCATCAACTGAGTATCTATTTTTGATGGAGATACCTTCAGGTGTTTCCCACTCTTTTACAGGTAGTTCTGCACTTTGTGTCGAGCGCTGATATTCTATTTTGGAAAAATTTGGTTTGTTCACGGTGTAACTTTACGAGAAGTCCAAGTAGAATGATCGTTTTTTACTGTTCGTAAGTCCTTCTTCTTTTGCAGATAAAAATATAATGCAGCTTTTGCAGCCAACTCTCGATTACCAGTTTGCTGCTCTTCATAAATATCTTTAGAAAAATAATTTTTGACGAAATGTGTATCAAATTTTCCGCTTGTAAACGCATCATGATTGCAAACAAAATCACCAAAAGGAAGTGTGGTTTCCAGACCAACAATTTTATAATCAGCAATTGCTTTTTTCATTAATTCGAGTGCCTCCTCGCGATTTGCTCCATAGGTAATCAGTTTCGCAATCATTGGATCGTAATAAATTGGAATATCCATTCCTTCTTCGTAGCCATGATCTACGCGGACATTATCGCCTTCTGGAATTTGGTAAGTTTCTAAATTACCAATACTTGGTAAAAAGTTATTCATTGGATCTTCAGCATAAACTCTCAATTCGAGAGCATGACCATTAATGCTTAGGTCTTTTTGCTTGAAGGATAAGGCCTCATTTCTTGCAACTCGTATTTGTTGTTCGACCAAGTCAATACCTGTGATCATTTCAGTTACCGGATGCTCAACTTGTAGTCTGGTATTCATTTCTAAAAAGTAGAAATTGAGGTCGCCATCCAATAAAAATTCTACAGTGCCAGCTCCTTGATAATTGCAGGATTGAGCTACTCTCACAGCAGCACTTCCCATTTCTTGACGTAATTCTGGTGTCAATACGACTGACGGTGCTTCTTCAACAACTTTCTGATGTCGTCGCTGAATGCTACACTCTCTTTCAAATAAGTGAACTGTATTTCCATGATTATCTGCGAGCACTTGTATTTCAATGTGTCGAGGGCTAGTTACATATTTTTCAATGAAAACTGATCCGTCACCAAACGCAGAAGTTGCTTCACTTATAGCACGTGTCATTTGACTTTCCAATTCTTCTTCCTTTTCGACAACGCGCATTCCTTTGCCGCCACCGCCAGCAGAGGCTTTGATCAAGATAGGATATCCAATTTCTCCTGCAATTTTTTTTGCCAACGCTACTTCAGTGATAGCTTTATCAATTCCCGGAACCATCGGAATGTCGTATTCTTTGACGGCATCTTTAGCTGCTAATTTGCTTCCCATGATTTTTATGGAATGAGGTGATGGTCCTATGAAGGTGATTCCTGCATCAGTGACCATTTTCGCAAATTCGGCATTCTCACTTAAAAAGCCATAACCTGGATGTATGCCATCGACACCTAACTTTAGTGCTTCTTCAATTATTTTCTCTCCTAGTAAATAGGATTGACTAGATTGTGCTGGTCCTAGGCAAATTGCTTCATCTGCCATTCTTACATGAGGTGCATTTCTGTCTACTTCAGAGTAAACAGCAACTGTTTTGATTCCCATTTTCTTTGCACTTCTGATGACTCGTTGTGCAATTTCTGCTCTGTTAGCTACGAGTATCTTTTTCATAAGCTTTCGTATTTGAGTTGGAATTTCTTCCATGCTGACGCTGCAATAGTGTCCGTCAACTGTTCTAAATAATAACTACCTGATGCAGGGTCTTCAACTCTGTTCATGAATGATTCTAGTTGCATTAAATGATGCACATTTCTGGCAATCCTGCGATGAAACTCAAGTGAACCAGCAGAACCAGTCGGCGGTAAATAAATCACATTGGCACCACCAATTGCTGCAGCCATGGCTTGTGAAGCAGCTTGTATTTTTGCATAATCTGCATCTTGTTCTTCAGATGGTGATTGCATTGAGGCTTGAATAAAAGCAGTTGTATCTTCAATGTCAAATCCTACACAAATTGTATTCCACAGAATTTTCAGTGCTCGAATTTTACAAATATTCTGGTAAAAGGAATCTGTAAGATTAATCCTAAACCAGATTTTACTTGAATTAGATGTTGATTCAAGTAATTGCTTTGTTGCTTTTACTAATAGCTCAGATAAATCTTCATCTACAGAATTATTTTTTTCTTCTAGAATGCCTTGTGTTTTTATTGTAGGATGTTGTTGGAACAGTACGCCAGCATTCGCGACAGCTAAATTGATTTTATCAATATCAAATGATGACTGATTTAAAAATTTAATGAATGATATCGCATGTTCTTTACTTCCATTTATATGAATGAAAATCCACTCTAAATTTATGTTATCCAATAGTTGACTAAAATCACATTCAACTGTTTCAATCTCCAAACTCAATGCAGTTGCACCACCTTCAAGAGCCATCAAAGCTTCTTTGTTTGCATGCTGTATGTCCTTAACAATAATTGATTCTAAAACAAACCAATTATTGTCTCCATTTGCTGCTAGATTGGTTGTACTCTCTATATCTTCTAATGATACGAAAGGTATCATAGTAAGTTGATCAGTTATTTGCCAATTCAGATTTTCTATAGGGTTTCCTTTTAGATCAGTTGTAATCTTTTCTAGCCATTGCTGTTTTGATATGTCAGGAAAATCAAATTTCATTTAATCTAAGCTTATAAGCAATTGACCTTTTTCTACAGCATCTCCATTTTTAACACTGATTTCTTTGACAACTCCTTCTCCAGGACTTTTGATCACATTTTCCATTTTCATTGCTTCAAGAATAAGCACCTGAGTATCCTTCTCTAGGTGATCTCCTTCTTTTACCATGATCTCTAATACAAGTCCAGGCATTGGTGCCTTGATGTCCTTGAACACTGTATTGGCTTGAGTTGTAAATCCTAATTCATCAATTAATTTGTCGAGTTTGTCTTCGATGGTAATGGAATATTGCTTGCCAGAAATACTAATCTCAACGGTCTTAGTATTAAGATTAATATCAATAAGTTTTGCTTCAACAGATTTATTATCAGTGAGTAAATGAATAATATCATTCTTGGAGATTATGTCCAATTGATCGATATCTGATTCTGAAAGTTGGAAAGTCGAAGAATCTATTTTTAGTGTATACATCTATACTCCTTTAAAGTTTGCTTTTCGTTTTTCAATGAATGCTCCTGCACCTTCTTTGAAATCTTCTGTTAGGGTGAGTTCTTCGAAAGCGTCTATTTCTATTTGGTAACCTTCTTTTCCAGAGTCGACAGCTGCGTTAATTGCTTCAATTGATTTCGCGATAGCGAGTGGTGCTTTTGTGGCAATCTTTTCAATAATTTCGATTGCTTTGGCTACTTCGGTCCCTGGCTCAACAACGTGATTTGCTAATCCTATTTCCAGTGCTTTTGCTGCTGGAATCATATCCCCTGTTAAGGTGTATTCCATTGCCCGTCCCTTACCAATCAATTGTGGTAATCTTTGAGTGCCTCCGTATCCTGGTAGGATCCCAAGATTGACTTCCGGCTGACCAAAGCGAGCCTTTTCTCCGGCCACACGCATATGGCATGCCATTGCTAATTCGCATCCTCCTCCTAGTGCAAAACCATTCACTGCAGCAATTATTGGCTTAGGAAAATTTTCAATTTTGAAGAAAGTATCATGCCCTCTTTTTGTCAAACTTTGTCCCTCAGAACCTGTAGGTAGATCGAGAAATTCTTTGATGTCTGCACCAGCGACGAAAGCTTTTTCTCCTGCACCAGTTATCACAACACCTTTGAGACCATCGCGCGAAGGCAAGTCTTCATCAAGTAATTTAATGAGATCAATAAAGACATCATTATTTAATGCATTAAGTGCTTGAGGTCTGTTAATAGTTACAATGGCGACACCATTTCTGTCTTCTACAAGAATACTAGAGTATGACATAATTTATACTTTTTCTAAAACAATTGAAGATGCTCCTCCACCTCCATTACAAATTGCGGCTACTCCTTTGGATCCGTTTTTGTGGTGCATCACATTGCATAAGGTTGAAACAATTCTTGCTCCAGAGGCTCCTAAGGGGTGACCTATTGATACTGCCCCACCAAACACATTCACTTTCGCGGGATCAACATCTAGAATTTTATTGTAAGCTAGTGGAACGACACTGAACGCTTCATTCACTTCAAAAAAGTCTATATCACTTATTGAATATCCAGCTCTTTCCAGAGCAATAGGTGTAGCCTTTGCAGGTGCAGTTGTAAACCATTCTGGTTCATGAGCGGCATCGGCAAATGAGGCGATTCTGGCCAATGGTTGTAGACCTAACTCTTTGACTTTGGATTCGCTTGCAAGGATGAGTGCTGATGCTCCATCATTGATTGTGGATGCATTGGCAGCGGTCACTGTCCCATCTTTAGTGAATGCAGCTCTCAATTTCGGAATCTTTTCAAATTTAACTTTGGTTGGTTCTTCATCTGCGGTCATGATGATAGGATCTCCTTTACGTTGAGGAATTTCCACTGGTATTATCTCATCAGAAAATTGTCCTGATTCTGTTGCTGCTATTGCATTTTTATAGGAGTTGATCGCATATTCATCTTGATCTTCACGAGTGATGTTATATTTTTCTGCAGTAGCATCTCCAAATGCACCCATAACTCCCTGATCAAAAGCATCTATTAATCCATCTTTTGACAGACCGTCGATAAGAGCACTATCACCATATTTATAACCGAATCTTGCTTTTGGAATATAATAAGGTACTGATGACATATTTTCCATTCCACCTGCAACCACTATTTGGTTATGACCCAACATGATTGATTGGGCACCAAACATGATGGCTTTAGCTCCTGAAGAACACACCTTATTGACAGTTGTGCAGGGTACTGAATTTGGAATGCCTGCATAAATTGCAGCTTGCCTTGCTGGTGCTTGACCGAGGTTGGCAGAACAAACATTGCCCATGAATACTTCATCAATAGCTGTTGCTTCTACATTTGCCTTTTCTAGAGCTGCAGATATTGCTTTTGCTCCAAGTTTAGTCGCTGAAATAGGACTTAGTGCTCCTCCAAAACTTCCTAACGGAGTCCGAAGCGCTGAACATATATAAACTGCTTCCATTATAAATTAGTTAACTTAATTAACAAAAATACCATATTTGAATTAATCTTTGGAATCTTCAAAGTTGAAAGAATTAAGCTTGCAAATTCTTGATCCATACCAAGAAAAGAATTCGCCATTTACTAATTGAATGTCTGTAGTAGGAAAGTGTTCATTTAATTTACTTATATCAGAAATATTGAATGGATAAGGTTCTGATGATAAGAGTATTATATCAGGTTCGAGTGATTTTATTTCTTCTAAGCTTGTAGTTGGATATCTACTTTCATTAGCAAAAGCGTTATCAAATCCAATTTTGCCCATTACATCGTGTATATAGGTATCATTTCCAATACTCATATATGGTTTTTTCCATATGAGATATATAGCTGTTTTCCTTTTTGTCTGTTGTTGTTGTGCTATTGTATGTTTTGTATTTTGAATGATGGTTTCTGCTTCAGCATGCTTGTCAAAGATATTAGCCATTTCCTTTGTGAATTGATAGGAGTCATCTAGGGTTTTAATGTCGCTGACATAAATGGGAAATTGTTGTTCAAGCAGTTCAATATCATGCTGATTGTTTTCTTCTTTATTGGCAAAGATAAGCTGTGGATTTAGCTGGACAATTCGATCTATATGAAGATTTTTTGTTCCACCTACTAGAGTTGATGATTGTTGAATTGCGTTAGGATGAATACAAAATTTTGTTCTTCCGACGATACATTTTGGATCAATTAAGTCAGCAAGCAACTCTGTGTGAGAAGGAACAAGTGATACAATTCTATTCGGTTTTTGATCTAGTAGGATGGTTCTGGAAAGTTGATCCGTAATGATCATGTGATAAATTATTTTTAAGCAGATGCAACTTAGTTAAATTTAGGCAGTCATTAGTACAGAAACTACCTACAGGATTGGAAAAACTGAACTACCACAAGGAGTTAATTGAAAGCTGTAAAGCTGGAAATCGATCGGCACAATTCAAATTGTATCGCATGTATGCTAAGGCTATGTACAATACATGTTGTCGAATGATGAATAATGATATGGATGCAGAAGATGCCATGCAACTGGCATTTGTGAACGTATTCAAAAACATTAAGCAATATGAATACCGATCAACTCCAGGTGCTTGGATTAAGCGAATTGTGGTCAACAGTTGTTTAGATCAATTGAAAAAGAAAAAAATGCACTTTGAAGAAATTGATGATCGATTAGAAGTCTATGAAGAAGAAAGACAAGAACCAGTATATCATATGGAAAAACTCAAAAATGCAGTGTCAAAACTTGCACCTGGATATCGCACAGTTTTTAATTTATATGCCATTGAAGGCTATGATCACAAAGAGATTGCTGAAATACTTCAGACATCTGAAGCAAATTCGAAGTCTCAATACAGTAGAGCGAAGCAACATTTAAGAAAATATATGTTAGAATCATAAATACATGAAGCAGGATAGACTAGAAGAATTTATAGAGATAAATCGCGGTCAATTTGACGATAAAGAAGTGCCGCCAATGCTATGGAAAGCAATTGAGGATGATCTTGGACCAGAAAAGGGAAAGGTCTTTTCATTAAGATTCATCATGAGGATAGCTGCCAGTGCCTTAGTGTTAATTTCAGTAGGGTTAGTGATTGGAATGCAAATGGGGTCTAAGGGAGTTGACGATAGGATTATTGCGGTGAGTCCTGAATTTCATGAAGCAGAGCAACATTATCAACATCAGGTTAATCTTAAGTTGAATGAGGCAAGATCAATAGGGGCGGATAAACATGTAGAGAATGACTTGGATCAGCTAGATGCGGTGTATCAGGAATTAAAAAATGAGTTATTGAATAATGGTGTGCAAAGTGATGAAGTAATTGTTCAGGCCATTATAGATCATTATCAATCAAAATTGGAAGTACTGGAAATAGTACTAGATAAACTACAAGAAAAAAATACAATAATAAATAGATCAGATTATGAAAACCTCGAATTATAATTTTCGAAGCTACCTATGTTTCTTAGTCTTGTCTGTCATTGTCAATGCTGTTTTTGCAATTGAGCTGACTGACAAGGAATATGAGAAAACGATCACTAAGGAGTTTAGTATCAATCCAGATGCTTTAATCGAATTTGACACTCGTCACGGAGATATCAATATCAGAGAAAGTGATTCGAATACAGCAACTTTTGTAGTGACGATAAGTACAGATGCTGAAGATCAAGATCATGCGAATGAAATCTTTTCTGGAATTGATGTGGACTTTGATGATTCAAAATCAAATGTATCTGTCACTACTGAAATTGACCATAATGGAAATTGGAAAGGTGGATGGTTAAGCAAAGTATTTAGTGGAGGATGGAACACCAACAAAATCAGTTTTCAAATTGATATTGATGTTCAATTGCCAAGAGGTGTGGAATTAGATATAGAGCACTCATTTGGAGATGTTTTCATTCCAGAAATGGATAATAATGTTGAAGTTGATATCAGGCATGGAAATGGGAAATTTTCATCTATCAATGCGGATGCGATCGTTGGTATCAGGCATGGAGAGATAAAGATGAAAGATGCCCATAATCTAGAAATAGAATGCCATCACTCAGACTTTTATGGGACTACTGCAAAAGATGTGGAGATTGATATTTCTCATTCTGATTTGGAATTGGATGAGGCAAAGGAAATTGATGTAGATGGTTCACATAGTGATTTCGTTTTTGGAAAGGTGCATAAGTTGGTAGTAGATGGCGGCTTTACAGATTTTGAAATTGATGAATTGCAGTTTGGTGATTTTGATACAAATTTCGGAGATATTGAAATTGGATTAATTGGTGTCGAAGGACTGTTTGATCTACAACATGGGAGTGTTGATATTGATGATGTGTCGTCTAGTGCTCGCAACCTTGAATTTGATGTTCAACATTCGTCCATCTCCTTAGAATTGGAGCAAGATTTTACATTGGATTATGATGGGCAGTTCGCAAAACCAAAAATCTCACAGGAGTTAGACTACTCGAAAATCGATAAAAGCTCGAATACGTATCGTTACATCGGAACATATGGAGATTCAAATCCAGGCTTACATATAGAGGTTGAGATTCAACATGGAAATTTTAGGATTTACAACTAATACATAGAGCTCAATCGGTAGTCTTCTTAGTTAGTAGGGATGTTAAAGTTTAAACAGTGAATATCTTGGATGTTCACTTTTTTTTTGTCTTAAGTTTAAACGTCAAGAACAATTTGTTTTCCGAAATTCAAATTTATGCATGGTATTATAACATAACATGTAGTAACATGATTTTCAGTTGAATATATATTTTCATAAAAAGTATTTACAGCTTCTCTATCATCTTTGAGATCAATTGTCCCTGGATGAACAGCATCGTTACCAATGACTCGAACACTATCTAAAGCTTTTTTTGCATATCCGTTTTCTAAACCAACATTGCCTA
>CAYNMW010000014.1:0-36371 GCA_964398295.1 uncultured Saprospiraceae bacterium | reverse complement strand
AACAGACTTTGTCCTCTAAACACTGTATGTAAGTATACAATCGTATCTTTTCGAAATTACAAACTTAGGAAATACTAAATGAATACAGTCAATATCGTAAATCGAGAAATGACAACTGAAGAATTTGCTCGAATGAACATCGGTTTTGATGAGCACTCCATTGAAAATAATGTGGCGGTGCAACAGTCTAAACGATTCGGATTTGTAGCGCTAGATGATGAGGCATTTATTGGATGCTCTTCAGGTTTAGCCTACAAAAATGGTGATGATTATTCGGGGTGGTTTTTTCTGACAGATTTATTTGTTGAAGCAGCTCATCGTTCAAACGGAATAGGAACGAAACTATTGAAATCCTTAGAGGAAGAAATAGCATCTATAGGAATCAAGTATATGTATTTGTGGACTTCTCATGATGATGCATTACGATTTTACAAAAGACATGGGTACAAGACATTTACGGAAATGGAGAACTGGTATTCAGATGGTAATAGCCGAGTGGGATTAAGGAAGAACTTATAACTATACACTAAACCTCTACTTCCTCTCTCTCCTCATTCTTTTCCTCCCGACTTGTATTTTCAGTTTGATTTCGGTCATAATTCACACATACTCTCAGGCCTTTCAATCCAACAACACCTTGTAAATCCTGTATATCAAATTGCTCAGCTTCTCCAACGATATATCCTTGGTAAGTTAAGAAAGAGATATAGTTTAAGTATTCATCTAAATCAGAAGCTTGTGTATAGATGATGATTATTTTGCCTGGCTGAGTGATGCGCTCCTCGGTACCTTTGATATAGGCCTTATCAATTCGCTTTTTGATGATCTCATATCTGGCATTATAAGCACCATCGATATCGAATTGTTTTTCGTCCATTCGATAACGTATGGCCATTGGATTAGAATAGACCATGATTAAAGAGGCGATATGCAATTGCATTGGATAGTCGACCATTCGCTGGCGGTGTTCAATCTCTAATTGACAAATGATCTTTAACTGCCATAACCTCAAATTATCCAGATACAATTTGTTATATGGGATATGAGGAGTCATTTCCTGACCGATATACATGTTGTGTTCGACGCCATCCGTTTTATAGCGCTCAAAGAAATGAGGGTATATTTTTTGGGCTTCAACTTGTTCTGTATCCAAACGAGTCGATAGATGTGCATTAATCATTGTCACGGTGTCATCATATGCTTTACGCTCATTATATATGACCTCCATATTATTGCCCATCTGTTGGAAATAGTCATCTATCTGCGCTGCTAAATGAGCATCGCGTGTTTTCATTTCTTCAAACAGTGGGTTTATCCTTGTTCGTAAAAATTCAATGACTTCCTGTTCCATTCCTGCCGCAAGATCACTTGACAATTTTTCATTAATCATTCCAATTTGGAACATAATACTATCAAGCAGCGGCATGGATATATGCTCACTTAATCTTGTTATAATATCTTGTACAAGAGCCATCTGTGTTTGTAAATCAGAGGCAATTGCTTTATTTCTTGCATGTGATGAACCCGAGATATCGCTCTGTCCAAAGAGTGCTACTAATGATCTAAATCTAATTTTTCCAAAATTATAGTGTCCCCCTTCAACTTCTTTTTCCAGAGCGAGTTCTGCTTCATTTCTAAATTTCCATTCAACTGAAGGGTGAATAGAGGTAAACTCTTTTTGAATAATAGAAGATAATTGATTTTCCCTTTCTTCTTGCATTCTTCTCAAGGCATTAATCGATAAGTCTTTCACCTTATTCATGATTACCCGTTGTGTTGGCTCTAGGGCAGTAGGTGTTTCACTTGCCAATTCGATAATACCCAATAACTGATCTTTATAATACATGGACGCCAGATAATAACTCTTGACACCTTTATCTCGCAGCCTCCGATAGAAGGGAATGTCGTACGCATCCTCCGACAAGGAATTTAGGTTTGATAGAACAAAGTCATCTTTTGATTTAAATATAGTATCGTAGCCTTCGCTACACAACATATTTTCTTTATTACAACTCCCCAATTCTCCTAACGCAATGCTCTCTATTCCATCTCTTCCTTTCATGAATTGTTCCTTGACTTCATCATACATAATGAAGGAGGTCTTCAAATCTGAAACATTTAACAATGACCCCATTAAGGCATTGACTTCAGCGTTACTTTCTCTAGCATTCTTTTGGGTTTCGTTGGTAATCAACTGATTTTTAATTTGACTGAGTGCTTCCTCATGACTAACATCGACAAAACTTTTTATTCCCACACCACTAATCTCCCAACTTTCTGGTGGGAAATATTTTTTCCAAAGTTTGATGTCCGTTGTATTATTTCTTAATTCCTCGACAATGGTGTTGTTCAATTCAGCAGCCTTCCCAATTGGTTTTATGGTAACAAAGTCAACATTATATGTTGACTTATAAAACTTAGAAATCCCCTCTTTATTTTTCACTTCATACACTGACTTTACATCAGCTTGTAATACTTCTCCATAGTATAATCTCAAGATGATTTTGCACATCAATATGTACATAATATCTTCATCTGTAGACCAAAACTCTAAGGCTTCAATTTCTCCTGTATTACCAAAAATAGAATTGAATCTATCCGATGTATAGATAACCTCGGAACTGAAAGGTACCAATGCTACTTTTATTTCATTCTTCATCAGTGCCCTTGGAAAAATAACAGACATCAATTGTCGAATATCCTCATCATACTTTTCCCATTCCTTCTTTTCAAGAAAGCCATCCATTAACTTTTGCCTATCTGATAAATTCTTGACGACTGTATCAAAGTATTCAATTCGGCAGACATTCTCCTCGCAGTGCTTTTTCTCCAATTCTTCTATTAGCTTCTCAAAACCGAGCTTCAAGACAAATGGCTTCTTAACCTTTTTGAAATTTATACTTCCTTTCATACTCAATTGATTACGATAAAAGTTGAACAGTACAACATGATAAGACTTGTTTTGTTATTTTTGTACATTGGTATATCGACCATTTAAGTATAATTTAATACAAATAACACACCGTTTGCAGGCAAATGATAGAATTAGCTAAAAAAGATATACAAAAACACTTTACCGATGAGCGGTTTTCTTACCACTCTTTTAATCATAGTATTGCTGTCTATGAAGAAGCTTCGAAAATTGCAGAAGAAGAAAAAATCAATGGTGCTGAGCTGAAATTGCTACAGATAGCTGCACTTTATCACGATACTGGATATGCTAAAAACCCTTTGATACACGAGAATCTAAGTGCAGAAAATGCCTCTAAGTTCTTACATACACAGGATACAGATCCCAAAGACATCGATCTTGTCAAAGAGCTAATTTTATCAACAAAAATGGACTCTGTACCTACAAACCATTTGCAAAAAATTATTAAAGATGCTGACCTTGCACATTTAGGAAAAAAAAGTTTTAAGGATAGCACAAAAGAGTTGAAAAAGGAGAAAGAAAGCCTAATCGGCCAATCTTTAAATCTAGAGGACTGGACTACAAATAACATCAAATTTTTAGAAGATCACAAGTGGCATACCAAGTCAGGCAAGAAGCTTTATAATGAGCAAAAAAAACAGAACCTTTCGAGTCAAAAGAAAAAACTCAAAGCACTTAAAAAAGAAAGAAAGGATACTAAGCCAGAAAAGGGTGTAGAAACTATGTACCGTGTGGCTCTACGCAATCACAACCAATTGAGTAAAATAGCTGATAATAAGGCTAATATCCTTCTATCTATAACGGCTATCATGTTGTCATTAATCCTATCAAATCTTGCCACCAAAATTGACTCTAATCCAAAATTTCTTATCCCTACAATCTTGATCATTGCAGTAAATATAATCACAATGATTTTTGCCATTTTGGCAACGAGACCAAAGGTAAGTTCAGCACCCTATACAAGAGAACGATTTCTAAACAACAAAGTCAATATTCTTTTCTTCGGAAATTTCTATAAAATGAAATTAGACGAATTCGAATGGGGAATGAATCAGCTACAAGAAAATCGAGACTTGCTGTACAACTCTTTATCAAAAGATTTGTATTTTCTTGGGAGTGTCTTAGCTAAAAAATACAAATACTTACAAATAGCGTATGCAGTCTTTATGGGAGGGTTAATTATCTCAACAGTTGCCTTTATTTGGTCTTTGATTGTTACCTAGACTACAAAGGATCAACATCAATATTTACTCGGACACCTGAAAATCCTTGTTTGGATTTTAGTTCTTTTATGGCATGGAGAAGAAACTGTTTGATCTGATTAATCTGTCTTGGATCCTTTTCCATTTTGATTAAGATATTCATATTGTAAATATTGTTGATTCTCGCAATTTGAGGTTCTGCAGGGCCAAGGATTCGTTTTCCTAATTCCTTACGGAGAATGTGGGCTAACAACTGGGATGACTCACGAGTCACTCCTCTTTTTTTGTGTTTTATAGTAAGCTGTATGATTCGGTAAAAAGGAGGATATTTAAATTGTCTACGTTCGCCTAATTCTGAAGAAGCAAAAGATGAAAAATCATAATTCAATACTTTTTCAATGATCCAATTGTCAGGTTCATATGTCTGTATGATAACCTCACTATGCTCAACTTTACGTCCAGCTCTACCACTCACTTGGGTTAGTAATTGAAACGCCTTCTCTCCTGCTCTAAAGTCAGGAAAACTAAACAATGCATCTGCATGAAGAATTCCAACCAGAGTTATATTGTCGAAATCCAAGCCCTTCGTTACCATCTGTGTTCCTACCAAAACGTCAATATTACCCATTTGCATATCAGAAATCACCTTTGAAAAGCTATCCTTTTTTCGCATCGTATCGTGATCCATCCGCTTAACAGAAATATCTGGAAAATGAATCATCAATTCATTTTCCACCTTCTCTGTACCAAAGCCGATTAACTTAACATCTCTGTTGTGACAGGACGGACATACATTTAATTCACCACTTCTGTATCCACAATAATGGCAGCGCATCTCCTTGGTGTATTTGTGTGTTGTCAAACTCACATCACAATTTGGACACTGCATATGCCAGCCGCATTTGAAACAGCGTAGCATCGGAGCAAACCCTCTTCGGTTTTGAAACAGGAGTACTTGCTCATTTACCGTAATCCTTTTTGAAATGGCATCTAGTAATTCTGTTGAGAAAATAGTTTCTTTTGGTTTTTTCTTGTCCTCTGGAGAGATATCAACGATTCTGATAACAGGCATGGTTGCATCCCCATAACGTTCTTTCAATGATACATACCCATATTTTCTATCCAATTTATTTTGCAAACTTTCCAATGATGGAGTAGCTGTCCCCAATAATACTTTAGCATCAAATACAGTTGCTAAATAAACGGACAAATCTCGTGCATTATATCTTGGAGAAGGATCCTGTTGTTTGTAAGAAGTATCGTGCTCTTCATCCACGATAATTAAACTCAATTGTTGAAAGGGAAGGAAAATAGCAGAACGTGCACCAAGTACGATTGAATGACCATTCATTACTTTTTGCCACACCTCCACTTGTTCTGCACTATTCATTCGGCTATGGAAAAACAAAACTGACTTACCAAAAACATTCTCCATTCGTGACAACATTTGAGAAGTCAATGCAATCTCTGGTAGTAGATACAATACCTGTCCTCCTGCATCAATCACCTTTTGAATTTTATCAATAAAAAGTTGCGTTTTCCCACTTCCTGTAACACCATGAAGAAGGACAACATTTCTTTGCTGATATTCTTCATCAATTTTATCAGCAGCTCTTTGTTGTGCCTCGCTCAACTGTTGATTCACAGCTTCAGGTTCTTCTTTGACTTTAATTCTATCTACTTGATGTCTTTCTACATTAATCAGATTCTTTTTTGCCAATGCAGCGACAACACTAGAATCAGCAAGTGATGATTTATATAATTTAGATTTTGGAATCCAAATAAACTCCTCATGTAGTTCGACAATTCTTGTCAAGGTATCTGTTTGTTTTGTCGAACGACTTACCAATTCGAAAGCTTCATCACTCCTATCAAACCATTCTTCCTTTAGCTGTATAAAGTCTTCATACTTAGGTTTGTACTTTCCGATTAATTCTTCTTTGACAAAAACATTTTGTTTATTTATTTGGTCTCTTAAAAAGCTATAAACGTTCTTTTTTTGGAGAAGTTTCCGCAATGCAGCAATTGTCATTTCTTCTTGATGATTGAGTGACTCGACCAACAAGAACTCTCTCTGTTTAGCTGGATTAGATGCTACCTGTTTATAAGGATTCAACATTATTTTTGTCTCACTCGTCAACTTCAAAGCGGATGGTAAGGCTACAATCATCACTTCTCCTATCGTACAACAATAGTAATCTGCAATCCAATGCCAAAGTTGACGCTGTTGTTTTGTTACTATGGCTTCATCATCAATCTGGCTAATGAATGGTTTAACAGGTACTTGAGGCTTTACGTCTGTAATTTTATGTACAATACCTGCATAGTGTTTATTCCTGAGCGGCACCTCAACACGTACACCTTCTTTGAGCGTCTTTAAAAATTCTACGGGCACCGAATAGGTATATGTGCCTCCTATCGCCAAAGGCAAGATGACTTCAATCCATTTAGCCGACCTTAATTCATGTTTGAATTCCAAATTACTAAGAGACAAGTTGATTAAAAATAAATATCCATTGCTGCCCTGAATGTATTGGCATGTGCTTCTATAATATCTGTCAATTTTGGAGAATAGCCGCCACCCATACTAACAGCGATGGGTATAGCATTGCTTTTACAAAGCTTAAACACATATTCATCTCTTTGTGTACATCCTCTCATGCTTACTGAAAGCCTTCCTAACTTATCTGTTTCCAAAATATCAACACCCGCAAGATAAAAAATGAATTCGGGCTCAAAACTTTCTATCAATTTAGGAAGATTGTCTTCGATGGTTTTTAAATATAAATCATCACCCGTTTTATCCGGAAGCCCGATATCCAAATCACTTTTTGCTTTGCGTAATGGGTAATTCTTCTCTCCATGCACACTCATCGTAAATACTTTTGGATTGTCTTTAAAAATAGATGCTGTTCCATTGCCTTGATGTACATCGAGATCAACAATCAATATTCGATTGTAGATGCCTTTTTCTATCAATAGATTACATGCGATAGCAAAGTCATTAAAGACACAAAACCCCTCACCATGATCACGAAAAGCGTGATGTGTCCCTCCCGCTACGTTCATTGATATGCCGTATTGAGCTGCATATTCCGCACATTGAAAGGTACCCATTGATATATACTTACCTCGTTCAATAAGATCCTTTCGTATAGGAAAACCAATGTCTCTTATTTCTCGTTTGGAGAGTGTCAACGAATCTAGTTTATCTAAATATTCTGCAGAATGAGTTAGTAGCAATTGTTGTCTTGTTAGTTGTGAAGGATGAAAAAATTGCTCTTCAGTGATCGTACCTTCATACAACAATTGCTCAGGAAGCAGTTCATATTTTATCATCGGAAATCGATGCTTTTCCGGCAAGGTGTAACTATATACTGGTGAATAAGCAATTTTCAACATCCACTATTCTTATTACCTAATATTCAGGAGTGATTTACAATTGCCATTACATCATTTGATGTCAATGCCTGGACATGATTCGTGATTTTTTCAATTGGCCAATCCCACCACGCTGTTTCTAATAATTGTTCTATTTCTTTATCTGTGAATCTTTTCTTTATTTCTTTTGCAGGGTTGCCACCGACTATACTATAAGGAGCGACATCCTTCGACACAACACTTTTTGTAGCGATTATAGCTCCGTCTCCAATATTAACTCCAGCCATAATCGTAGCATCATATCCTATCCATACATCATTTCCAATTACGGTATCTCCCTTAACAGGATATTCTTTTCCATCCATTGCGACTGACCAATCTTTACCAAAAATTGCGAAGGGATATGTACTAACAGAATCCAAGAGATGGTTCCCCCCATTCATGATAAAGGTAACATCAGATGCGATCATGCAAAATTTACCAATGATCAATTTATCGGTAGAAAAATCAAATAAATATTTGACGTTTTTTTCAAAATTTTCGACAGTTTCAAAATCATCGTAGTATGTGTAATCACCAACAATAATATTCGGATTCTTAATGATGTTTTTCAAAAAACATAAACGATCATAATGCTCAAACGGAAATTTTTGATCTTTATCTGGTATATCCACTGCTTATTTAATTGGTCAACTAAATTATTTATGTCGTTCAGTTAATACAGCAACGACATCTTCCAACTTCATTCCTTTGGCTTGTAACAGAATTAAATAATGATACAATAAATCTGCAGCCTCATTTTTAAATAGGTCTTCATTTTCATCTTTCGCTTCAATTACCACTTCCACTGCCTCTTCTCCAACTTTTTGTGCAATTTTATTAATTCCTTTTTTAAATAAGGATGAGGTATACGAATTATCTGATGGATTATGTTTACGATCGCTGATCACTTCTTCTAATGTGTGTAAAAAAGAAAGTGGCTCGGTATTTATTTCTCCCCAACATGTATCAGATCCTGTATGACAAGTAGGTCCTTTAGGTTCGGCTTTTATCAATAATGTATCAAGATCGCAATCGTTTGCAATAGATATGAGCTGCAAATGATTACCGCTTTCTTCACCTTTAGTCCAGAGTCGTTTTTTGGAACGGCTATAAAAAGTAACCAAACCAGTTTCTTTTGTTTTATGCAATGACTCTTCATTCATATAACCCAGCATTAAAACCTTGTTGGTCTTAGAATCCTGAATAATTGCTGGTACTAATCCTTGCTCGTTATAGTTTACTTTCATTATGTCAATCGAACATTAATATTGTGATCAGAAAGATACTGTTTTAGTTCTGGTACGGGAATTTCACCAAAATGAAAAACACTTGCTGCCAAAGCAGCATCAGCTTGCCCATCGGTAAATACATCTTTGAAATGCTCCTTCTTTCCTGCTCCTCCAGACGCTATGACTGGTATAGACAACTCTTCATTCATTTTCCACAATGCATCAACAGCGAATCCATTTTTTGTGCCATCGTGATCCATTGATGTGAACAATATCTCACCTGCCCCAAGTCCCTGCACTTTTTTCACCCAACTAAATAGCTCTATTTCAGTCGGCTTTGTTCCCCCATGGGTATGCACTATCCACTTATCTCCTATCATCTTAGCATCAATTGCGACTACCATACATTGTGACCCAAATTCTGATGAAATTTCTTTGACCAATTCAGGATTGCGTACTGCTGCTGAATTAACAGAAACCTTTTCCGCACCGTTGCGCAACAGTTTATATGTTTGTTCTACACTTCCTATTCCTCCACCTACAGCATAGGGTATATTAATTTGCTCCCCTACTTTCCGCACCAATTCATATATCGTTTCTCTTTCCTCTATACTTGCAGATATATCGAGTAGCACTAATTCATCAGCACCTTCTTCAGCATAGCGTTTTGCTAATTCGACTGGGTCTCCAGCATCCCTTAAATTCTCGAAATTAATGCCTTTAACTGTGCGACCGTTTTTGATATCAAGGCATGGTATGATTCGTTTTGCTAGCACTTTTATCTTTTTTTAGTTCAATGGGTTAAAACCTATTGTTATGAAAGTAGCACCCCTTTAGGGTGTATTGGTTTAGCTCATTTCGTGTTTCACAATGAATTGTGTTAAATCATTAAGTGTAATCTTCTTTTCATAGATAGCCTTCCCAATAATTGCAGCATCACATCCAATTTGATTTAATTCTTCAACTTCTTTCAAACTTGATACGCCACCGCTAGCAATTAATTTAATGTCAGGAGACTCCTTTATGATTTCTTTATATAACGGTATGGAAGAACCTTGTAACATTCCATCTTTACTGATATCTGTACACAGAAAATAGATGGCTCCCGCTTGTTTGTATTGATCAATAAAAAATTGCAATGTTGTATCACTTGCTTCCTGCCAACCGTTAATGGCAATGAGTCCGTGCTTAACGTCTGCTCCTAAAACAAATCGGTCTGACCCAATTTGTTCGATCCATGATATTACTTGATCAGGATCTTTAACAGCTAAACTCCCGATAATGAATTGATCAACACCTGCATTATCGCAGTCTTTAATTGCTTGATCTGATTTGATGCCGCCTCCAAATTCGACAAGAACATTGGTTTTTGTTTTAATGGATTCCACTATTTTTAAATTCTGTGGATGTGCAGATTTAGCACCGTCTAAGTCCACAATATGTATCTGAGCAATGCCGCAATCTTCATATTGCTTTGCCATCTCCAATGGTTCCGTATCATAGACTTTCTTTGTATCATAATCTCCTTTCGTTAAGCGCACACACTTACCGTCAATAATATCTATAGCTGGCAAAATACGTATCATAGTGCTAAGAAATTTTGAAGTATTCGTTCTCCAATTTTACCACTTTTCTCTACATGAAATTGGACGCCATAAAAATTATCCTTTTTAATTGCAGCAGAATACGGATGATTGTAATTCGTTTCTGCAATTGTAAACTGATTACTTTCTACAAAGTAGCTATGCACATAATAGACATAAGCATGCTCTACAACACCAGCAAATAATTCACCATCAAGATGCATCACTTTATTCCAACCCATGTGCGGTACTTTTTGAAAATCATCATAAGATAGTGGAACAAACTTTTGAACAATAGAATCGAGAATGCCTAAACATCTTGTATTGCCTTCAACTGAAAAATCGCACAACAATTGCATTCCAATACATATACCTAATAATGGATTTTTAATTACAGTAATGACTTCATCTAAACCCTTAGCTTTTATTGCATTCATTGCTTGTGTTGCATGACCAACGCCTGGTAATATTACCTTATCTGCAGCAAGTATTTCCTCTTTATCTGCAGTCAATTTAAAATCAGCATTCAATCTTTGCAGTGCATTCATTACACTACAAGTATTGCCAGCATCATAATCTATTATTGCTATCATGGCTTTTAAAATTCAATCCTTCGACTACACTCAGGATGACAAAATTACAACACACATTTAATTATCAGTTATCCATCAACTACGGTCAGGAAGACAAAAACAACCTGCCTGCCGGCAGGCAGGTTCAACATTAAACATTCAAAATTAAACATTACAATACACCTTTTGTCGTGGGTAGACTCATATCAGTAACATCTCTCTTTTTGGCTTCCTTTATTGCTCTGGCAAAAGCTTTAAATAAAGATTCTATTTTATGGTGTTCATTATCTCCGCTTACCTTCATATTTAAATTGCACATGGCATGATCTGAAAATGACTTGAAAAAGTGGTAAACCATTTCCGTTGGTAAATCTCCCACTTTCTCTCTTTTAAATTCAGCATCCCATACAATCCATGGGCGACCACCAAAATCGATAGCTACTTCTGCTAGACAATCATCCATAGGTAAATTAAATCCATAGCGATGGATACCTGCCTTTTTACCTAAAGCTTTTTTATATAATTTCCCGAGTGCTATACCAGTATCTTCAATGGTATGATGTTCATCCACCTCAAGATCTCCAACAGTCCGAACAATTAAATCCACACCTCCGTGCTTTGCTAATTGATCTAACATATGGTCAAAAAACTCAAGACCTGTTTGACAATCAGCATAGCCTTTTCCATCTAAATTTAGTTGCGCCTCAACAGATGTCTCCTTTGTTATTGCACTTATTGTTGCTTCTCTATCCAACTGTAATAAATGAGCATATATATCATCCCAATTACTAGTTTGCAAAACGACCGAATTTTTTAATTCTTCAGCATTTTCTGGTTCCTCACTAAATTCTGATTGAATTAAAATTCCATTGCTTCCAAGATTTTTTGCAAGTTCCATATCGGACCACCTATCTCCTATTACTATAGATCTGCCAAGGTCATAATCTCCAGACATATATTTTTTGAGCATTCCTGTTCTTGGTTTTCTATATGGTGAATTATCTGCAGGAACATGTTTATCTATATAAACACCATCAAAATGTACACCTTCATTTGACAAGGTATCTAAGATTAATTCATGGCATGGCCAGAAATCTTTTTCAGGAAATGTCGGTCCACCAAGGTCATCTTGATTGGTAATCATGACAAATTCATAATCAAACTGATTGGCAATTTTAGACAAAACAGAAATTGCCTTTGGTAAAAATCTAATTTTGTGTATCTCATTAAGCATTTGATCTTCTGCCTCTTGAATGATCGTCCCATCTCTATCCAGAATTAGCAATTTTTTCATGCCGAATATGATTTTAATAATGACAATAGTCGTTCATTTTCCTCTGGTAATCCAATTGTTATTCGCAAGCAAGATTCACAATGCAGTAGATTTGACCTATCTCTGACGATAACTCCATTTGCCAATAAATACTTGTATACTTCTGAAGCTTTTTCAAATTTCACCAAGAAGAAATTTGCATCAGATGGATAAACCTTATTGATTATCGTTAACTGTTCAAGTTCTTCTCGCACTTTATTCCTTTCGTCTTTAATCGCAATTACCGACTGAATAACTTTATCGTATGAATCCAATAATTGAAAAGCTAATTGCTGTGTGCTTTCACTAACATTGTATGGTAACTTTACTGCATTTAATATTTGTACGATCTCAGTTGCCATTATGCCAATACCCAAACGTATACCTGCTGATCCAAACGACTTTGAGAATGTTTGAAGTACAACCAATTTCTCATCATCAATGTAATTCAAACAAGATTCTACTGTTGAAAAATCTACATATGCCTCATCTACAATAACTAAACCAGGCGCTTGCTCAACTACTTTGCGAATCGTCTCTATAGGAATAGCATTCCCAGTTGGGTTATTGGGCGTGCATAAAAAAATGAGTTTATGTTTTGGTTTAATTGCTTTAGTAAACTCATTCCATTCAATTTTAAAATCAGGTGTTAATTCAAATTCATCGTGTTGGATATGATTTAATTGTGCAGCAAAACTGTACATACTGAAACCTGGTTTGCAAGTGAGTATTGCATCTTCATTAGGCTCACAAAATGTACGGATCACCAAATCAATAATTTCATCAGAACCATTTCCAAAAAAAAGTTTGTTTGCATTCCACCCCCGGACTTCGCCCAAACGTTCCTTAAGTTTTTGCTGATAAGGATCTGGATAGCGATTGAATTGAAAATCAAATGGATTCTCATTTGCGTCAAGAAACACATCTGCTTCACCTTTAAATTCTGATCTAGCAGATTTATACGGAACCAATTGTCTGATATGTTTCCTAACTAAGTCTCTCATAAATCTTCTAATCGAATTCTTACGGCATTTGCATGGGCTTTTAATTGCTCTGCCTCTGCCATTTCTATTATTGTATCACCAAGCTTTTTCAAGCCTGATTTGCTAATTTCCTGAAAGGTAATTTTTTTAACGAATGCATCCATATTTACTCCTGAAAAAGCTTTTGCAAAACCATTTGTAGGTAAGGTATGGTTAGTGCCGGATGCATAATCACCAGCACTTTCTGGAGTGTAATGCCCTATAAATACAGAACCTGCATTCTTAATTTTAGAAACATAGTCACTTGCACGATTAGAATTAATGACTAAATGTTCTGGAGCATATTCATTAATAAAATGAAACGCTTCCTGGCTATTAGAAAAATAAACAGAATAACTTTCTAACAAAGCTGATTTAGCAATTTCTTTTCTAGGAATAATTTCTAGTTGTTTATTGACTTCTCCAGTTACTTGTGGTACTAATTTTTTTTTGGTTGTTACGAATACAACTTGAGAATCTACACCATGTTCTGCCTGTGAAAGCAGATCGGATGCTATATATTCTGCGTTGCCAGTCTCATCCGCAAAAACCAAAACTTCAGAAGGTCCAGCTGGCATATCAATAGCTGTTCCTAATTCCGCGGCTTTTTGTTTGGCAGCTGTTACGTATTGGTTGCCAGGTCCAAATATTTTATAGACCTGAGGAATTGTCTCTGTACCTAATGCCATAGCTGCAATCGCTTGTGCCCCACCGACTTTGTATATCTTTTTTACTCCACATAAATTTGCTGTATATAAAATAGCGGGATGAATCTTACCATTGTGATCAGGTGGTGTGCACAACACAATTTCTTCACAATTTGCCAATCGCGCTGGAATTGCTAGCATCAATACAGTCGAAAATAACGGAGCGGTACCACCTGGAATATACAGTCCCACTTTTTCAATGGCAACAGCCTTTTGCCAACAAATAACTCCTGGTTGGGTTTCAACTTTGACTACTTTGGTGAGTTGTTTTTGATGAAATCTGAGGATGTTTTGGGATGCACTTACAATTGCTTCTTGAAGAGAGATTGGCACATTTTTTTTAGCTTCAACAATTTCTTCTTTTGGAACAAGCATTTTTTCTATAACTACCTTGTCAAATTTCTCGGTGTAATTTAATACAGCGCGATCACCATTGGATTCTATTTCTTCAAAAACACGATTAATTGTATCCGAAAGATGTTTGATCTCGAGCGATGGACGTTGTATCAATTTTTGGATGATGGATGCAGATGGATTTTCATATAGCTTCATCAGACCACCATTTTTTCAATCGGACAAACCAGTATGCCTTCAGCACCACACTCCTTTAATTGATTGATGACACCCCAAAAATCTTCGGCAGCAATTACGGAATGCAATGAACTCCAACCTTCTTCCATTAGTGGTAAAACTGTTGGGCTTTTTAATACAGGCAGTATAGACGAAACTTCATCTAGTTTTTCGTTAGGCACATTCATTAAAATGTATTTATATTTTCTTGCGCCTATTACAGCTCGTATTCTGAATAACAATTGATTTAGCAATTGTTTCTTTTCAGATTCCAAAGCCGATCTACTGACTAGTACCGCTTCCGATTTCAGAATGATGTCTTTTTCAACTAAATTGTTTTTGAACAAAGTGCTTCCACTACTTACCAAATCACAGATAGCGTCAGACAATCCAATATTTGGTGCGATTTCTACCGATCCAGAAATTTGATGTATTTCAGCATTGACTCCTTTCTTTGCTAAAAATTGACTCAGAGTTGTAGGATAGGAAGTCGCTATCTTTTTGCCTTCTAAACTTTGGACACCTTCATAACTACTGTTTTGTTTTGGGACAGCAATAGATAATCTACATTTTGAAAACCCAAGATGTTCATGAATTTGCAAGGGTTGTGCTTTTTCAATTACGGTATTTTCACCTAATACTGCAATGTCTGCAACTCCATCAGCTACATATTGTGGAATATCTGAATTTCTGAGAAAGAGTAACTCTGCAGGAAATCCCGAAATTTCGGCTTTTAGCTGATCTAATCCTTTATTTACTTTCAGACCACACTGTTTCAGGAGTTGTATTGTATCATCATGCAGTCTACCTGATTTTTGTATCGCTATTTTCAGCATTTGTTAATGTCTTAGCTTTTCCGCAAACGAGCTAAATAAAAAACCCGCTCTTCGAGGAAAAGCGGGTTTGTAATATATTTTAAACATTCAAATATATCTTCACTCCGCCTAAGCAGGAAAATGATGATGTATGTGAATGTGTAAGCTCATTGTGCTACAAAAGTATATTCTTTTTTTGGAAAACAAAACGAAGATGGTGAATTTAATCTGACAATAGGTCGAAGACCTTTGTCTCAGCTAATCCCCGTAAACACTTTTCGATTCATTTTGCAGCATTTATCCTTATTCATAAAGCTTTCATCTAATTTTATCTGCATCTTATCATTGTTATTCTATCTTACTGTTGCAAAATCAACTTATGTCAGTTCTTAATATTAAAAATCTGTCGAAGAGTTATGGCAAGATAAAAGCTCTTCAGGATTTATCATTGGAAATCAATAAAGGTGAAGTATATGGGATTCTAGGTCCAAATGGCAGTGGTAAGACGACCACACTTGGGGTCATCCTAGGAATCTTATCAGCTGATTCTGGGAGTTATACTTGGTTTAATGACCAATATGGACCTGGACATCGGAAGCGAATCGGTGCCATACTTGAAACGCCAAACTTTTACCCATACAAAACAGCTGAGGATAACTTGTCTATCATCAGTCATATCAAAGGTGTAAAAACAGACAATTATGACGAACTATTAGAATTAGTGAATCTCGCACATCGCAAAAAATCTGCTTTCCGCACATATTCATTAGGGATGAAACAACGACTTGCTATTGCAGCTACAATGATTGGCGATCCTGATGTCATTATTTTTGATGAACCTACGAATGGTCTTGACCCACAAGGTATAGCTGAAGTCAGACAGACGTTAACAGAAATTGCTGCTTCAGGCAAGACCGTTATCATGGCAAGTCATATCCTTGATGAGGTGGAAAAAATTTGTTCTCATGTTGCTATCATTAAAAATGGATCCTTATTGGCCACAGGATCAGTAGGTTCCATATTATCTGATGAAGTCACCGTTGAGTTGCAAGCTGAAAACATGGCTTCTTTACAGACATTTGTAGAAACACTTCCCTGGATTTCTAAAAGCAAACTAGTGGAAGATCGGATTGAAGCACTAATGGAAAACACCCACTCTGTTGCGGAAATAAATAAACTAGCATTTGATCGAGGTGTTGTCCTCACACATCTTGTCGCAAGAAAACAACGATTAGAAGAAGAATTTTTGGAAATCACCAAATAAGCAAGACGAATGAGCATCACACAATTACTGATCCTAGAGTGGAAAAAATTTAGAAACAATTCCGTTTTTAATTTATTCAGCATCATGTTTTTGGTTACGTTTCCAACCGCCATTTTTATTGGAAAGGAAATTCAGTTACCAGATATGGTATTGAAAACTTCTGACTTCTTTACATTTCCAACCAACTGGGAATGGATGGCTTATGCAGGCAATTGGTTAGTATTCTTTTTTCTTGGATTCATCATGATGAATATGGTGACCTCCGAAGTTGGCTTTAAGACAATGCGGCAAAACATCATTACGGGGATGACCAGAAGTGATTACTTCTTAAGCAAATTATATGCAGCACTTGCATTAGGCCTTGGAGCAACCTTGTATTACGCAATTTGCACCTTGGTTATTGGGTTTTTTCACAATGATCCTTACTCTTTTACCAATGCATTCGCAGAACCAGAATGGCTTGTCCGATTCTTCTTAATGAGTATGGGATACCTCAGTTTTGCATTGATGGTCGGCTTTATTATTAGACGGTCTGGTGTTGCAATCTTTACCTACACTTGCTATATACTGTTTATCGAACTGATGTTCAAGTGGATGGTGCATAACCGAGTGTTTAAAGATTCATCAACAATCAATTATTGGCCAATGAATGCTGTTGAAGATCTAACACCATTACCACTTTGGAAAAAGGTAGAGAATATTCCGGTAAAAGATATTAATTTTGATTTCTTATTGACACCTACCCAAGCGATGATTGCAACAAGCATCTATATCGTGCTCTTTATTGGACTCGCTTATTGGCATTTTGTGAAAAGAGACATATAGTCGCGCTGGGGCGCGACAGTTTTGAATGTTGAGTGTTAAATGTTAAGTGTATGTCTGACTTGTGTCAGTCCTTTTTTTGTCTCCCTTTGGTCGACATTACTTATACTACAACTTAAATTTAAGTCTCTCGCCTGCTTTCAAATCATGCACTTTATTTCCATCATAAACAACTTGTCCGTTTACAATCGTTTTGTCAATAGAGCAAGGAAATGTATGTCCTTCTAATGGAGACCAGCCACATTTGAATAGAAGGTTGTCTTTGCTTACTGTATAGGGTTTATCGGGATCGACCAAAACCATATCAGCAGCATATCCTCCACGAATGTAGCCTCGATTCTCTACATTGAAACAAACTGCAACCGAATGACTCATTTTATCTACCAGTTTCTCAATCGATATTTTTCCTTTTTTCCAGTAGTCTAGCATGATAAGTAAACTATGTTGGATTAAAGGTAAGCCAGAAGGTGCTTGTCCATAGGGCTTTGCTTTCTCGTCTATCGTATGAGGTGCATGGTCAGTTGCGATGACATCAAAATGATCATCTAAAAGTGCTTCAAATAATGCTTCCTGATGTTCCTTCGCTTTAATAGCTGGATTGCATTGAATCTTAGTGCCTAGGCGATCATAATCATCTGCATTAAAAAAGAGGTGATGGACACAGACTTCAGAAGTAATTCGTTTATCAATTAGCGGAATGGTATTATCAAATAGTGCGATTTCATCTTTTGTTGAAATATGCAAAATATGTAATCTTGTATTGTACTGCTTTGCCAACTCTGCTGCCATCGAAGAGGACAAATAGCATCCTTCAACCGATCGGATTATGGGGTGATCTTTAGCTGTAGGGGATTTATCTTTCCAAAGTTCTTTGTTACGTCTGATTGTGGCTTCATCTTCGCAATGTGTTGCAATCAGCATATCCACTTTTGAGAACAATCCCTCAAGTGTAGAACGCTCGTCCACCAACATATTACCTGTGCTGCTCCCCATGAACACTTTGACACCACACACTGAGGATTTATCTGTCTTCAAGACTTCTTCCAGATTATCATTAGTTGCACCCATATAGAAAGAATAGTTGGTGTAGGCTGTCTGTCTTGCTACATCATATTTCTCTTGCAGTATTTCCTGGGTTGTGCTTGTTGGTTTTGTGTTGGGCATCTCCATAAAACTGGTAACCCCACCTGCAGCAGCTGCTTTTGACTCGGTTCGTATGTCTGCTTTGTGTGTCAAACCAGGTTGACGAAAGTGCACCTGATCGTCGATTACTCCTGGCAGCAAAAATTTACCCTCCGCGTCAATTTCTGCAGCTTCTTTGCGATCAATTTCACCTCCAATTTGGTCGATGAATCCGTCTTTGATTGCCAAATCACCTTCGGTTATTTTCCCTTCATTAACTATCAGGGCATTTTTTATCACTAAACTCATTCGTCTTAATTGTGTATTAAATATTCATATGTTGTACGAAGGTAAATGAATTAGCTAATTTTGCGGGCATATGGCTAACAATCCACTTGGACAAAAGATTGGCATACTTGGAGCTGGGCAACTTGGTAAAATGTTGTTTCAGGCATCAACCAAACTAAATCTTGATATCCACTTTCTAGATTCTAGTCCGGAGGTGCCTGTGGGCAGAATTTCAGATCGAGTCAGTATAGGCAATTTTAAAAATTATGATGACGTATTGTCATTTGGCAAGAACAAAGATGTCATCAGCATAGAGATTGAAGCTGTTAATGTTGATGCTTTGGAAGAATTAGAACGTCAAGGCAAATTGGTATATCCTCAATCTTCTGTTATTCGATTGATACAAGATAAGGGAACCCAAAAACAGTTTTTTGATCAACATCAGTTACCGAGTCCTGCATTTACTTTAGCAGACAATAAAGCAGAACTAAGCAAACTACTGAAAGATGAGATAGTTAAATTACCATTCGTACAAAAACTAAGACGTGATGGCTATGATGGCAAAGGTGTTTGTGTGATTAAAGAAGAGGTTGATCTGGAGAAGGCGTTTGATGCGCCCTGTGTTGTAGAAGAATTAGTCACTATACAAAAAGAATTATCCGTCATTGTTGCACGTAATGTGAAAGACGAAATAGCAGTATACGATCCTGTTGAAATGGTAGTCAATCCACAAGGCAATTTGCTGGATTATCAACTTGCACCAGCCGACATTCCACAAGAGAAAATAGAAGAAGCAAAACAGCTGGCCCTTAATACAGCTAATAAACTGGGCATCATCGGGATACTAGCAGTTGAATTATTTCTTGATACAACTGATACTTTATGGATCAACGAACTGGCTCCGCGACCACACAACAGCGGTCATCACACTATTGAAGCTTGTCAAACATCTCAATATGAACAACACCTAAGATGCATTTTAGGAATGCCCTTGGGAAGTACTGAACTGTTAAGCCCATCTTTGTTAATGAATGTTCTGGGTGATCCAGAATACACGGGTCCGGCTATTTATGAAGGTTTAGAAAATTGTTTGTCAAAGAAGGGTGTTCATCCTCATTTATATGGCAAAACGACAACCAAGCCTTTGCGTAAAATGGGACATATTACTATTGTCAATCAGAATTTAGCAGAAGCTAAAGAAACATATCATTACATTAAATCAACTCTAAAGGTCATCAGTCATGAGTAAGCCAATTGTCAGTGTTATCATGGGATCAGACTCCGACTACCCTATTATGGAAGCCGCAGTTAAAATTCTCAAAGAATTTGACATTGCCGTAGAATGTACAGTTGTCTCTGCTCACCGTACTCCTGACAGGATGATCAACTTTTCGAGAGAAGCAGCAGGACGAGGTATCAAAGTCATCATAGCAGGTGCAGGTGGTGCAGCTCATCTACCAGGAATGGTTGCTTCATTGACAGCTTTGCCCGTTATTGGTGTGCCCATCAAATCATCCAATTCTATTGATGGCTGGGATTCTGTACTATCTATACTACAAATGCCGAATGGTATTCCTGTAGCAACTGTCGCTTTGAATGGAGCGAAAAACGCGGGAATATTGGCAGCTTCTATCTTAGGCGCTAGTGATGAATCTATTTTCAATCGGGTGAGTGAATATAAAGAATCATTAAAAGAGGCCGTTCTGGCAAAAGCGAAAAAAGTAGAAGATAAACTGTAACCAATTATTATCGTAATTGATGCTGTTTAGTAGGACTGAAATCGGGAAAACTTTTACAAACTAAATATTCTTAGACGAGCTAAATAATCAGCTTAATATTCCAATCTATTCTGTCCAGCTCAATAAATAGCCAAAAATTTAACTCAAACTCCCCTTTTTGGGTGATAGAATTTAAGGATTTTAAGGTCTAACTTTATCTCGAACAAATTCTTTTTTCACTACTCAAAACATAATATTATGGATCCTTTTATTGGACAAGTTATTCTTTTTGCTGGAAATTTTGCACCGAGAGGCTGGGCGTTTTGCGAAGGGCAGCTATTAGCCATTAATTCAAATCAGGCGCTCTTTTCTATTCTCGGCACTACGTACGGCGGTGATGGTCGTACTACCTTCGGACTACCTGATCTTCGAGGCAGATCCCCAATCCACCAAGGGACAGGCCCAGGATTATCAAATCATGCATTAGGCGCAAAAGTTGGACAAGAGTCTGTTACCTTGACTGTTAACCAATTACCTGCACATGCACATCCAGCACAAATGACTGCAGCACCAGGAGGTGGCGCTAGCGGTATAGCAGATGGCAATTCATTAGCCCATGAAACTCGAGGAGGAGCAGCAATGCCTAATATTTATAATAACTCAGCTCCAAGTATTGCTATGCATGCAGACACTGTAAAGGTAGCCAATACTGGTGGTGGTCAAGCTATCAGTATTGTATCCCCATGTTTGGCTCTTAATTATATTATCGCATTAGAAGGTGTTTTCCCTTCAAGAAGTTAACAATATCTTTGTTTGAACTGAGACTGAATATCGTCTTGGTTCAAACAATTTTCTTTTACATGCAAATAACATGAAACTCATCAAGCAAGTAGCATAGTATAAAAACGATCAAGTGCTATATCGGAGATAGCTATAATTACCTCTTTATTAAAATGACAAAGGCTGCTTCACAATGTGAAGCAGCCTTTGTCATTTTAGATTGAATATGTTACTGATTTCTCTCCATCACAAACTCCACACGTCTATTCAATTGTCTTCCTCTTAACGTTGCATTATCTGCAATCGGTTGCGTTTCTCCATAACCTTCATAATCCATACGCGATGCTTGTACTCCTCTTGACTGCAAGTACTCGTAACAAGCTTGCGCTCTGTTTCTAGACAAGAATAGATTATCTCTTGCTGGTCCAGAACTATCTGTATGACCACTGATAATCAACTTGTAGTTTGGATATCGTTGCATAAGATCAGCAATAGAGTTCAGGTATTGATATGATTCTCTTGTTATAACATCTCTTGCACTTTGGAACTGGATCGCTCTCATTGCAATTTCCAAGATATTCGCTTCTTCTATAGTGATGTATCCATCTCCAGAAGGAGGTATAGATGGAGGAATTGACGTTGGTGGCTGTTGTTGCGTCTGTCCTGGAGGAGCAGGCGTCTCTACATTTGGTTGACTTGTTTCTGGACAACCATTATTAGCAACAGTACCTGAGATGTTTGGACAATTATCTCGATTGTTTGGAATACCATCGTTATCAGTATCAGGACAACCGTTATACACGGAAGGGCCTGCTTCGTTTGGACATCTGTCGTCAATGTTTGCAATACCATCACCATCTGTATCTGGACAACCACCTGTTGAAGGTGAACCAAATTCATCAGGACATCGATCATCACTATCAAGTATGCCATCACTGTCTCTATCTGCTGCTTCTGGACAACCATTGTTTGAGATAGAACCAGCTGTACGAGGACATTCATCCTCTGGATCAGCAACTCCATCTCCATCTGTATCTGGACAACCATTTGTGGAGACTGTTCCACGTTGATCTGGGCATCTATCTCTTGCGTCCGGAACACCATCGCCATCTCTATCATCCGTACCAGATACATCTGATGGGCAACCTCTGTTACTAACAGGGCCAGCTTGATCTGGACAATCATCGATTGCATCTCTTATACCATCTCCATCTCTATCATCTTCTTGAGGGCAACCATTGTTGGATATAGCTCCTGCCATATTGGGACATTCATCATCGTTATCAGAAACCCCATCTCCATCTGAGTCAGGGCATCCTCTGGATTCCACAGGACCTGCAGTTTGTGGACATCTGTCTTCATAATCGGGCACTCCATCAGCATCAGTATCAGGACAGCCATTTAACTCTTCTGGACCTGCTATTTGTGGACATAAATCGACATCATCCGTCAAGCCATCTCCATCAGAATCAACCCCATCGACCATCTCTTCTTTTATCACTTCTTTTTCAATATCGTCATCCTTACCTAGCAGGTAGATAAACCCAAGTCCATGATGAAAATTGTCTCGATCGGCAGTGTATGATATTCTGTATTCTGACTGCCAATTAATTTGTGCACGAGGATGGAAATTGATTTTAAATCCAAAACCAACTGGTAATTGGCCATTAAATTCGCCTACATCTTCTAAAACCCCACCAACACCTGCAAGTAAGTAAGGCCTAACCTTAGACGTTCGATCCAACAATTCATAGTTTACTTTTGCATCTACTCCGATGACTGTTTTGTGAAACGGATCATTTATATTCAATACCCTGTCATGGCTTTGAACAACACCTACTTTTAGTGGAATGTTGATACTTAAATCTGGTGTGATAAATCGGTGGTACCCCACTTCAAAACCTGGATGATAAGAGGTAAAATCTCCAAATTCACCGTCATTAAACGTTTGATAATCGAGTACTAAACCTTTAAAAGACAAACCATTCTTAATTTGAGCGTCAGCATTCGTGACAAACAAAAAAGTGAATAGCGCCAATACTAGTAAGCCTTTTTTCATTGGAATAAACTATGTTTTATAATGATGTTTGTTATCAATATAACAATGAAATTACCATTTATATATTTGAAAACACATCTTGATTTATACGTATATGTTTTAGATTGATAATGATACAGTTATATGTATCTAAATTAACAATCAATTGTAAAGATACATCACAAACGCCTAGCATTACTTAAGAGTCTCAAAAAATCCATTTTTGGTGTTCTTTTTGACATTATCCCAGGTGAAATACCCTCCATTCATACTGATATAGACTCCGGGTTCTAAGGTTTGTGCAAATGCTAGCGAACTTCCAAGATTAAAGAATCCATCAGAAGAAGAACCAAATGCATATGGAATCATAGCACCCGTTAGTACAATGGTTTTGCCTTCAATCTTAGCTTCAGCAAGTGCTTTAGCAGTGACAGACATGGTATCTGTACCGTGTGTAATGATGATATCTTTATATGGTGTTGCTCTACATTGATGGACAATAATATCTCGGTCTGCATCGGTCATTTCGAGGCTATCAACCATCATAAGGGTCTTGACATCAATATCTAATGTACATCTACCCCGTTTAAACATACTTTGCAGGTGTGTATCCTTAAAATAAAGCTCCCCAGTAATGAAATTATAGTCTTTATCAAATGTTCCTCCTGTCACAAAAACCTGAATCATAAGTTGCAATACATTTATGAAATACGAAAATGCAAAATGTATTTCTTATTTATTCTTTTTAGCAAATATTCATTTACTATTTTTGTATAGCTAAAATTGAATATATGTCAACTGATAATTCTCATCATCTATCTGATCAAATTAAGAAATTAGGCGAATCGGCAACCTTGAAAATGTCAGCTCTCGCTAGAGAGTTGGGCACTCAAGGACATGATGTCATTTCTTTAAGCATTGGTCAACCGGATTTTGACACACCAGAACATATCAAAGATGCAGCGAAAGAGGCTCTTGATAAAGGTGTAACCAAATACACTCCAGTACCAGGTTTAGTAAAATACAGAGAAGCTATTGTCAACAAACTGAAACGTGACAATGGTCTTGATTATACGACGAAACAAATCGTGGTATCTAACGGTGCAAAGCAATGCATTGCAAACATCTGTCTGGCTTTGTGTAATTCTACGGATGAGGTTATCATTTTCACACCCTATTGGGTCTCCTATATTGAGATTGTGAAATTTTCTGGTGGGATTCCTGTCGTCTTAAAAGCTCCTATTGAAAATGACTTTAAGGTAAACGCGCAACAATTAGAAGATGCCATTACCTCAAATACAAAGTTGATCATCTTTTCTTCTCCTTGCAATCCAACAGGTTCAGTATATACAAAACCAGAGTTGGAAGCGATTGCAGGTGTATTGAGAAAGCATAAGGATATTTTTGTTGTTTCGGATGAAATCTATGAGCACATCAATTTTGGAGATCCACATACCAGCTTCGCTTCACTTGAAGGTATGTACGATCGTACTGTAACTGTCAATGGAATGTCAAAAGGCTTTGCCATGACAGGATGGCGATTGGGATACATGGCGGCTCCAGAGTGGTTGGCTTCAGCATGTTCCAAAATTCAAGGACAATTTACGAGCGGAGCAAACGCGTTTGGCCAATATGCAGCTGCAGTAGCCTTGGATTCAGATCTTGGACCAACAAGAGAAATGACAAAGGAATTTGAGCGTCGCAAGCATATGGTTATCGGACTTCTTAAAGAAATCCCTGGATTTAAAGTAAATGATCCTCAAGGAGCTTTTTATATTTTCCCTAATGTCAAACACTATTTTGGTAAAACTAATGGTAAAGACACCATCTATGATGCAGATAGTTTTGCCATGGAACTTCTCAACAATGCTCATGTAGCTTTGGTATCTGGTAGTGCTTTTGGCAATGATGATTGTATACGAATTTCTTATGCCGCTAGTGAACAGACTTTGAGGGAAGCCATACGTCGGATAAAAGAATTTCTATCTACATTTAAATAACATGTTAGACAACATTGGACCAGAGACAGTTTAGAAAGCAATCCTCCAATTTTATAGATTTAGTGAGACTTTATCTCTTCGCGACTAGCTGGGAAAGAAAATATATCCAAACCCCAGACACCTTAGAATTATTATCTCAAGCATATCATTATTGTTGTCTCAGTGCACGCTAATGTACCGATCTAACAGAATGCTATTAATTTATAAATGAGGTCCGTGATTAGCATAAAAACTATAAAACTACATGCTGTGTATTAAAATGCCTAACCTCTCTATCCTATTCTCCATAATAATTCAAACTTGTTTTTTATCTTAACAACAAACTTCTTCATATGAAACAATTTCCAATAGTAACAGTATTTATCTTTCTCGCCTTACATCTATTTTCACAAGGAAGAGAAATTGAAATTGTTGATACAGACAATGATGATGATGCGGTATTTGAAATAAAAAGTAATGATCCGGCGGCATCAAATTACACAGAGATGATTCTTGGTTTTAATACGTCCAACCAAGGATGGTTGCGTACTACTACAAATCACGACTTAAGTTTTTGGACGAATAATAGCAGAAGATTTACAATTAAGAATGATGGACGAGTGGGAATTGGCACTTCGAACCCTGCTGCCGATTTTGAAGTACAAGGCAATACGATTTTACAATCCACCAATGGCACCATAACAATCACGACAAGTGCTGCGACAGTAGAAGTCTTACCTAATGGAAACATAAACATTTTGTCCTCTGGTAATATTGACGTTGACGCTGATGGGAATCTTAATTTAAGTGCCGATGGAGATATTGATATTGATGCAGGAGGCACACTCAATATTGTCGCTGATCAATTTAATTTGACAAGCCAATCATCCATTAATTTGAATGCAAATAATGACTTATTCACATCTGCTCAAAATTCCAGGTTTGAGTCAGGATCAAATGCAATTATTGCGACTGGGAAAAACTTGACTAATACTGTCGGTATAGACTACAACCTAAATGTAGGTAATGATATGATCACTGATATTTTGAATAATTATGATCTTGACATAGGCGACGATCATTTTAAAACAATAAGTGGAAGTTATTTTAATACTATAAGTGGGAATCACCAATTCTCTGCACTTAATTCTACCCAATCAATCGATTCGAATTTTCAATTATTTTCTGGAACTGTGGCAGCGTTACAGAGCCCCTCTATAGGGCTAAATGCTGGCACTAATGGTGCTCGTGCCGCGAGAGTTGGTGATACTATTGCTGGCAATGCAATTGCTACAGGAAGCTTAAGTGTAGTAATTGGTAATTAACTTAAGTCTTCAGCATTGCAATTTCAGATAGTCCCACGAGAGTATACCACTTTCGGTTCAGATATCTCCCAAAACTTACATCAATGGTGACTAACTAGACCTATTTATTTACCGATTTGTAATAGGCATACAACTCATCATTAGCCTGAGAAGAATTATACAATTGCTTCGCATCTCGTTGTCTGTGAATTTCATAAACAATGACAGCACTGGCAACACTGATATTTAAACTCTGGACCATCCCAACTTGAGGTATAAAAATATTGCCATCAAGTGATTCCAAAAATTCATCCGACAAACCATCACGCTCATTACCCAGCACTATTGCTGTTGGTTTTGTAAAATCGCAGTTGTAAATGGTCTCTGCTTGTTCACCAAGATGTGTACCATAAATTCTTAAATTACGGGACTTCAGTTCTTCAATGCAGTCTGCTACCGTATGAAACAATGTTGTCTTTATCCACTTACTTGCACCAGACGATGTCTTACTCTTCAGTCCTTTGTCAAGTGTCTCTTCTGTCAATTGTTCTTCCGTGTATACGATGAAGACTTCTGCAATACCTACGGAATCACATGTACGGAGTACTGCGCCAATATTATGTGGATCGTGAACATTCTCCAATACAAGAACAATATCTGTTTGCCTCATAGCAGCGACAGATCTTAGGCGTTGTTCTCTTTCAGAAGTGATACCGTCTGTAAATTTTGAACCCGGATTGTCAGCTAACATTAATTTGTTTTTCCATTACTATCTGTTCAAAAAGATACGCAAGTGTTAGCACTAAATTGTAGTTCTTGTTTTATCAATCATCAATTTTCTTAAATGAGTCTCCCTGAAATTCTATGATATCAAGATGTTTATTAACAAAGTAATTGACATTATCTAGTGAGTTTTTTTCCAGCTCTGGGTCAATCTTCTTTATCGGTACCTTTTCTAAGTGAAAAGAAGATTGCAAATACTCCTGAGGTTCATCTATGAAAAATTGAAAATTCCTGCCGTACTCTTGTAAGTTTTTACCTACAAAATACATCACATCATAGCCATGGTAGGCGTCATCATTTGGTATAGCACCATAGGCATTGTAGTATTCCTTTTTAAATGATTGCACTTCAGGTGATGCTTTATCAACAAACTTTGAGCGACATACTTTCAGATTGAGATTACGATAAAGATTGAATCCAATTTGCTCTGAATCTAATGCTAAAGGCATTGCGTACACATGTACAGGTTCAAAGGCTTTCTCGCCATTGATACGTCTCAAGCAATTGTACATAAATGACTCGTCTCTCGACGAATAAAATGGAAATATGATTGCTTTTCTGCCAGTTTCATAAAAGATGGAATCAAATGCAGTTTCTCCATTTAATAACGAATCAGTCTGTACCCTGAATACTCTCAAATCATCTGCTCTTTCATCTTCTGACATATCCTTATGTACCTTTTGCAAATAATTAATGATATTCTCGTCTGAGCGTTTCTTACGTGCATCAGCTTGATCTCGACCCATCAATACGATTTCAGAATCATCAAAATTTTGTTTTGCATGAGCAATGATTTTTTGGAAGTGATCTGCAGTATTTGGTCTCAACTGTACATAGTAGGGATTTTCTTCAGCTAATGAGCTACTTGCATACCAGGGCGAGACGACTGTTATTTCGTTTTCTTTTCCAAATTCAGCAGCTGCAGTGAGTCCACTTTTATTGCTTCGAGTGCCATAAGGTCCAATGAGTGCATCCATGTTCTGTAGTCGAAATGACTTCAAATCATTGTTTACTTTTTCGGCGCTACGCTGACTGTCATAGACATCAACATTAATATTGAGCCCATCTTGTTCTAATTGACCCAGTGCTAAAATTGCTCCAGCATAAAAACTCAAAAATCGATTGGTACCAGAATTTTCATCTATCGCTTTACTAATAGCATCTCCTGTATTTGCTTCAAATGGAAGCATGAGTGCCACATTGTACACTTCCTTTTTGTCAAATGAAATGACTTCCTGTTTTGAGCTTTGAATCGGAGGCTTGATTTCTTCTTCTACTACTTCCCATTTCACCGTATCAACAGGAGCCTCTTTTTGCGCAACAGGTTCTTGCTTTTTAGGAATTGGCACACTACCAGGTTTATATAAAGCCTGAGATGTGCTGCAAGACATCAGGAAAACTGAACCTAGAATGAGAAGCAATAAATTACTCCCATTCAATTGTAGCCGGTGGTTTGGTGCTAATATCATATACGACTCTGTTAATACCTTTTACTTGGTTAATGATCTCTGTGGAGACAGTTTCTAAGAAAGTATGAGGTAATTTACTCCAATCAGCGGTCATTCCATCAACGGAATTCACACATCTTAACGCAAGTGTGTACTCATAAGTTCTCTCATCTCCCATAACTCCAACAGATTGAACAGGAAGTAAGATAGCTCCTGCCTGCCAAACCTTATCATAAAGGCCTTGAACCTTGAGTTGATGAATATAAATCGCATCTGCATCCTGACACAACTTGATTTTGTCTCTAGAAATTGGACCGAGTATGCGAATTGCTAAACCTGGTCCTGGAAATGGATGTCGCCCTATGATATTTTTCGTTATGCCTAATTCTGTGCCAATAACGCGTACTTCATCCTTAAATAAGGTGCGCAGCGGCTCTACTATTTTCATTGCCAATCGATCTGGGAGTCCACCAACATTGTGATGAGATTTAATGGTTGCAGAAGGACCGTGAACAGAAATCGATTCGATGACATCTGGGTAAATTGTCCCTTGTCCAAGCCAACTAATCTTATCGAGTTTATTGGCTTCTTTCTCAAAGACTTCGATAAATACTCTACCAATAATCTTTCGTTTCTTCTCGGGATCGCTTACGCCTTCCAACTCATCAAGAAAAGCATCTTTGGCATCAACACCGATGATGTTTAAACCCATGCCTTTGTAATTTTCGAGCACCTCCTCAAATTCATTTTTCCTAAGCAGTCCGTTATCTACAAAAATGCAAACCAATTGGTCTCCTATTGCTCGGTGTAATAATGTAGCTGCTACTGTAGAATCCACTCCACCAGACAAACCCATAACGACCTTGTCTTGCCCTATTTTATGTTTTAATTCGGTAATTGTCGTTTCTATGAAATGTGCGGGTGTCCAGTCTTGTTGGCAACCAGCAATATCAACCAGAAAATTTTTCAACAACTTGCTGCCTTCCAGACTATGACTCACTTCGGGATGAAACTGAATACAGTAAACGGGTGACTGATATGCGTCTTGTTTTGACCTGAACGCAGCAACTGGAATAGAATCAGTTGTTCCTATTATTTCAAACGAATCTGGAATTCCTAAGATGGAATCACCATGTGACATCCATATTTGAGAATCTGCAGAGATAGAATCAAAGAAACTGTCCTGTTGATTCTCCAGCTTCAGTGTAGCTTTTCCATACTCGCGTATATTGGAACTCTCTACCTTGCCACCTAATTGCGCTGCTATGTATTGGGCCCCGTAGCAGACTCCTAATACTGGGTATCTATTCAATATATCATCTAATGGAAAGTGTAAGGCATTTTTGTCATTAACAGAATATGGGCTTCCTGACAAAATCACTGCTTTTACGTCATCGGTAAATGCTGGTGGATTATTACATGGATGAATTTCGCAGTAAATCTGCAACTCCCTGACCCTTCTGGCAATCAACTGTGTGTATTGAGAACCAAAATCAAGAATGATAACCTTCTGAGCCATGAACCTTTATTAGCTTACTAATCCCCTGCCTTCTTTATTAATCTTGCCTTCTCCTTCGAGATCCTTGAGTAGTTTGTCTAGAATCCCATTGATGAAGTCTTTACTTTTTGGAGTACTATACATCTTAGACACTTCAACATATTCGTTGAGTGTCACCTTTGTTGGAATTGTTACACACTCTAAGAACTCAACCAATGCCATTTTGAGTAAGATCATATCAATAACTGCAAGTCGTTCGTGATCCCAATTTTGAAGTGCAGGTTTTATGACGGTTAACAGTTCTTCATCTTTCTTATGCGTATTGGTTAGCAACCCTTCTCCAAACTCCTTACAGGTTTCATCATCTGGATAGTATTCTTTGAAATGAGTAGCCTCGACATCTGGCAACTCTTTCAATGTCTTTTTCACTGTACCTATAACAACAGATTTATCATCTAGCCAATTGGTGAAATGGTCATCCATCAATTCAATAAAGAATTCATGCTTTCTGCATACACGGAACAATTCCAACAAGACTTCTAAATGGTCATCTTTAACACTTGCTTTGGCTAAATACTCTTTATATGCTTCATTCGATGCAAATTCGGCGTATATTTTTTTGATGTAATCTGCATTGATCTTATCCGTAAAGTTGAGTTGTTCAAATTGCTGTTGCAATTTTTTATTCGATTCCAATGCTTGGATCAAATCATTCTCATAGATTTTAGGCGTAAAGGTTTTGTCTTCATCAGAAGGAAGATGCTTAGACTTTCTCTTTTCTCCATCGGCAACAGCTTCTTTAGATACCTGTATTAAGCAGTACAAATTAAATAGATAAAGCACGAATGCCTCTTCTATGGACGCCCAATACCGTTTCTTTGCTTCTTTAAATTTGAATGCATCATCTCTATTTAAAGAGAAGAGAACTTGCATTACTTTAATTCGCACACCCCTTCGACTTAACATACTTTTATGTGTTTTTATGATTTCTATGCAAAGAAACTGATTTGTTTTTCTTTGCCCTACTATTTAACTTTATTTAATGTAATCCTTTTTCACTTCTTCATATGAAGGAAGCTTCTTTTTGTGCCATTTCTGAACGATTCTGCCATCCTTCCATAACACAACGCCTGGATTTGATCTCACAATGGTTTTCAACAAGATGTCATCTGCCGTGTACATATCCAGTCCAAGGCCTAATTCATCTTTCAAATCCGCTAATTGTTCTGCTCCAGCTCCGCCAACAACAGCATAGGTTTTCAGCCCCTCAGCTCTTGCTTTGTCCGTAAATGGTTTTATGATGTTGGCATAATCCATTGCAAAAGATTCATCCCATTTATAATCTGTATAGCTGTACTTCTTTTGTACAATTTCGTCAATAGATTGTGAGATTGTTCCATTCTGCAAGGTGTCAACTTTAATAAGCGTATCCTGATATGTTCCTTCCAATTGCTCCTGACCATTGCCTTTCAATTTATAACTGACAATCATCACAGAATAGTTGGAGTCATTTAGGATATCCTCAGTCTTGTCGTAACCATCTGTATCAACAATCTCAAAATCACTGATCTTTGTTGGTTCAAGTGTTGGTTTTGATTGAATCTGATCAACCTTCCAACCTTCTTCTTTAGGATATGACTTATAGATTGCCATGTAGTCAGGATTCATGATAGATGCCACTTCTCCTGTTTCTGAATTAGTAAACTCCCAGCCAATGATATCTACATTTGCAGCAGCTGCCATTTCAATCTCTTTAATCTCTTTGACGTTTGCATCTTTTTTGAATGGACGGAAATCAGCATGAGGTATATCCCAAACAAAATTACTCAGGCAATAAATGAGCAATCCAACTATGGAAACTATTACCAAGCCATCTCTTATCCTTTTAGAGAATAACTGATGCATTCCTTTATGCTGGAATAAGAAGAACAAAGCCGGCACCATCAATGCAAGGTCTTTGAAAAAAGACACTTTTGGTTTTAGTTTGATGAAGTCACCAAAACACCCACAATCTGTAACTTGTTGATTACTCTCCTTGAACTCGCCCCATTGACCAAACTGAAAGAAATTAACATCTGGTGGCACATATCCAGTAAGGAATGTGAACCCTGTAAGTACTGTAAAGAAAAGCAGTAACAGAAAGAACATCCAACTCAACAGTTTTGGCCGATGCCCCATTATCAACATGATACCTAGAACAATTTCAAAAATAATGACAAAGACTGAAAGGACAATTTGATATTCTGACAGGAATGGAAACAAGGGCGCCATAAAGCTAAACCAAGTCCCACTAAACACAGATTCAAAGGCGGCAAAATAATCAGAGATTTTGAAACCCATTCCCATGGGATCAACGGCTTTGACCCAGCCAGAAAAGATATAAAATACGCCGCAAAAATTTTGAAGGAATGTCATGAGCCAGGACTTATGTCCTTTCATAATCAAACCTACGATTAAGGTGAGTACTATAGCGACTGATCCGATGACCAGAAGTAATGTTTGCAGATTCATAAATTCAAAAAACCATTGGTGAAACAAATATACATATTAAACTTTGACTTATATGTTTTAAGGAACATAATAAAGCAATTAAAGATTAACAGTATTGCAAAAGTAAATGGAACAAATCATGCATTATTCTTACAAAATGTGTTTAATTCGTCAATAAATTGTTAACATTAAAACCCAATGCTCCTACTTCTTCTGTGTATTGCCGCAAATGTATCTCTTGCTTTACTCTTTAAGATATTCCCAAAGTATGGGATTCGCAATCTTCCGACCATTGTCGTCAATTATCTTTCTTCTATTGCAGTTGGGAGTATACTCGCTGGAGAATTAGTCATTAGTGCAGACATCATCCACTCTCCTGGAATCGGATACATCATTGCATTAAGCTTGCTGTTTATAGTAGGGTTTAACATTTTGGGCAAAGCATTTCAATTGGCAGGCATCTCATTGACCACGATCATTCAAAAAATGTCAATACTGATTAGTGCTATTTTTGCGATTGTCGTTTACAATGATTTGGTCAGCATTCAGAAGATCCTGGGCTTAATATTGGCCGTTGCGGCAATTGTGTTTGTGTATTATGTTCCCAAACTTGAACGAAACAAAGTCAAAGAAGATTGGAAGATATTGGCCTTCCCATTACTGGCATTTCTATTAAGCGGTATCATTGAAGTCATTTTGCTTGTTGTTGGCAAAGAAGGTTTAATGAATGACAGCATATCATTTGTTTCTCATTCCTTTGCACTGGCAAGCATTTTAGGATTTTGTGTGATGGCTTTGACTTCCAGACCATTTATTAAACCTAAAGAAATTCTTGCTGGAATAGTGTTGGGAGTGCCCAATTTCCTTACTATTTACCTGCTCATCGTATTGGTTGAACAAGGTTGGGATGGCTCCGTATTATTTCCAATTAACAATATAGGCGTTGTCTTATTATCTGCGATTGCGGGTGCCATTTTGTTTCATGAAAAGCTTAATAAATTTAAGCAGATAGGTTTAGCTCTCGCTGTGGCTTCTATTGTCCTTATCGGAATGGAGTTGTTCTGAATATGTAGAATGCTATTGTAATAATTTACAACATGCCATACTTAGTGATTCGTGTATCTTTATTGTGTGAATGATGACAATGATTCCTATTTAACTCTAAAGCATCAGAGTGTTGGTTCTTTCAAATCGAAAGGCAGTAAATTCTTTAGTTATGCCACTAAAGTGGAATCAGAAGAAGAAGTAAAAACCTATTTGCAATCCATACGAGCCGAACACTTCAAATCGAGACATGTCTGTTACGCATATCGACTAGATCATGAAGGGATGGTTTATCGCGCCAATGATGATGGAGAACCTTCAGGCACAGCTGGGTTGCCTATACTGAATGTATTGAAAAGTCATCAGTTGGTGAAAGCAATTATCGCAGTCGTCCGTTATTTTGGAGGGACAAAACTCGGTGTACCTGGTCTCATAGAAGCTTACAAACTTAGTGCAAAGGATGCTATACAACAAGCTGACATTCAGGAGGAATACAGGTATCAAATCATCAAATTGGAGTTTCCTTATGAAGAACTGGGCAATCTCATGAATTGTATTGCAAAATCATCATTCAAAATAATAGAACAATCCTACGAGGAAAATCCTTCTATCACTTTAGCAGCAAGAAAATCGAAAGCAACAACTGACTTAAAAAATATTTATAGTCAATTGATGGGCTATAACGTTACAGATTTAAAACATGTTAAGGACCATCAAGTCAAACAAAGCTATCTTAAAGAATTTGAAGGTATATTATGAAAACGATTGGAATTACAGGAGGTATTGGGAGTGGCAAAACGACTTGCTGTCGACTATTTGAAAAACGCGGCATACCTGTGTATTATGCTGATACTCGAGCCAAGAATTTAATGCTGACTTCTCGACCACTAAAAAAACAAATAAAAGAGCTTCTTGGAGAGGAAGCATACCATCGCAATGGCAGACCAAATCGTCCTTATATTGCCTCTCAAATCTTCTCGGACAAAAAGTTACTCAAACAAATGAATGCTATCGTCCACCCTGCTGTGGGCAGAGATGTTATTGGATGGGTACAGGCACAAAAGGCTCCTTATGTCTTATATGAGGCTGCTTTACTTGTGGAAAATGGCTCTTACAAAAATTTCGATAAACTGCTAGTTGTAACTTGTCCAAAAGAAGAACGGATCAGAAGAGTCATGAAACGCGATGGAGTTGGTAAAGAAGCCGTTTTAGCAAGAATGAAAAATCAATTACCAGAAAAGAAAAAAGTGGCTGTTGCTGATATGCTTATTGATAATAGTGGTGAGTTGGATTTGGAAAAGCAAATTCAGAAGATTCATGAAAACATCATTTCAGGTTGACTGTAAAATTACTGGGCTAAGTCCAAAACTATTTCAATATTGCTTCGAATTATCGAGCGCAATTCTATCGGCAAATCACCTATTTTCTTAAGAAACCTTTTGTTGTCAATTACAGACACCTCAATCACTTACATTGCACTTAGTTCAGGATATGCACTGTATTTCCACCTTATTCAATAAATGCCTATGTTTGCGGCACAAAATTAGATACATAGTATAAATGGAGCCTGATTCGGGATATTATGATCCGCCACTATATCAAAAAAGACCTCAAGATTGTAGAGATAGAATCTTTGCAAGCTTCAAGTTGGATTAACATTCAGCCGCCCTTCAATCATGAAGAACTGACATCCCTTTCTACTCGTTTATCCATTCCACTTGATTTCCTTACTGATTCACTCGATATCGATGAACGTTCTCGATATGAACGCGAAGATGACATCAAGCTCATCGTCATCAACACACCGATCATCAATGAAAAAGGAAAAGAAAGTGAAGCGATTTATATTACTGCACCTATCGGAATTATCCTAACTGCAGAAAACATCATCACCATCACCTCTGTAGAGAATCCAATCATCGAGAAATTTCTGAATAATAGAGTAAAGCATTTTAACCCGGATGACCACAAGTTGTTTGTCCTCCAATTGTTTGAGCAAACCGTTTTTCGATTTTTGGAATGTTTGAAGAAGTTGAATTTGAAGCGAAATTTGATAGAGCAAGAGTTATATACCAGTAGTCGTAACAAGGAACTACAAGAGCTTTTGCGAATCGAAAAGAGTCTAGTTTATTTTGTGAATTCGCTTAGCTCCAATGAATTGCTGAAGATGAAAATGAAGCGAACTGATTTACTGAAGATTCGAGAGATGGAAGAACACTTAGATTTGTTTGAAGACATTATCATTGACAACAGTCAGGCATTGGAGATGTCAAATGTGTATACCAATATCTTGAGTGGGACCATGGAGGCCTATGCATCTATTGTATCCAACAATTTGAATGTCTTCATCCAGCGATTGACGATCATCACGATTATATTGATGTTACCGACTTTGATAGCCAGTTTATTTGGGATGAATGTCGACA
>CAYNMW010000013.1:0-36399 GCA_964398295.1 uncultured Saprospiraceae bacterium | reverse complement strand
TTGATTCAAATGGGACCAATACCCTAAATCACAAATAATACTCAGAATACATTTGCCTGTACTACTAAAAGTTGAGGCCTTAGAAGGGTATTTTCCTTAACTAAATGGCATTGGGTCAGAGACCTTTGCCTCAGGATAGGATCACAACCTCATCTCTAGGAGATTCTATTATCAGTCTCTTGAACTATTGTCAAATTCCTACTACGAATTCTCCGAATATTCTTTAAAATATAAATGAGGATGATTGGAATTACTGCTGAATGAAACTGTTGCGGAATGAAAGTCCAAAGAAGGAGAACAAGAATCATAAAAATAGTACACAAAGCCAAGGCTTTATTGGATATTTGTTTTCTCCATGCACTAACAAAAACGATCAAATACAAAGGATTGGCCCAAAGCAGATTATAATTTTCGGCGCAAGCCTGATGATCAGTACCAAACCACATAAACAACACCACTACGCTAATTATTGAAATCAAACCATAACAAAAAGTATCATATAAACGAACGAGTCCCCAATGCTGAGCTGGTGCAGAAATAAATAAGATCAATTCGATAAATAAAAAGAACAAAAAACAATACATCGGTGTAATCAACATTGACTGATGTACTTTTCTGTCAAGCGCCAATACTTTCTCGCTCGATTGGACAAGAGGAGCAGACACACCCTCTTTATTATAATTCATTTTAAATGCAAGATCATGTAGGTAATCTGGTAAAAACATTTGAGCTCTGTGGTCTGCATTAACATCTGCCGTAGACCCAATAATCAAATCGATCCCAAGGTCAGTCCAATCCAAACCACCAAGATATTCATCCAACAATTGTCTAAACGTTACTTCTCTTTCCTCTAGTCCTAGATATTGAAAATCAGGTAATTCATTCTCAAACAGATCTCTTAATCTGGTAGAACAATTATCCCAAAAGAAGTCATATAAATATTCACGATTTTCGGGTAGAGAATTATTCTCGAGAAATTTGATCAATTTGGTTTTTGTTTCTCCATCAAGATTCAATTGTTGCTCCCATACTGCTCTACCCTCCACATGATTGCTTTCTAAAAACCTGGCATACCGCTGCAAAGACAATCGATATGGTAATTTTCCTCTCAAGAATTTAGGGACAAAATAATCCATCGTCGGATCAAACGTCCCATAATTAAACACTACGTCTCTTCCAGCTTTGTCAGGATGCATTCTTAAAGCAGTATGACCAAAAATATTGTATGTCTGATCTCCAGGTCCAACAGTCAATAAGCTGAATGATACATCTTCACTTGTTTGAGCTGTCAATTGTTGCAGAAAAAAAATACTCACTATAATTAACAATCCACGAATTAGCATCCTTTCGTTCAAACACAATACATTCATGAAGTTCTCAATTTTTTCATTTCTTCAGCGATCAAGCTTGATAATGGATCCTCCGATTCTAAAAGCTTATTTATAATGTTTGCGTAATCTTCATCGTCCCTATTCTGACTCAATTTAAATGCTGCTTCAATTTTGTCTATCGTCAAACGAAAACCTACAATTCCTTTCAATTCGCGTTGCAACATTTCTGGAGGCATTTGTTCTACTTGAAAACCTGTTTCTTTATCCGTTTCGTATGTATTCACTAATCTTTTGATAGACTCTAACAACTCATCGCCTTCAATTCGGGATGCCTTTCCAGTTATATGAACTGCTATATAATTCCAGGTTGGGACATTCACGTGGTTGTACCAACTTGATGACACGTAGGCATGAGGGTCTCGAAAAATAGCCATCAATGTTTGTTCAGAATCAAACAATTGTTGTTGGATATTTCCTCTGGCAATATGGCCTTCCAGATATTCTGAATCATCAGAAACATGCAACTTCAGAGGAATATGGCTTGCAATTGGCTGCCCTTTGAGTTGTCCTACCAATGTACAAAACGAATACTCCTCGATAAACGTCCGGACAACTTCAATGGATGGAGCTTCAAAATATTTTGGCACATACATGAGAATAAATATAGTCAAATAGACGGTGAGGAGTTCACAAGATTAACATCGAAGAAGACAGTCTTTATGCCTCCATTAATTCTATCTTCGTTACGCGATGCAATGGTATCAAAAATATAGGAATGATTTCAAGCTCAATTTGAAACTTGCAGCACCAATCATGGCTGGCCAGGTGGGTCAACTATCTGTCAATATAGTTGATAACATTATGGTTGGTTCACTTGGGGCAGCTCCATTGGCTGCAATCTCCTTATCTATTGCCATATATGCCTTATTCTTGATTGTAGGATTAGGAATTTCTTATGGCTTGCCACCACTCATTTCAGAAGCAAAAGCATCTCATCACTACCACCGCATTTCAGAATATTTCAAACACAGTCTGGTCATTAATTTATGCTTTGCCTTTATTTCATTGCTTATCTTATTCTCTATTGTGCCAATGATGGATTATATGGGCCAGGATGAGGAGGTACTTGTACACGCGAAACCATATTTTACCATTGTTTCGATTTCCATTATTCCACTAATGATCTTCCAATCTTTCAGAACCTATTCTGAGGGACTATCAGAAGCATTACCACCAATGATTGCAATTCTGATTGGAAATGTATTGAACATATTTTTAAACTATGTATTGATCTATGGAAAACTGGGTGCACCTGCACTCGGGGTTGCTGGTGCAGGATATGCAACATTGATTACCAGAATTGTCATTGTCATTATTATTATAGGCATTTGTTACCGATGGAAAAATTTATGGGAATACATTGCCGGTTCCAACTTCAGCAGATATTCAAAACAAGTATTCAATAAAATTTTGAATCTTAGTATCCCAACATCATTGCAAATGTTTTTTGAAATGTCAATATTCAGCTTTGCATCTATCATGATGGGCTTAATCAGTAAAGAGGCACAAGCTGCACATCAAATAGCCATCAACTTGGCTGCTGTTACTTTTTTGATTTGTACTGGATTCGCTATGGCATCAACAATTCGTGTTGGCAACCATTTTGGAGAAAAGAATGCTACAGCTTTAGGAAGAACAGCAAACTCAGCCATCATACAAGTGGTGTTCTTCATGGCACTTTGTGCTATCATCTTTATCATATTTAGAAATCAATTGCCGCTGTTCTACATTGATGATATGTCAGTTGTATCAATTGCTTCTACCTTGATTATACTAGCAGCTATTTTCCAATTACCAGATGGCATTCAGGTAACAACCTTAGGTGCCTTGAGGGGAATTCAGGATGTAAAAATCCCAACACTCATCACATTTTTTGCCTATTTCATTATCGGCTTTCCGGCTTGTTATATCCTGGCATTTGTACTTGATCTAGGACCCATAGGGATATGGATAGGACTTGTACTTAGTCTGACGGTATCAGCCGTTATGCTACAATTTAGATTTGTCCGCCTGAGTCGTAATCTCTTCAACTAATTATGAATTCATCTACACTATATATTCTAATTGCCTTTAGTTTTTTGAATTGTACGAATGTAAAGCACTCAAAATCCCTTGTTGAGATAGAAGAAACTAATGATACAACATTCCACCTGATAAACATAGGAACGGATCATATCGAAGTGGATGGCATCTTAGACAAAACATGGAGTAAAGCAACCAGCATATCAAATCTTTCTGCACCATGGAATGACAATTTCAAACTTCAAACACAATTCAAAGCATTACATAATGAAGCCTCCATCTATTTTTATTTCACTGTAGAAGACGATGATATTTATTTGGAACAAAGCTATCCAGATGAAGAATCAAATGCAGTACGCTCTGATCGGGTAGAATTATTTTTAAGGCACCCGACAAAAATCAATCCTTATTATTCCTTTGAAATGGACGCTGAAGGAAGAATATTCGATTCGGAAGGGATCTTTGGTGAAAGCATTGATGAGTCCTGGGACTTAAACAGAGACTTTATTACAATTGAAACAAAGCGAACTGAAACTGGGTACGTATTAGAAGGAACAATAGCTAAAGTCGCCTTGAAAGATCTTGGGTTAATGGATACAAAAGATGCTATTGCAATCGGCATTTACAGAGGAAATTACCATACAGACTCTGCTGATGTTGAATGGATCAGCTGGGTGAAACCTGATTCTGAGAAACCAAATTTTCATATCCCATCAAGTTTTGGTACGTTCATTTTTGATAAATAGTAACTAGTCAACATATTGGCACAAGTGGTTGAAACCACCAGGACCTAATATGTATCGGGAAAGGTAGGTTAAAGGTGTCAAAAAAGCTAAAATGAGCGATCTTATCCCTCGAAAAGTGATGTATATCGGAATTTAGGAGTTGTCAAGCAATATGAACAATATTTACTGTAAATTGGATGTGATTTAAGATTGGATCATGAAACGAAAGACAATTGAGCATTCATTTAGCATTGAGGGAATAGGTCTTCATTCAGGTGAACAGTGCAGTATTGTAGTTAATCCAACCAACACTGCTTCAGGAATCGTTTTTAAACACTCCTCTTCAGAGAATGGTGGTGAAATCAAAGCTGACGTTGGTAATGTCACAGATACGATCAGACATACGGCGATTGGTAAAAATGGGAGCAATATTCAAACAGTTGAACATTTTCTATCTGCAGTATACGCTCTAGGGATTGATGACTTGGAAGTACAGTACGATGGTCCTGAAATCCCCATTCTTGATGGAAGCTCACAACCGTTTATTGATGCGTTACAGTCTGCAGGAATTGTAGAGTCTGATACAGCTGAAAAGGAGTTTTTTGTCATTACTGAAGTACTGACATTTAAAGATGAAGAAACAGGTGCGGATTATTTGTTAATCCCACATGATGACTTTAGTGTACAAGTAAATCTACAATACGCAGAACCTATCCGCTTATTTCAATCAGCAATTCTAAATGGATTGGATCAATATGCCACAGAGATAGCACCACACAAGACCTTTGTCTTTACGAGTGAATTGAAGAAGTTGACGGACAAAGATTTGATCAAAGGTGGAAATACGAAAAATGCGATCATCATCAATGATGGATTATTAGAGCCAGATGCCCTACAGCAATTAGCTGAATCATTTGGTATAGCACAAATCGATGAAGCGATCAATTACAATCCATATGAAAACAATATTCTTGCAAAGCACAAATTATTAGATTTAATCGGAGACCTTGCTTTACTTGGCAGACAGATAAAAGGTAAAATTATTGCCAATCAGCCCGGTCATACTTCTAATATTGCATTCACGAAATTCCTGAAAGAAAAATTTCTGGAACAACGTAAACTAAAAGGCAAGCCTGTATATGATCCAAACATACCACCACTGTATGATACCATGCGCATTCAAGAGTTAATACCTCATCGGTATCCATTTTTGTTGGTAGATAAAATAATAGAATTAACAGAAAGTAAAGTTGTCGGCATCAAGAATGTCACCCGTAATGAAGCCTTCTTTCAAGGACACTTTCCAGATAATCCTGTTTTCCCAGGCGTTTTACAACTTGAGGCTTTAGCGCAGGCAGCGGGTATTTTAGTCTTGAGTAAAGTCGAAGACCCTGAAAATTACAATACCTATTTTATCAAAATAGACAATGTGAAATTTAAGCAACTTGTTGTTCCGGGAGACACTATGATATTAAAGATGGAATTATTGTCGCCAGTTAGACGGGGAATTGTACACATGCAGGGTACTGTTTACGTTGGTAATAAGATAGTCTCTGAGAGCGAATTAATAGCACATATAAGTAAAAAAGAAATTGGAAAGTAATTTAAGATCAATACACCCAAAAGCTAAGATTGGAAGTCACGTAGAAATTGGCCCATTTGTTACGATAGAAGAAGATGTTGTAATAGGTGACCATTGCGTCATAAAACCAAATTCAGTAATCATGAACGGCTCTCGACTTGGCGACCACTGCGTTGTTTTTCCAGGAGCTATAGTTGGAGCAGAGCCACAAGACTTAAAATATCAAGGAGAGTATACAACACTTGAAATCGGCAATCATACAACTATAAGAGAATACTGTACGATCAATAGAGGCACAAAAGCAAGTGGTAAAACAATCATCGGTCATCATGCTTTATTAATGGCTTATGTCCACGTTGCACATGACTGTCATATAGGCAACCACGCCGTACTATCAAACTGTGTCAATCTTGCTGGTCATGTAGAAGTAGCAGATCACGCTATATTAGGAGGACTAGTTGCCGTACATCAATTTGTCAAAATAGGTAGATATTCATTTATCGGGGGAGGTTCGCTCGTCAGAAAAGATGTACCTCCATTTGTAAAAGCATCAAAAGATCCACTAAGTTATATTGGAGTCAATTCAATTGGACTAAAACGGAAAGGTTTTGCCAATGCGCGTATTCATACCATCGAAGATATCTATCGGGTTTTATTTGTAAAGTATAGGAACAAGACTAAGGCAATGGAGGAAATTAGTGAGCTGTTCGAAATTGGCGAAGACAGGGACAACATCATTGATTTTGTCAATTCATCTGAACGTGGAATCATTAAAGGTCTGACAGCTGTGTCATGAACATAGATTGCCAATCAGTTTCCAAGCGGTATACATTCAATTGGATTTTTAAAAACCTCAGCACTTCTTTTACTGGTCCTGGTATTTATGGCATTTCAGGTAGTAATGGTTCCGGCAAGTCTACTCTATTAAGTCTTATCAGTGGCTATCTAAGCCCAAGTAAAGGAAACATTGCATACACTATAAATGAAACCAACATTCCAAGAGAAGAGATCTATACAAAGATTTCTATTGCCGCACCATATATTGACTTGATTGAAGAATACACGATTGGTGAATTGATACAGGTGTATGCAAAACTCAAGCCGTTAGAAAGCTCCCTTGATGAAACTGAATTTTTGAAAATTGCTTACCTGGAACAAGACAGGAAAAAACCAATAAAATATTTTTCTTCTGGAATGAAACAGCGGACACAATTGCTACTTGCTTTCAAGACCGATGTGCCTTTTTTATTATTAGATGAGCCAAGTTCATTTTTAGATGTCAAAGCCAGAGCTTGGTTTTACGATCTATTACAGGAATACAAAAACAAGAAATTAATCATCATGGCATCAAATGATGAAGATGATTTAAGCAGTTGTGAGCAACTGATTCAAATGTAAAAATTTGAGGGTTTGGTTAAGAATCTAGCTTGTTATGAGGCAAAGGTCTCAGTACCTCTTACCAGATTCTATTCAAAAACCAGTAAACGATGTTTCGTTTATCCGCTTCATTGATTTCTCTATGGACAGATGAATATTGCTATCGCCAATCAATGCACTGATCCCCTCTTCCTTAAGGCGATCTCGTAATGGACCTTTAGGACCAGAGATATGAAGTTTAATTTGTTTCTTCTTCAGTTGTTCTAAGAGAATTCGTAATTGGATGATTCCTGTACTATCAATATTACTAATAGACGACATATCCAGCACCAAAATCTTAGTTGAGGGTGCTTGCATTATTTCTGCTATAATGGAATCAAAAAAATGATTGGCATTGCCAAAAAATATGTCATCATCGTATCGGATGATCAAGACTTTATCTTCGACTACTGCCTGATCGAATCTGTCGACATTTCTATAAATGCCTGAATCATCAATCTTTCCCAATACCGCGAAGTGAGGAGTTGATACTTTTTTCAACACCACTAAAATCGAGAGAATTATTCCTGTTGTGATACCTGTTAACACTCCCAGTAATATCGTAGCCAAGAATGTAATGATCAATACCCAACAATCTCCTCTATCGGTATTGAATAATTTTTTTGTGGTTTTGTAGTCAAATAATTTAATGACTGCAGATATGATAATTGCAGCAAGAACAGGATAAGGGATATAGTAGAAAGCTTTAGTAAATAAAAGCAAGGACAATCCGATAATCAACGCGGCAAATACTGAAGATAAGCCTGTTTTAGCGCCGGCATCCTCATTTATCGCACTTCTTGAATAGCTGCCTGTACTGGGAAAAGCTTGAAAAAAAGCACCGACAAACTTTGACATGCCGAGTCCCAAAAGTTCTTTATCAGCATCGACAACATAATGGCCATCCTTACCATCAAGTGATTTTGCTATGGCAAGTGATTCTACAAAACTGATAAAACTAATCACTCCGGCTAATGGTAATAGCGATAGTATCATTGCTGAATCAAACTCAATTGGATTCATAATTGAAGGTAACCCAGAAGGTACATCACCTATAATTGCTACTTCATCAGCCAATTGAAAAAAATAAACAGCGAGACTACCAAGAACAATACATACAAGTGCTGCGGGAAATGATTTTTTGAATTTTTTGAAGAACAAAATTCCTATAAGCGACATCAGAAATAAGGCAACAGAATAGACATTTGTAGCTGATATATTTTTACCTAAGGCGGTCAAAGTTTCAATAATTGTTGAAGATCGTTCAAGTGAAATCCCGAGTGCATACTTAAGCTGACTTACGATGATGATGACAGCAGCAGCTGAAGTAAAGCCCACTAAGACTGGATGAGACAAAAAATTAGCCAAAAATCCCATCTTCAGTAAAGACATTCCAATTTGTATGATACCAGCCAGTAACGAAACAAATATTGCCAAGCTGATATACTCTGGAGTCATGATAGTTGCATGACCGCTTAAACCACTTACAAGCAATATTGATAGAATCGCCGTAGGACCAACTGACAAAAATTGGGAAGAACTAAAGAAGGGATAAATTAATAATGGTAGGAGGCATGTATACAGACCATATATCGGAGGCAGACCAGCAATTACAGCATAAGCCATGCCCTGAGGTATTGCCATCATTACGATTGTGATAGCAGCAATTAAGTCTCTTTTGGCAAAAGCAAAACTTACTGAATTAATGCTTAAGGATGATTTCAATACAGTTGGCTCAATTTATCTGTAAGTCGTTTTAAGTCAATTTTTTCCAATCACTTTAAAGCGTACTCGCTATAACCTTCTTGCATTGAACGTATCACCTTTACTGATATCCCCAGTTTCTAAGCCATGTCTAAACCATCTCATGCGTTGCTCAGAAGTCCCGTGAGTAAAGGTTTCAGGCCTAACGTATCCTGTTGTTTGTCTTTGTATGTTGTCATCACCAATTGCTTCAGCTGCTCTCATAGCTTCTCTGAAATCGTCGTCTTCAATAAGGTCAGTATTCTTATATGTGTGATGTGCCCATACTCCAGCTAGAAAATCAGCTTGCAATTCTAGCCTTACGGATAAATCGTTATAGGCTGTTGTACTAACCCTACCCTTTTGTTTGTGCACATAATTGGTATAACCTAATAAGTTTTGAACATGATGTCCTACTTCATGTGCAACAACATATGCAAAAGCAAAATCTCCAGGAGCTCCAAAATTTTGTTTCAGTTGCTCATAAAAGTCAACGTCCAAATATATTTTGCTATCTCCAGGACAATAGAAAGGTCCTGTTTGCGAACCAGCATATCCACATGCAGAGTTTATGCGCTGTTCGAATAACACCAATTTGGCAGGTGTGTATCGCTTGCCTAATTGCTGTGGAAATATCTGTCCCCACACATCTTCTGTTTCTTTTAAAACGACTCCAGCAATATCTGCCAATGCTTCTTCTTGATCTGTACCTCGGTATTCGGTGCCAGGAGCTTGCTGTGTTTGAGGAGGTGCTTGACTTCCGGCTTGTTGTAAAAATCCGGATGGGTCACCACCCAATAAAAATATCAGTCCAGCCAAAAGTAAAACTCCTATGCTGAGTCCTCCTCCGATTCCTATGCCTCCGCCTCTGGAGCTTTCTCCTCGTCTATCTTCTACATTACGACTTTGTTCTTTGCCTTGCCATCTCATAATTGTGGTATTAATTATATACTAAAGTAAGTGAATTCTGTGTATAGAAGTTCCCATTTGCGATCAAATATACCGAAGAGGATTCGATTGGGACTTTTAAAATCAGCAAACCTAATTCTTACAGGCATTGTACTCGATTTATTTTTTCCAAAAAACTAACATCGGTAAAATAGAATCGATGTTAAGAATTATTCTGTATACCATTTACAGGGTAGTAATTTGGACAGCCAGAATATTCAAATTTATAGTGGCCTTTTTTGAAATTGAATACCAATCTGTGTCTTGGACCAGGAGAATTCGGGTCTCCATTTGTAAAGCCTGCATCTCCTTCATACATGCAATGTGCGTTATTATCCTTAAATCCAATCGTGGGCGTAACAAAGATTGGTTCTACTCGTGCATATTCCTCAGTTACTTGCTGATAACTTGTGCAATGAGCAATCCGCTCAATATTTACATATGTGGGAGGCAGTAGAGCAATCTCCTGTTGCTCAGCCATTCTGATGGCTTCCTTTGGTGTGACCCACTTATGATCAAGTATTTCAGATCCATCTACAGTGACTTGCTGATGGTCTGTTGCTGGAGCGTGAAAAAAGTAGGTGGAGAATCTTCTTTTTTCGTTGGTAGGCGTCGTCCAATGCACAAAAAAAGTAAGTGTATCGATGTCCACATCAAGATCGCATTCTTCTTTGACTTCCCGTTTGGCCGCGACCTTAGCAGCCTCCAACTCTATTGGAAATTGCTCCACTTCATTAGGGTCAATTTTACCACCAGGGAAAACCCAAAAGCCTGAGGCAAATTTTAATGCCGTATTTCGTTTAACCAATAATAGTTTAATACCTGCATCTACTTCTTTGACAAGTAAGACGGTTGCAGCTGGTTTGATTGGTGTCATAAATGTATTATTATTTTGAAGTTACAAACTTCACAGAACAGTTGATTTTAATTTCTCTGATTTGCAAACTTCGGCAAACAGTTACAAACTTCAAAGATCATTGTAAAATGAAGAACGCCCATCATCTCATAAGATAATGGGCGTTACAACTTTATTTTACGTGAGTTTAGTATTCCCACAGATCGTGCTCAAAATTGAAGAGCTCCGCTTTAATTTTTTCTGATTCTAACAAAACTTCGATACCGTCTTCATAAATATTTTTAAGTGAGATATCAAGTGCGTTATTTTCTTTGTAGATATAACTGCTAAAAAATCGAGATTCGAATAAATCATACCACGACATTGGTGCCATGTTGTTGAATTCATTAAAGACCTGAAACTTTGCAAATGTTTCTCTTGCTTCTGGATAATACACCCAGAATAATGGAAGAGAATATTTGAAAACTCCAGTCTCTGGGTCAAACTCATCTATGATCGGTGCTATACCAAGTATTCTTACTTTCAGTAATGATGCTTCCTCATCGAAGTACCACACTTCTTTCACTCTATATCGATTGATGTTTTCAAAGTCAATGTCGTTAGAAACTATCTTAACCTCCTCTTCATATGTCTCATCATTGAAGACTACAATGGTATCTTGTCTTGCAACTAGATTAGCCAATTCGTCTGCAAATATCTCGTCCTTAAAATCATCTTCACTAAATGCCTTGGCATCTCCATTTTCTACCATCTCCTTAAGGATTTGGAATAATGGCATGCCAGGATATTGAAATGATAAATTCATTTTTTCTCTGACATCAATGACTCTCCATATCTTTTTTGTCCACGCGACGTCTGCTTCCCGGACATGCTCCCAAGGTAGAATTCCATTGTCAACCATTAATGTACGATGAACGATGTCATCGATGTAATATTCTTCCAAAGGTTCACTTGCCTCAGTGATGATTGCATCCTTCTCATTCTGCGCAGTAAGCGCCATAAAAGAGAAAACACAACAAATGGTAAAAAGGAATTTAACTGATTGTTTCATTATCAATATCATTTCTGCAGTCTATTTAATGGTAATACCAATGGTCCCAAGGTCTCTTGCTGCGGCATCTCCCGGACAATTACATTTAATGTTTTCAAAGAAATATCTATCTCCTGGCTTGGCTCTATTTACCAAATCCTTTGTCTTCGATTGATATTTGCCACCCACGTTTGTATTTATGATGGCATCCTGTCTTTTTGCAACATACACCATTCGAAAACCTTTTATAGTACATTTTGCATCGAAATCAAAATTTTCTAATTCTGCTCGCAGGCTGCCATATGCTTTGAATTCTCCATTACCCATAACAGACTTCTTACTTTTCCCTAACATTGGAACAGGATCAGGGATTCGTTTCACTCTAAATAGTTTAGAATCAGAAAGTCCAGGAGCGGAGACATTCACTTTTGCAAATTGACCTTTCGGTGTTGGCGAACTTACTTTTACATTATATGTTCCATCGCCATTTCTACTGATGTTTCCACCACCAGAGCCGCCCATCGAAACTTTCACTTGGTCAGAAGGCACACCTGCCGCTGATACTTCTATTGGATTATCTACACCAATATAAAATACATTCATCATTGCTGCAGAAACGGAAACTGAGCGCTCTCCAACTTCGTATTCGAATTGTTTTTTAACCGTTTTTACCTCGCCAGTGGCTGGATTGGTGATCTGAGCTGTAGCAGTGTATCGTTTGACACCCGTACTTGAAGTCGGTACAGTATAGGTAGCCACTCCATCTCTAAGTGGTAAATTTCTACCTTGGACACTTATTTTAATATCAGTCTTTGAATCTTCACCTGCAAAAGCGCCTAAGAATAATTCAGACTTATAATTTTCACCTTTGATGATGTAAGACTTTTCCGGAGCAGATACAACAGCGTATTTGTCAAGCACCACCTCTGTGGTAGTACCAACTTTACCAGCCAAGTAGTTCAGAAATGTAGATTCACTTCCTTTGATATCATTCTGGAATTTTCTCAACATTGGTATAGTTGCCTGGACAGGCATCTGCTTAAAGTTGAACTCTGACCAACTTGCTGTACCCAGTTTTTTTCTCCATGTTTCATCATCTACAATTGTAGGCAGTTGACTCGCAATCTCCTCTCTATCTTCTTCATCAGCCAATTCAATCAACTTCTTTTTAAAATCACTTAACTGTTGTTTTAATTTTTCGCCTTTATCACCGTACACTAACATTCTTGTAGTAACGTCTTTGTTTTTCTCCCCTCTCAATTTGGTCACACCACCAGATGTCGTGATATAATCACCCTCACCAGCTGATCCATCACGATCTCCAGCTTCATCAATCAACTCATCGATCATATCATCAATTTGCTTAGACATATCACTAGACAATGACCTTGCTGGATCAATTAAATCTGCATACTTAGCAAGCGATGCCTTCTTTTTGGCACCTGTACGAATAATTTCAGGAAGAGGAGTATTTGATTTATCAAGTGCGTCATTTGACTTTACCAAGCCTTTATCCACAATCTTGAAAGCATTGAATATTTCAGCAGAAACATTAAGCGCCAACAGTGCAGTCAATACCAAATACATGATATTGATCATCAGTTGCCGCGGTTCCTTTGGAATTGACATATATCTTAGATTTTAGAGTTTAACTTATGGTCGTTGAAATGCGTTTAATACGTTACCGTATACGCCATTCAGAGAACTAAGATTTTGATTTAATGAAGCAATTTGCTCCTTATATACTTTAGTATCTTCTACAGTTGCTTCCAATTCTACCATTGAATCATTAAGCTTAGCATAGAAGTTATACACATTATCATATACACCATTTAAAGAATTCAGATTTTTATTCAAATTCTCCATTTGTTGTTTGTACACTTTTGTGTCTTCTACAGATGCATCAAGATCTGACATAGCAGTATTCAGACGCTCTGAGAAATTACTCATTGCCTGAACATTCTCCGCTGTTTGAGAAAAATCAACTTCTTGCAAAGCTTTTAAAGATCCAAGACTTTTGGACATACCTCTTAATTCATCTAGCATACCACCTAATTGACCTTCTACGACTTCACCATTTAATGGCTTCATACTGCCTAAATTTGCTCCAGCTGCAGGACCAGCACTTAATGGAGTAAGGTTAGCACCATATTGATCAAGTCCTGGGTATAATTTTTCCCAGTAATAATCTTTCTCAGGTCCTATCAGACCAAGGAATAAGAAAATGAATGCTTCAACCATCAAACCAATTGTAAGAAAGTCAAATTTGACACCTCCGAATACAGGCATCTCCCATGATTGCAATTTGTAAAGTGCTCCAAGCATTACGAGTGCTGCACCAACACCAATAATTAAATTCTTGAGGTATTTAAAGCTTTTAGATTTTAGAAAACTCATTGTTTATTATCGTTTTTACTGTACTGATTATAATTAATAAATGTCAAACGCAGATATATAAAGTTCTATTTTACACATGCAAATAGACTTCGCAGACAGATAGTAATTTTTTCGATTTAGTCGGTTTAATTCGTTTTTGTTAATGCCAAAGAGACTTACTTGAAGTCATTTAGAGACCTACCTAAGAATGTCAAGGCACATCTGAACCCAATGTATGACTTCGAAGTATCCTGATATTCCCAATGTCTTGTTCCTGTTTGAAGGAAGTAAGAAATATCTTTCCAAGAACCACCTCTTATTACCTTTCTTTTCAGCGCTTTAGGATCATCATCTTTTGCATCGTATTTCAAATCAGGATTCAAATCGTGAATGTGTGAATACGCTTGTGGATGATATGCTGTCTCCGTCCATTCTGCAACATTACCTGACATATTGTACAAGCCATAATCATTAGGGAAATAAGCTGTTACTGGCACTGTAGTTTCTCCACCATCTTCAATATAATTACCTCTACCTGGTTTGAAGTTTGCAAGCAAGCATCCCTTTGCATTTCTTACATAATATCCTCCCCAAGGATAAGGTGCTAAATCATGACCTCCTCTTGAAGCATATTCCCATTCTGTTTCTGTAGGTAATCTGAACACCTCAGTACTTTGTTCATTCTTCGTTCCTGCACTGTTCCAAAGTTTTGTTCTCCAATCACAAAAAGCTCTTGCCTGTTTCCAGGTAACACCAACAACAGGGTAATCATCAAATGCTGAATGCCAAAAGTAGTTTCTTGCCATTGGCTCATTATAGGAATAAGAGAAATCTCTTATCCAAGTCAGCGTATCAGGAAAAACATTTACTTCATCATCTTTGATCAAATCAGATCTTACTCCGTTAAATGATTTAGAAGCAGCTTTTTTCCAATCCACCCATTCCCATTTATAGTTAAATTGTCTTGTATCTAATTCTCTTTTCGTCCCAATTGCCATGTCTCCCTGGAAAAACATCTCATCCAATGTTTCGTCTTCCCAATCTAAATCATATTCCCAATCAACAGATTCATTGCCAAAGTCATCTTCAAGAATATCTCCTAAAAGCATGTGAGCTACACTATCACGCACATAATTGACAAATTGTCTGTATTCATTATTAGAAATCTCCGTCTCGTCGATATAGAAACCTCTTATGGATATTGCTTTTGGTCTTTGGGTATATGTACTGAATACATCCTGATCACTTTGACCTATATGCGTATTGCCTGAAGGGACATACGCCATACCATATGGATTGATCGGTTTATAGCTTGGTCGCTTGTCGATACCAATCAATTGACCTGAATTGCTCTGGCCACAGGAAGATAAACCAGCGATGATGAGTAGTGCGAAGAAAGAATATACTATTTGCTTCATTATAGAGATGTGTTAAACTTCTGACGTTGCAATCATTAAAAAGTTGCAAATTTAATTTTAGTTAAACAATACACAGTCTGATTGCGATAATTTCTAATGCGATTCGGCTAATTGTCTGGTCAGACGTTTTACAAACGGTCATACTATGGCATTATTTTACAAAATGGTAAAAAATAAGTGCCTTTTTCAAAGATTGTCTGTAGTTACAAAAAACGTGGATTGTAGATAACCTTTGGCGGCAAGCCTAAACCGATAATTTTTTGAAGATTGTAGTTCAGCACAAATTCGTGAGTTCCTTCATGAAAACCTTGTAACCCATTGATTCCCAGATCATAACTATAGGTTAGTCGGTATTTTTTATTAAATCTCAGTCCAGCATAAAACACGACCGCATCAAATGTATTGGCACTATAGCCTCTCAAACCAAATCCACTATAAAATTGGTTGCGATAATTGGCTAAACCAGCAACTTCTACTTGCGTTTGTACAAAATCTGTTTTAACGAACACCGAAGGAATGAGATCGATGTCATAATTGAGTTGATAATTGGCTTCTAAAAACCAATTAACTACCGTACTTCTATCGATATCCAATCCGCCCAATGAAGTAGCATGACTAGGTATATCACTTATGCTGATGCCTGTTTCAAAATAATCGTTGATATAATAACCAGCAAAATTCCATATTGGCGAATTTCCAGCAATAGTACTATTAGGTAGTATTCCGTCATTGTGTTCGATAATACCACCTTCAATGACACTTTCAGGGGTAATTAATCGACTACCATCAAGACGGCTTTGTAGAATGCCTAAACGAAGACCAGCAGAAAAAAGTCCTATTGGTGATTCGTACACATAATTGTATGATAATGAAACACTTGTAGAAGAAAATGCTCCAATTTTTTCGTTTTCTAAATTTATTCCAATACCGCCATTCCAAATATAAAAAGGAAGGTGGGCATTTAGATTTTGAGTCGTGGGTGCTCCATCAAAAGTTGCCCATTGAGACCTACTTGATCCTGTTATACTAAGTGAACGATCAAATCCTGCATAAGCTGGATTGAATTGGTATTTATTGAACATTTGTTGGCTGAACTGCGGAGTTTGCTGTCCAATGGATACAGTTGCCATCAAGCTCAATAATAGAAGTATACAGGTTATTATTCTCAAAGTTACAGACTGTGTTTCAAATAAATATCGTAAAAATAACGTCAGCTTAGGTGATTATGTTGACTCAATTGTTAGAGAAAGTCCGTCAATTGCTGAAAAAATTCCTTCAGGTAATTTCTTTTCCCATTCCGCAACTCTTCCCATACGGTGACTAATGTGGGTCAGGTATGTCTCTTTGATACCGAGCTTTTTTACGATCTCTGTCGCTTCTTTAACGGTAAAATGTGAGTGATGTTCTTCAAAACGTAGTGCGTTGAGGACAAACACGCGACTTCCTTTAATTAGTTCAAGGGCTTGGTCGTCAATATCACTGGCATCGGTAATGTAGGTAAAGTCTCCGATCCTATACCCGATAACAGGCAAACGACCATGCATGACTTGGATTGGCTGTATCACAATATCATTGAAGGTAAAGGCCTCATTTGGTTTGATTTCATTGGTGAGCACCTTGGGAGTCCCGGGATAATTGCTATTCCCAAAAACATAACTGAATCGCTGCTTTAACTCGGCAATGACCCGTGCTGTTGCAAATAGCGGCATATCCTTTCGCTGCAAATAATTATAAGCACGGATATCATCAAGACCAATCACATGATCATTGTGCTCATGTGTGATCAAAATGGCATCAAGTGTTGTGATACCCGCTCTTAACATTTGATAACGAAAATCCGGACCTGTATCAATGACAAATGATGTGTCATCAGCCTGTATATGCACCGAACAACGCAACCGTTTGTCACGTGCATCACTAGATGCACAGGTGTCACATGGACAACCAATGACAGGAACACCTTGTGATGTTCCAGTACCTAAAAATGTAACCTTCAGATTCAATCCAAACAGATATTTGTATAAACTACAACGATGCTATTTTACTTTGGGAAAATAGATCAAGTATAATACTCGAAAAGAAGCGTTTCTGATTATTGAATGTCCAAAAAGCACTTTCTGTTCGGTATAAAGCTACGATTTATGCAACCTTTAATGCAGTAATTTCAAGTTGAGTATTATTTAGTGGAGTGTTATCATCCTGGATTTCCAGTTTAGTAATGATGTCGTCAAGACAATCAATTCTAGCCTTCAACCTGAAAAATTTGTTGATAATGATGACTTTCTTTTCATTTACGATACAGTGGCCTGACTCAAAACTGCCTCTTTCGTATCTGATGGTAAAACCGTGTTCTTTGACTAATGACTCCTTGCTCGCTAATTCTGACTTCGTGTACGCCATTGGGATATATTACGCATTTATTGAATATGAGCAAATATATTATAATTTTATTAATATGAATATAAATTAAGATAAATCTCTATATGATTAACAAAACAAGAATTGATGTTGGATGGACAAGTTTGCTTTTAGGCCAGACGTTAGGGAAGTATCGTTTATTAGAAAGTTTACATTTGCTCCAATGAAATTCAGTAATATCCTATTGCTATGTTGTTTTGTCTTGCCTCTTTCTGGTCAGGGATTTGATGCCACTATCCTTGCCGGAATAAATGCTGCACAGATAGATGGGGATGATTTGGCAGGATTCAATAAATTGGGTTTGCATGGCGGGCTTAGGGTTGGTTATTTCTTAAAACCCAAATTGCATTTATCCACAGAATTACTGTATGCACAACGAGGTAGTAGTGCCAGTGTCAGTTTTGGCTCACCTATCGAAAGCAGCAATATTGATCTTAAGTATTTTGAATTGCCAGTTGTTATTTCATTCATGGATTGGTTGGTCGAAGATTCGTACCACAAGGTACGGGCTGATATAGGCTTGTCCTATGCTTACCTATTCCAGGCAAATGCACAAAATTCATTTTTTGAAGACAATGTTGATCTATTTGCAACCAACGATGTGAGCTTTTTAGCAGGATTGGCTTATCGTTTCAATAATCGTTTAGGAGTCAATATGCGATATACACGATCAATTATTCCATTATTTGAAGATCCGAATGTATTTGTCAGAGGTCTTTTTGGATATTTCGTTACTTTTCGGCTTGAATATCATTTATAATGAAACATTACATATTCCTTTTCATAACTTTTCTGCTCGTTGCTGTCTCTTGTAAAGAATCAACAAAAGTTGATACGAGCGTTCCTGCTCAAACGGTAACTCAGGCAAAAAAAGTATTGCCACCCATCAGCAGAGATGACATCATTAGCTTGTATAATACAACGGATCACATCGACTATATTTTTTTCGATTGGGACTTTAGCATGAATCAAAGTGATGCTAATGCTGTACAAGCGGCAGTTACGTTCATCAGCGATGTCGGACCAACAGATATTGGAGCTTGCAAAGCTATAGGGCACCTTGTCTTTCTATCTAAAGGAGAGATTACCAAAGAAGCTGATTTATTCTATTCGGACGGTTGTTATTTCTATGGCTTTACCGATGAAAATGCTCGACAAGCTAATTACAATGCAATGACGGATCAAGGAATTGGATTTTATAAGAACATGTTTGCTCAGGCTTTACAACCTGTACAAACACAATGAGTACAATTGCCTGTCTTGATTTAGGTACAAATACATTTCATCTTCTCATTTGCAAGGCCTCCAATAATACCATTGAAGAGCTATTCAGAGAACGTCAGTATGTCATCCTAGCAGAGGATGGCATATCGAGAATTGGAGAAAAACCTATGGCGCGGGCTCTCAAGACCATCGATCGTTTCAAGGACATCATTGATGGATATTCAATTGATGCCATCCGAATCATTGGTACGGAAGCACTGCGGACAGCAGAAAACGGTGGTAAGATTACAGCTTACATTTCCAGCTCATTGGGAGTAGACACAGAAATAATAGCAGGTGATCGAGAAGCAGATTTGATTTATAAGGGCACAAAGCAAATTGTCGATCTGAGCTCGGGTTGGTTTTGCATCATGGACATAGGAGGAGGTAGCGTCGAATTCATCATCACAAAAGATGACGATATAAAATTTGTCAAAAGCTATAAAGTTGGTGTCACTGTTTTGTACAACAAATTTCATCATACTGAACCAATCAGTCCTAAAGAGATCGATTCGCTAAAAGAATTTCTCGAACAGGAATTGAAAGAACTGACTGCTTTTCTACAAACGGTTGGGCCTATACACCTTGTAGGAGCAAGTGGATCATATGAAGTTTTGCAAAACGTGATTGAAGGTGAAATAAAGAGCAACAGCCTATCCCGCTTTTCTCCTGGTCAGTTTGATGCTGTATTCGCCGATATCATCATGTTAAATCTTGAGGAGAGAAGACAAGTTTCGGGTATTCCACAACAACGGACCAAGCTCATCATTGTAGCTTTTTTGCTAATTGATTTTATCTTGAATACCACAAGATTTGAATCAATTATAGTATCGCCTTATGCGTTAAAAGAAGGCTTGATTGCTGAAATGTTGGAAGCAATTTAGATTAGTCTAAAATAATTATTCGATTTTTCTTATTTTTGTGTAATGCAAGATTTCATTGAGGTCATCTCACAAGAATGGGCCATACGAGCATTAGTCGCATCTTCCATGGTCGGTATCATGTGTGGCATCATTGGTGCATTTATCGTTTTGAGGAATATGTCCTTAATCGGCGATGCCTTGTCTCATGCAATTCTCCCAGGGATTGTTGTGGCATTTGTGTTAATTGGGTACAGTACGATAGGATTTTTCATTGGATCTGTCATTGCGGGTCTCATTGCTGCTGTTGCCATTACATGGATACAACATAATGTAAAAACTAAAAATGACGCGGCAATTGGCATTGTGTTTACCAGCATGTTTTCTCTAGGCGTAATGGGTATATCTTACATCAGCAATCGTCCTGGTGGTGGCGTACATTTGGACTTGAAGGACTTCTTATTCGGAACCGTTTTAGGTATTTCAAATGAAGATATTGTGTTAACAGCAGCTACCCTTCTGTTCACATTAATCAGTATTGTTATTTTTTATAGGCACTTGTTTATTACAACCTTCCAACCAGTAATCGCAGAGACAATGGGTATTTCTGTAAAGTTCATTCATTATTTTCTGATGCTTTTATTGTCATTTGCTGTGGTATCTAGTTTGCGATCTGTGGGCGTCATTCTCGTTGTCGCGATGCTGATCACGCCTGCTTCTACTGCATTACTGTTGAGTAACAAACTGAAAAGCGTGATTATCCTATCAGGTCTTTTTGGTTTGATTGCCGCCATTTTAGGACTTGTTCTGGCGATAATTCTCAATACCACACCAGGACCAGCTATGTGCATTGTTGCAACTCTACTTTATTTTCTTGCTGCGATATTTGCTCCTGAAAAAGGCATTCTGTCCAAGCATCGTACAAGATTGGGTCAGCGCAGAAAGATCGAGCAGGAAGACATCATCAAGCTTGCTGTAAAACAAGAACCTGGGAAGCGTTTGTCTTCTTCCCTACTTTCAGAAAAACTTGGGATATCCGCATCAACTATTGGCAAACATCTACAAGTATTGAAGCAAGATGGTATGGTACAGCTGCAAGGCAATGAAATGACCTTGACGGTCAAAGGAATGGAGAATGCAGAGCAACTGGTAAGAGCGCATCGTTTATGGGAGACTTATCTTGTCAACAAAGCAGGTCTTACCGAAAAACAAATTCATCCAGATGCAGAAAGACTAGAACATCTTTTACCTGTGGATATGGTCGACGAAGTAGATAAAGTTTTGGGTTATCCCCAAAATGATCCTCACGGTTCGCCAATTCCTCAGCGAAGAAATAGACCATTAAATCCATTGCTCAAATTGAAGCCTCGTGCAAGAGCTAAAATAGCCACCGAACAAATCTCAAATGAAGTAGAAAGCGAATTATGGGAACTAGGTTTGATGCCAAACACCTCATTCCAAATAGATACCATCAATGAATCGGGAGTGTTGATCAAAATCGGTCAGAAACAAGTATCTATTCCGGCAGAGCTTGCTAAGCTAATTAATGTGCGGATGTAGGATTAGCATATATTTTGAATCCGTCTTTTATTGACATAAGTTTACGTATTATGTAAATAAAATTAAATATGTTTACGTTAAACGTAAACTATTAGCAATATATTTACGTTATGTATGTCAAAGATACTAGAACTGGAATCAAGTATAATGTTGACATTGGTTTAGTTAAAAATGAAGATTACAAATTACTACCGAAAAAAGAATTCTTCTTCAATTGGAAGCTAGAGAAGAATTATGAAGTATATAAAATTTGTATTGCAAATGATCCAAAAATTCTAGGGTTGGTATCTATTAGAAGAATTCCTGAGGAGTATAGAATTCACATTAGATTACTTACAGTTTCAGCTTCTAATAAAGGCAGTAAGAAACAATACGAGCGAATTATAGGAAACTTATTGACATTTATATCAAAATTAGCTGTGAAAGATTTCGCCGAACTTGCATGCATATCATTGAAGCCGAAAGGAGCAATTGCACAACATTATATTGATACATCTGGAATGAATATTATTGGAGCTACCTTGAGTTTAGAAATACTTGAAATATTCAAACTAATTGAAAAATTTGACAATGAAACAAGGTAAAAAAGATACATCCAAACCTGAATTTGGAGTTAATTCTGTTTATAAAAATAATAAAGAAAGACTATCAGACGGCAAAAAATTATTAGAAGCCAGACTCAATAGACTAAATAAATTAAGTAATCGCCAAATTGTAAAAGCAAAATTATTGCAATTGAAGATTCAAATGGAAGACTACTTGAAACATGCTAATTATCAGGAATCTAATTTCTTTACAAACTTCTTATCAAAATATATTGATACTCTCTATGACAAACGTATGATGTTCGCAAAAGATATTAACATCACTCCTGTTAGCCTGAGTCAAATCTTAAACAATCATCGCGAACCAAAAGACGAGTTCATGCTCAGATTGATGCTTCATTCAGAATTGGCCTTCAAGGACGTAGGTAATTTTCAAAAGAAAACTTGGTATCAAGTATACTATCATGAGAAAATTTGTAATACCATGGCAAATCAAGAAGATTGGAAATCCGGAGAGAAGAAACATGTGAGGATTAAACATGCGATTCTTAAATGAAAAACATCGGAATCTTTGGCATTGGTGCTATTGGCTCACTGATCACAAAGTACATCATTCGCAATCAACAAAATAGATACTTCTTCTTTAACAGAACTACTGAAAAAGATGTCATTCGCATTCTCTTTAATGAGCAACAAAGTAAGATTCCAATTGAGATTTCTACCCAAATCGATCAAACATTAGATTGGCTTATTATATGCTTGAAAGAGTATCATATTGACGGTGCAGAAAATCAACTTAAAGAACTAATTGGTGACAACACTAAGCTTGCCATTTTTCAAAATGGAATGAACTTATCTGATCGTTATCAACATCTAGCAAATCCAAATAATTTGTTAGAAACGATAATCGATTGCCCAGTCCAAAGAACCAATTCAGATCAGCTAATTCACCTTAACATTCCAAAAATAATTCTTCCCCTACACCCAATTTCAAATGAGTTTAGCCAATTATTTTTGGAATCTGATATTGAGATTGAGATAACAGAAAAATTTACAGAAGCACAGTGGATAAAATTGATTGAGAGCTCAGCAATCGGTTCTATCCAAGCAGCTACTGGACTACCGTGCTCAACATTCGATAATCCTCAACGATTACAAGAGTTTATAGAACTTGTAAAAGAAGGAATCCTTGTGGCCAGGTCGGAAGGAGTTAACCTAGGCAGTAATCTCAACAAGCAATTACTTTCTAAATTAAAAAGGTATCCCAAGTCCAAAGGAAGCTCCATGCTTACAGATAAATTAGCTGGCAAAAAGTTGGAACTAAACGCCAAAATCGGAGCCATTATAAAAATTGCAATAAAGAATGGTATACAAGTACCAACTTCTAAAAGAATATACAATGTATTGAAATCGTAATCATGTAAAGATCTGGAAACCAAATGGAAACATTCAAAGCCTTTATACATCATATTAGCAAAGTAGAAGAAGACACTTTCAGTAAACTTGAAAAATGCTTCAAGCAAATTGAACTCCAAAAAAATAAATTTTTTGTCCGAGAGGGAGAATATGCCAGCCAAATAGGATTTTTGCAAAGTGGGATCATGCGTGCATTTTTTCTAAATCAAAACGGAAAAGAATATAGCAAGCAATTTTTTGTTGCCCCTTCAATTATAGGAGCATATAGTTCTTTGCTTCTAAAGGAGCCAAATAAAATTGCACAACAAGCATTAACAGATTGTCAAATCTTAGTGGCTGACTTTGCAAACATTGAATCTTTATATGATCAACACCACGACTTGGAAAGATTGGGAAGAAAAATAGCAGAACAATACTTTCTAGAAAAAGAACAAAAAGAAATTGAGATGGCATTATTGGATGCAGACAAAAGATATTTACTAATGAGAGAAAGATTTCCAACAATTGAATCTATTATTCCTCAATACCACATTGCTTCTTACCTAGGCATTTCGCCCACTCAATTAAGTAGAATCCGAAGAAAGTTATATCAAACTTGAATTCGTTGACATATGTAAATGAATTGAATTTTAAATTGATTCAAATTTGTCATCTAAATAAATTAATAATTATGATGGATCAAATTCTTCACCTATTATCCAGCGGGATTTTAGGGATATTTTTAGGTGCACAATTAGCAGAAGCAAAGTTATTAGTGCCATATTGGAAAACATTAAGTGCAGATGACTTTTTCGAACTTCACGAAACGTATGGTACTAAAATTCATTCATTTTTTGCGCCATTAACCATTGCAGCCACCGCAATACCCTTGCTTACTGTAGGCTTGACTTTTTTACATCAATCTGAAAGTCTAATACTTTACGTGATACTAGGAATTGCAACATTGGCCTTCTTCTCAACTTATTTTTTATATTTTAAAACAGCAAATGGAAAATTTACTGCCAGATCTATTTCAAATGAAGAGCTTCCAGGCGAACTTTACAAATGGGAAATTTGGCATTGGGGAAGAATTTGGTTTGAATGTTTAGCCTTTGGGTGTTCATTGTTGTTATTAGTAAATTATTCGTGATGGAATGAAATGAGCTATAAAGCAACTTCCCTACCTCAGGTTTATTCGGTTCTTGAAGTATTTTTTGACTTACTGAATTCTTTTTAATTTACATTCGTTCTTTAGACAGAAGATTTAACCAATATTATGAGAGATAAGCTTTTCTGGATCGCATTGTTGTTTGCAGGATTTTATTTATTCAACAAAATGAGTAATCGTAGTCCAGCCGAAATTCAAACAGAAAAAACACAAGAAATAGACCAACAACCTGATCGTGGAAGAGTGGAAGAGCCACATTTCGGAGATCAGGACGAACCATTAAGATTACCTCACAAGAATGGTGAATCCAGCCAAGAACCAAGGCAAGAAAGGGAGAATTACAAGGAGCAAACTAGAAATGAAATACCCGACATTCAACAACAAAAGAGTGACAAGGACATTTCATTGGGCGAATATGGCTCAATCTCATTGCCCAAAAAAAATGGTACCGTCTCCAACTCTGAGCAAACAAGAACACGTGATTCTTCTTCAGAATCAAAAACGATTCAACTTAATCCAAATACGGAACGAGGAGAAGGAATTCTGAGAGAAATCAACAATCAAGCATTGTTGGTTTTAGATGGAAAGGTTTTGCAAGTTTCTTCCTTAAATAATTCAGAACTTTACTTGGACCAAAACTCATTTTGCACGATCAATAGTGGCTCTAATAATGTGATTTATGTTATGGATACGGGACAGCTTATGCTAACTGGGAATGGAAACAACAATACGATATATTATGCTGACGGTTCTTCTGTGCGCAATGGCATCAATGGTACAAATAATCAATTCATTCCATTGCGGGAAATTGGCTTTAGATAATATTGATCTTAACTTGCCATCGGTAGGCAATATGTCTGCTGGCGCCGATAGCTTCTAAGTAGACAAATCGCTATTGTCCATTGTCTCACCAATTGCCTGTATTTTGGCATACCGTCATCTCCGTTTGCAAGAATATTCTCTAAGCTGTGTACGCAATCAAGCACATCTGTCAATCCAAAATGATAGCTCATTTCTTTTACAAATGGACAGATTTTTTTAGACTTGGAAATGGTATTTTGTTTTATATCCTGCTTCAGGGACTCAAATTCCTGCATTGACAGATAGACACATTTCATCAAGAGTTTGGATGTTTCCACCTCGGATAATTTTCCTTTCTTCAATTTTAAGTACATAACTTCATAAACCATAGTAAACGATTTTGTGCATCGAATAACTCCGATACGGTTTCACATACAGTTTTGAATAATTTTTGGAGATGTTGATCTATCTCAATTACTCGGAAGGTGATGGTAATAAAAGCAATTTTTCATATCAAGATTTTAAACGCCCACTTTTATTATAACTCTAAGATACAACCGAAGTCATATTTATTTTTCTACATATGTCCGTCAGTAGGCCTACAAGGCATATACACCTAATCAGTCTTCCGTTACGAAATAGAAGTAAAATTGCTCATCTGGACGGATTTGGTTGAATGAACTAAGCGATTGTCTGGGTATATAGGCAATTCGAGGATAACCACCTGTAGTCTGGCAGTCCTGTAATAAAGCAATAGGCTTACCATCATGCGGTAATTGTATGATACCAGGAAAAACTGGAGCAGATGGGGCATTTATTTGTTCCTTAAGTTTAATGCTATGTTTCAATAATGGAGCTGCCATCCGATCACTTTCAGAACTTATCGTCCAGACATCTTTAATGAAATATTCTTTGCTTTCCTGATCGAGCAAGTGCCAATCTGGCCCTCTTTTCAAAGGAATATATTTGATACCACGCAAATTTGGTTTTTCCTCATCTGGGATATACCTAAAATCCCATTTAGACTTTTGTTTGCGGATTGACAATTTATCTCCTTTCTTAATCAGTCGCCCTTCAAATCCACCATATGCTGCATTGACATATGTAGATGTGCTCCCAAAATCAGTCGCAGCCTTCAATTCCCCCTGTATAGCAATATAGGAACGCACACCTGTCACAGCTGCACTTCCAGATAAGATACTGCCTTTACGTACATATAAAGAAGTATATCGTGGAACAGGATTCCCATCAACTTTCCACTTCATATCAGCACCCGCTAAGGCTATTATAAAATTTTTACCTAACTCTATCTTTGGTCCAATGTAACTGCACTCTATTACGGAGGAACCCATTTGATTTCCAACAAGGTAATTGGATAGATCTGCAGATTTAGCATCCATATACCCAGACTCTGGAATACCAAAAAAGGCAACATTTTTTCTTCCAGAATCCTGAATTGTTGTGTGCATACCAGCCTTGTGAAATATCAAATGGCTCATAATTGATATTGATGTATATCCAATTCCTTTTCTTTTAACGCCGACCATTCTTTTACCGTGATCGATTGAATCATAATTTTGTCACCAATATTCAACCACTTATCGTGATTAGATTTATCACATAATTTTACTGGTGTATTACCGATAATGTGCCATCCTGCAGGACTCTCCATATTATAAAACCCAGCATAGGTATTTCCAAGAGCAAAAGAACCAATTGCTGCTTTTTTGCGTGGCGTATTCCTTCTTTTTATAGGTACTGTATCTAAACCTTTACAGTACATAAAGCCAGGTAGAAAACCATACATGGTAAGCTGAAATTCTGTCTTGGCAATGCGATTGATCCACTTTCGTTTTGTCATACCAGACTGATCGACTATTTCTTTCCAATCTACGCCCTTTGCAAAACAAACTGGAATGGTAAATGTTTTTCCCTGATCAAATTCATCTGATAAGGTACTCAAGTAGGCTTTGTGTTTCGTCAAAGACTCCTCACAAATGATTAATAGTTCAGCATCAGTCGCACATATATTGCTTACGCCTTCTAATTCAGCGTGTTGGATTTGGCTTGCAAATAAAGGAAGGAGATGACCAATTTCCTTTTTTATAGGGCTAAGTCTGTAATGATTTTGATTACAGACTGAAACATCAAATTTATATTTAGATAGCTGCAGAGATTTCAATGTCATTATTTTTTAAAAAATCATAGGCATGTTTTGCCATTGATACAGAACCATCAGTATCGCTATGAATGCATATAGAATTAACTTGTAATGTGATAGATTCTCCTGTATAGGTCTTCACCTCTGACTTTTCTATGAAAGATAGCAATTGCTGTCTGGCTTGATCCAGATCTAATATTGCGCCAGGCAATTGCCTGCTTCTCAAAGTTAGATCTTTTTCATATTGTCTATCTAAAAAGACTTCAGATTGATAAGGAATTCCTTTTTGATTTGCTAATGAGGCCATAGGAGATTCAGAAAGGCAATACACGTATAGCTTTGAGTCAAATCGACTGATCGTTTCTAAAATAACCTGGGCATAAGATTCATCAAAGGCAGCTCTATTATATAATGCACCATGAGGTTTCACATGATGCAATGTACCACCAGCATACTTCACCATACCATCTAAGGCACTTAACTGATATAGAATGACATATTCCAGTTCCTTGAGCGAAAGGTCCATATTTCTACGTCCGAAGCCTTGTAAATCAGGAAATGATGGGTGAGCTCCTAAAGCCACCTTGTTCTTGATTGCTTCTTGTATCGTTTCCATTATACAGAGTGGATCTCCAGAGTGAAAACCACATGCGATATTACAAGAACTGATAAATGGTAAAATATCGAGATCTGAACGTTGAGCCTTTAAGCCATAATGTTCACCTAAATCGCAATTGATATCTACCCGATCAAGCATAATTAATTTTCTTGCTTTTTTTGAAGAGCATATAAGATAAAGGAGCCTAACCAATGACCGCCACTATAGTGATCACCAAAAATATTTGCTTGTGAATATTGAACGTGAGCATCTGCAATATCTTGAAAAGATAAATTAGGCACATCTATGGTAGTTGCTAGTGGATACAAACACCAAGCTCGTGAAAAATTTAATCCATCGAGATGTACGAGTTTACCGTCAGTTCTATCAAGCACTTTTGCTGGTTGGAGTGCTTCCAATCGATTTTTTATATCTGGTAAGAATGCTTCAAGCCAAGGTTTAAATTCATCTGTTGAAAGAACTTTACTCATCACATCAACTTCCTGCAAACAAGGTGATAGAAAATCATATCCACTTGGCTCCCATTCTAATGGACAGTTTTCATCAGTCATGTAAAAATCTCTGGCCCGTTGGTTTATGATTGTTAACAGTGCCTGATCATCCATCTGGGTCGCATAGTCCCAGGCAAAAGACAAACCAAAGGCGGTATTGGAATGCTCTCCTACTCGTATTGGATAGACTAATTTCGGTAGATAGTCAATGTACTTTTCTGCAATAAGGCTTGCTAAAGGTTGTACATTGGCTAGTAAGGTGTCAGCTATGGGATCATCCCAATCATCGAGCTCCTGCGCAAGTTTCAGCAGCCAAGCCCAGCCATAGGTCCGTTCAAAACTTGCGGTGTACTCATTGAGGTCAAAATATTTTATCTCTTGCGCGATATTTTCTGCTGTCAAATTTTCTTGTAACATTTGCTTGAGTTTAGCAGATTGACTCAATTGGGGAAATTCAGATAGCAAATAGACAACCGACCAATGACCATGCACCGCACTATGCCAATCAAAACAACCATAAAAGGCTGGATGGTGGTTTATTGGCAAATCAAGATCTTCTTCTTTGGCAATTGTCAAGCCAGCTTTATAGGGATATTGTTTCTGAATACATGACAAGGGCAATTCGGCAAGTGCTTCGGCTTGTGCCAATGTCAATGAGATTGTTTGTTTTTGTTGATGGCTATGCGTTGATTCTTGAGATTCTGGCATACAGCTAAGAAACAACAATAGAAAAGATAATACGAATAGGTTTTTCATTTCAATGGTATAAAAACGGTGCATATCATTTTGCAGTAAGCAAGATACACACCGTTTATTTCAGTCGGGATGAGAAGATTCGAACTTCCGACCCCACGCCCCCCAGACGTGTACTCTAACCGGACTGAGCTACATCCCGATGTTGCAAAATTACTAAAATGTAAGTTTTTACACAGTAGCGAACATCAGTAAAAAAATACCTTGAAAAGCTGAATTTTAGTACAAATAAAATAAATATTCATTAATGCATATGTGTAAGTATTTGATAATCAATCCAAAATTGTTTACAAAAGTTAAATTCTTGTAGGGGGGCTACAAAACTGGATATTCTGTAGGTATTTATATAGATTTGTAAAAAATACTAATAAATGAAGGGTGATACAATTTTGATCGTAGACGATCGAGAATTTGACAGAATTCTATATAAAGAATATCTGGGAGAGGAAGATTATATATTCCAGGAACTTGATGACGGTAAACACGTACTTGATTTTTTGGCTAATAATCACATTGACTTAATGTTGTTGGATTGGCAGATGCCTCAAATGGGAGGAATCGAAGTCTTGAAGATGCTGAAAAACGATCCTCGTTATGAACAATTGCCAATTATCGTGATCACCGGACTGGAGGATGAGCGTGTATTGGAAGAAGCATTTACTTTTGGTAGCGTTGATTTTTTGAATAAGCCTGTAAGGCGAATTGAACTCCACGCAAGAGTAAACAGTGCATTGAAATTGCACCGGGCTAAGAAACAACTCAGCAAACAAAAAGATGAGTTGCAGGAATTGAATGACATCATCAAACAACAAAAACAAGAGTTAGAAAAATCTCTTGAATTAAAGACAGAATTAATCGAGTTAAGAGAGCAACAGCATGCCAAAGAAATCGATTCAACTCACAGACAATTGTTGTTGAATGAATTGGATTCTAGCAAAATTGGTAAGAAGATCCAGGAACTTAAGAAGTTATATGAGGAAAGCTACAAATTCATAAAGCAACATGTAGAAGAGCCAGAGGTATTTCAGAAAATGAAGAAAATGGAGCGTAACATCTCAAGCTTATTGAGCGATCAGGACTCTCATGATGAATTCAAGCGTTTGTTTGAAAACATTGATCCAAACTTCTTCAAGAAATTGACACGGATAAATCCAAAACTGACTACTCTCGATCTTAAGCACTGTGCTTATATCAAATTAAATCTGGATAACTACGAAATTTCACAATTATTGAATGTCGAAATCAAGAGTATTCAGATGACCAGATATAGAATCCGAAAGAAGCTTAATCTTAAGGAAAATCAGTCTCTTAGAGAGTTTATTATGTTGCTGTAAGAGAGTCAAAGTGTCACCCCAATGATTCAAACTAACCACAAAGGGCTCAATGGGGTGACATTCCTACAACATTGGGTATTAACCAAATGAAATAAAGCTGACCGTAACAGGCCGATACTCCTACAACAATGATCCGAAACTATTGGAAGTCATCGATACTTTGGGAGGTTTTAACCTTATATAAAAAATGAAATTTAATTGACTTCTGGCAAACAGGAAGTCCGCAACCAAAATTTATCGATAATCGTCATCATATCGAAAAACTTGATGATGTCAATAGGTTTGATCAGATACGCATTTGCTCCGTAGCTGAAGCATTCGTCAATATCTGCATTTAAGCTAGAGGTTGTCAAGATGATTATTGGAATTTTTTTGATCGTGTCATCCGTTTTGTACACTTTCAATAACTCTTTACCTTGCACCTTAGGCAGGTTAAGATCCATGATGATCAAATCAGGCAAATCTGAATAACTGCTGTTTACTTTGTCTTCCAAATAATTGAGCGCCTGACCTCCATCTTTCAATAGTTCTAATTCGATAAACAAGTTATTATCACTGATAGCTTCTTCTATCAATTTGATATCACCTTCATTATCTTCTACTAGGAGAACTTTTTTTGTCATGATTTTTATCTCAGAAATTCACTTTTCTAACTATCTATAAGACGAAAGGAAGAAGTCTATGGTACACAATTCCAATTTACAATAGAACTATAATTTACCTCAGTATTACTACAAAATGGAAGTTAAACATATTATATAATTATAAGTAATTATTTAAGATGCATTTTGGAGTGCAAAAGTAGTGAATGTAGCAGTCTAATGAAAATTTGATTGCTTTTTATTGTAATAATTGAACAATTGCTAACAAAACGTGCATTTTCTCTATCGAAAACTATAAACATTACCGATAATCTGTTAAAACAGTCTCTACCCTATAACGAAATGCAATGTCTAAGACCGCAACTACATGTTCATTAGCGACATTTGGGTGCGGGGCTATGGTGATACTGACATCGCGACCAGAATCCTTTATTTGCTTAATTGCTGCATCCAGATGGGCCAAATTAAGTCGCTTGCCATTTATCGAATATGTGCCTTTACTGCTTATAGTGATGTTTGTTGGTTTCTGTGTTACTGAGGGAGGTACTCTTGATTTACCGGGCAATTTAAGATTCAACGCATTGGGTATGATCAGCGAAGAGGTAAGCATAAAAAAGATCAACAACAGGAAGATGATGTCCGTCAATGAGGACATATTAAATTGAGCATTTACCTTACTTTTCTTTTTTATTCCCAAAACTATTTTCTTGGTTGAGTTGCAATGATCGCCCTCATGCGAAGACTATTTGATATTTCAATGATGTCATTTACCTTGGTCCATGGCACACCAACTTCTGCAACAATAGCGATAGTTGCATTCTTCTTGTTATCCATTTCCTGATAATCAGCTTGAATCTTGGATTTGATGTCTCTTAATTTTGCAGTCTTGCCATTATATGTCGTCGCTCCTTCTTTTGTCATCATTACCGTAAAATCTGTCGGCGCAATCGTTTTACTATCCGAAGTAGGCAATTGTACATTGATTTGGACTAAAGAAGAAGTCAACATAAAGAAGATAAGCAACAGAAAAATGATGTCTGTCAATGAAGACATACTGAATTCAGCACTCACCTTATTTCGTTTTTTCATTCCCATACTAGGACAATGGTTCTTGTAACAGATCCATAAATTCAACAGTCGTCCGTTCCATTTTAAAGATGACTTTCTCTACACTGGCAACCAATAAATTGTATCCCACGAAAGCAAGGATTCCGATTAACAATCCAAATGCGGTGGTGATTAAAGCCTGATAGATACCGCCTGCTAGTACATCGGGAGTTACATTGGATTCGGTAGCCATCTTATAGAACGCAAGGATCATCCCTGTCACCGTCCCAAAAAATCCAATCATGGGAGCTGCACCAGCAATACTTGCCAAAGTGGATAAATTTTTCTCCAACTTAAACACTTCCAAATTGCCTACATTTTCAATTGCGGTATCAATATCTCGTAAAGGTTTACCAATTCGCATGACTCCTTTTTCAACCATTCGAGCGATCGGAGAATCTGTACTGCGGCACAATGCCTTTGCCCCTTCTATATTACCTGCAGCGACAGCTGCCTTTATGTTGTTGATAAAATTCTGATCTATGCGACCAGCTTTTTTAATCGTCAACCATCGTTCAATAAAAATATAAAGTGCAATGACAGATAAGAACAATAGAATAGCAACAATGGCTATACCTAATGGTCCTCCTTGAAGGATCAAATCAATCAATCTCTTATAAGTGCCTACTTCTTCTTCAGTCGGTGTTGCCTGAAGGAAGAATATGCCAAATTGTATCATATACGTGGTTTGTTTTGAGAATTGTATGGAGCTTGAACGAATCTCTACTTTGAGTAAGTATTCTAAAGAGACAAAATTACAAACAATTAATTAATAGCAAAGTAATTGACAATGTATAATCATATGATTCTCATATCTTTATGGGCACTTTAAACATTTTAGGTGTAAAAATGTTCCATTTCTTTTAACTAATCGACAAAACATGAATAAAGTCACTCTTTTATTGTTCAGCGCAGTTTTCATCTTTTCAATGGGATGCAAGCAAAACGGCGGTGAAAAAGTTATCACAGGTGAAGCAGCAAAAGAAGCAGTTGGTGCTGGCAAGACCATGAATATCAACTCGGCTCAATCCACAATGACCTGGACAGGGTCTAAAATTGGTGGGACCCATACAGGTACGATTATTATCTCGGATGGTAATCTTACAGTGAGCAATGGTGAAATCACTGGTGGCAATTTTACAATTGACATGAACAGCATTGTAAACACTGACCTACCTGCTGATAAACAAGGTGATCTTGTTGGTCACCTAAAAAGCGCAGATTTCTTTGATGTTGCTACCTATCCAACAGCAAGTTTTACTGTTACAAAAGTGACTAAGTTAACCAATGAACCTGGTGCCTCTCATTTGATCTATGGTAATCTATCACTAAAGGATGTGACAAAAGAAATTGGCATGAAAGCTAATGTCAATATAACAGGTAACAAAGCGGTAGTGAATACCCCAAAATTTGCAATAAACAGAGCCGACTTTAATGTCAAGTATGGTTCTGCAAGATTCTTTGATGACCTCAAAGACAAAGCAATTAATGATAGGATCGATTTTGTTGTGAGTCTAGTTGCATCATAACGCACTCAAAAAACATATACCAAAATCAGTACAAGCCGTTGTTTCTAGCAAACAACGGCTTTTTTATTTTAAGGTCATATTCCCCACGCGTCTTGTATTCCTAAAAGGAGGCTCTTCTTTTTTAGTTTATCGTTGTAGGGATGCCCCCTTTAGTGATCCTACAACCCTGAGCATTTTCTGGCACAATGAAGGGCAATACAATCTTGTTATATAACAGATGCTATTATACTTTGATATAATGCATCCGATATAATTAATACACGAAAGAGGTGTATTCCAATAATTGAGATTAGCAAATCACTTTCTTTTCGGTATAGTACATATTTGCTACATTCGCATTAGACATTTTTATCATATATCAAATGAGACATTCGATCCTTTTTCTTGCCATTTTATTTTCTGTCGCTCATTGGTTTGCATCTTGTTCAGGAGATACTGCAGTTGCAAGTCCTGCAGAACAAGTATCTGCTCCAGCAAATCAATCTTCTAGCACCTCGACCGCACCAGTACCTCAAGGTAAAATGACAACGGACCCAGTAATGGGCGGGCCTGCAGAAATTACAGTGCGTGCTGCCGGCTCACCACAGGGAACAGCATTTCTAATCGGAATTCTAGGTGATCAGCGTTTTCGACTTGACTCATCAAGCGTGACACAACAAGGCTTATCTACATTCGAACGAGCAGATGGCTATCCTCAAGGTCATTATTATGTCTACTACCCCAACAACAAAAATTTTCAGCTACTACTAGGTGAAGACCAACGATTCGAAATTGATGTGGATCTCAATGACATCTTCAATACTTTGGCTGTCAAAGGATCTGTTGACAATGAATTGTTGTATGGCAATATCAGATTTGAAAATGATCTGCGCCCTCAATTTGCAGATGTAGCAAGTGAATTGAGTGCAGCAACAGAAGGTTCTGCAGCACACACAGCAGCTAAAGAAAAACAAAATGCCTTGATCCAAACTCGTAAAGATCAACTCGCCAGGGACTTTAGTAAACATCCAAATTCGCTTTATACTGCCTTCAAAACCGCAGGTCAAAATCCAGATCCGAGACTCGACTTGCCAGCCGATGCACAAGTCTCTGTATACAGAAAAGATTTCTGGAGAAATGTAAATTTTGCTGACGCCAGACTGATACGAACTCCCGTGATCATCAATAAGATGAAACGATACATGGATGAATTGACACCACAACATGTTGATTCTGTCCTGCAATCAGCTCTATGGTTGGTAGATCGTGCAGAACCCTATCCCGATTATTTTAAGTTTTTCGCCAATTGGATTCCGATCAATTACGAGCCAACAAAAACACAGTTGATGGACCCCGAAAAAATACTAGTGAATGTCATCCAACGATACTTCACAAGAGAAAAAGCGTTCTGGGCAGACAGCATGCAGATTTATGGCTTTCAACAACGTGCAGCAGAAATGCAAGGTAGCTTGTATGGCAATAAAGGATTTAATGTCACCTCCACAGATCAGTTTGGCAAACAACAATCTTTATACGATAAGACCGCTGATTATTTGATTGTCTACATGTACAATCCAGAGTGCGAACATTGTCAGGAACAAACACCTAAGCTTGTCGATTTCTACAACCAGAATAAGAACAACGGAATCGATGTATACGCCATCGCAATAGATACTGACGATCAAAAATGGAAGAACTACATCAACAAGACCGGCATGACCTTTACCAATGTCTACGACCCATCTAATCGGTCCATCTATGGCAAGTATTATGTGGACCATACTCCAGAATTATACGTCCTCAATAAAGACAGAACCATTATAGGGAAGAATCTGAAGGTGAATCAGATTATGACGGTTATTGATAGAGATAAGGGATGACTGAACGATCCGAAGGAAAACAGTGACTAAATGTCACTGTTTAGTGAAGGAACCTGATCATCAGATCAGGGTGGGATGACTGAACGATCCGAAGGAAAACAGTGACTAAATGTCACTGTTTAGTGAAGGAACCTGATCATCAGATCAACCCTGCTGAAAATAAATTCGACGATCCATTTGGCTCATTTTGTCTGTACTGATGTTTAAGATTTGCAAGATATCCCTGTTACTTCTTTAACAGTTCCCTACCCTTCTTTTGCCCTTTTGATATGTTATCCCTTTTGCGCTTTTGCCCTTTTGTCCTGACTGAATGAAATGAACGTCAGGAAAATCTAGACCAGAATTCCATGTTCTCTGACGTATCGCTCTCGCTCTGCAAAGAATTCGGGGAGTCGGTTTTTGAAGATGATCGCATCGTACTTGCTGG
>CAYNMW010000012.1:0-38602 GCA_964398295.1 uncultured Saprospiraceae bacterium | reverse complement strand
AAATGATGACAAATCATCTTGTAAATTAGAACTGAACAGCCCTGGGATTTAGGGGATTAGTTACCCACCCTAAGAAGAGGTCCCGATAATCATCAGGAAACTCTTTAGCTCAAGCACAGGAATTACTTAGAAGAAAGACGAACAAAAGGACAAATAACTTCCTCTAATGATATCCCTCCATGCTGAAAGGTGTCTCTATAAAAGTTGTTGTAGTAATTGTAATTATTGGGGTATAGAAAATAAACATCTGGTTTGGCAAAAATGTACGAAGAACTGATATTCACTTTGGGAAGACCAACTGTTTCTGGTTCCCGAATTGCCAGCACATCTTTATTATTATACTTTAAACTTCGTCCAGTTTTGTAACGAAGATTCGTTGTGGTCTCTTTGTCTCCTACGACTTTGGAGGGCTGGTTCACACGTATCGTACCATGATCAGTAGTCACGAATAACTGAATGTCCTTGTCTGCAATCTTTTGAAGACTTAGCCAAAGCGGTGAATTTAAGAACCAAGATCTCGTAAGCGAACGATATGCTTTCTCATCTCCTGCCAATTCTTTTAGGACTTCCATCTCGGTCCTAGCGTGTGACATCATATCAATAAAATTATACACGACAACAGTGAGATCGTTATTCAGATAGTTATGGATATTATCGCTGAATTGTTTGGCCTTTTGCGCATTGGTGACTTTGATGTAATGCGTTTTGAGTTCCTTCTTGACAATTCGTTTTACTTGTTTGTCAAACAATTCAGCCTCATGATTATTCTTGCCATCTTTTTCGTGATCAAAAACCCAAAGATCTTTATAGTGCTTATAGATATCATTGGGCATCATGCCAGAAAAAATTGAATTTCTGGAATATTGAGTGCTAGTCGGAAGTATACTGTAGAAGTAATCTTCTTCATCTACCCTGAAATTTTCCATCAAAATGGGTTCGATGATTTTCCATTGGTCATACCGCAGATTGTCCAGTAAAAGGAAGATTGTTGGCTTGTTGTCTTCCATTTGCGGGAAAACCTTTTCTTTCATTAATTGGTGTGACATAATTGGACCATCTTCATTCGCGATCCAATCCTCATAACGTTTGATCAAAAATTTCGAAAACTCACTATTCGCCTCATTCTTCTGCATATTCAAGATATCCTTCATTTGGGGGGTATCAGAATGATCCAGTTTAATTTCCCAATTAATGATTTTCCTATACGTTGCAACCCATTCTTCAAAACTCAAACCGCTATTGATGTCCATTCCAATCTGACGAAATTCCTGCTGGTAGTCTGAGGCTGTTTTCTCACTGACCAAGCGCTTGTTGTCGATCAACTTTTTTAATGTCAACAAGATTTGATTCGGATTGACAGGTTTAATGAGATAATCGTCAATTTGAGATCCAATGGCTTCTTCCATCAAATTTTCCGCCTCATTTTTTGTGATCATCACGATAGGCATAGACGTGTTCTTTTCTTTAATTCGGCTTAGTGTCTCCAAGCCTGTCAATCCAGGCATAGATTCATCCAGAAAAACAACATCGATGTCATTCATTTCATCTAAAGCATCTAAGGCATCATGACCGTTGGTGACTGTCGTGATTTGATATCCTTTTTTCTCAAGGAAAAACAATTGAGGCTTAAGCAAATCGATTTCGTCGTCTGCCCAAAGTATTTTGATTTGATTTGACATTTAATTTTTGGTTTTTATGGGATAGAATATGCCAATAGAGAAAGCTCCAACGACATATAAATATTCGCAATCAATGAAAGATATTCCTTCTGGTAGTCAGTTTAGTTTTAAACGCTAAACTTGAACTACTTATTTTCACCTTTATGAATGCAATGAAATTAAATGAAGATCAAGCTAAGTTGTCATGATACTTACTATCGACAATTCTTTTACAATTAGTATATAGGGAGATGTTAGGCAACTATAAATTAATTTAAGCTCTATCTTCGTCGTTCAGCTAAATGAATAAAAGAAAAATATTTAACGATCCGGTTTACGGCTTTATCCGCTTCCCATTTGATTTTCTGTATGACATCATTGATCATCCTTATGTTCAGCGATTGCGGCGAATTTCTCAAATGGGGCTTTCTCATTACGTTTATCCTGGAGCGGTCCACAATCGGTTTCACCATGCACTGGGTGCTCTTCATTTGATGACAAAGGCAATTAATACCTTGCGAGATAAGGGTATTGCTGTCTCAGCTGAAGAATATGAAGCAGTGTGTTGTGCCATTTTATTACACGATATAGGTCATGGGCCTTTTTCTCATGCATTAGAAGGTAAAATCGTTGCTGTACACCATGAAGAATTATCTCTTGCCTATATGCGTACACTCAATGAGGAATTTGATGGTCGTCTTGATCTGGCAATAAAGATTTTTCGAGATCAACATCCTAAGAAATTTTTGCATCAACTTGTATCTAGTCAATTGGATATGGATAGGATGGACTATCTCAACAGAGATAGTTTTTTTACTGGTGTAGCAGAGGGTGTTATTGGGTACGATCGTATCATTACAATGCTAAATGTTATTGACAATCAGTTGGTTGTAGAAGAAAAGGGTATTTATTCGATTGAAAAATTTTTAGTCGCCAGAAGAATCATGTATTGGCAAGTGTATTTGCATCAGGCATCGGTTGCTGCAGAATCTATGTTGATATTATTTTATGAATGTTTGAAAGATTCTGGAATGACAGTTTCGTCAAAAGCAATGAATTACTTCCTGTCCAAACATGTATCTGGCATAAACAGTGAAGTAATTGAAAATCATAGCGTTATAGATGATTTTGATGTTCTTTTTACGATAAAAGAATGTGTAAAATCGGAAAATAAGTTGTTGAGATTTCTATCTAAGTCGATTTTAGAGCGTAAACTTTTCCGTTGTCATGTAAATGATAAGCCCTTTGATAGTGACTTTAAGGATAATATACGTCAGAAATTAACAGAACATTATAGCATTGCTTCTTCCGATATTAACAAGTTAATTAGGGAAGGAAAGGAAGAAAAATTTGCTTATGATCATAGGGATAATGAGATAGTGATACTTAAAAAAGACGGTTCTACTGCTAATTTCTCTGTTTCATCAGATTTTAAAGTAGAGTTGAGGAATTCAATCAAGTACTTTTTATGTCATCCTAAGATAAAATGTTAAATTTGCGAGCCATATCCGATTAAGAAAATATCTAATATAATTTCTTTATAATATCAATAATTTCATTCATTAAAATTCTATCAGTGACTATGAGAAAAATTAGCCTCCTACTAACAGCAGTTTTTATGTTGGCGGCACTAGTAGCAATTGCTCAGCCAGAGGCAGGAATGCCAAGTGAGCCAGGTAAATGCTATGCAAAGTGCTTAATCCAAGATCAGTACGAAACTGTCACTGAGCAGGTTTTGGTCAAAGCCGCTTCACAAAGAGTTGAAGTAGTACCTGCCCAGTACGAAACTGTTTCTGAACAAGTTTTAGCAAAAGAAGCTGGATCGCAAGTATCAATTGCGCCTGCTCAATTCGAAACTCAGTCAGAGTCAGTATTAGCAAAAGAAGCATCAACATCGCTTAGCGTTGTTCCTGCTCAATTCGAAACTGTTTCCGAACAAGTTTTAACTAAAGAAGCAAGTACTCGTTTATCAGCAGTTCCTGCTCAATTCGAAACTGTTTCTGAGCAAGTATTAGCTAAAGAAGCTTCAACTTCTTTAAGTGTATCTCCTGCTCAATTCGAAACTGTTTCTGAGCAAGTATTGGTTCAAGAAGCTTCAACAAGAATTGAAGTTGTCCCAGCTACATTTGAAACTGTTTCTGAGCAAGTTCTTGTAAAAGATGCCTACTCTACATTAAGAGTTGTACCTGCACAGTACGAAACTGTTTCTGAGCAAGTATTAGTTCAAGATGCAAGTACGCAGATCAGAACTATCCCAGCACAGTACGAAACTGTTTCTGAGCAAGTTCTTGTAAAAGATGCTTACAACACATTAAGAGTAATCCCTGCACAGTACGAAACTGTTTCTGAGCAGGTTCTTGTAAAAGATGCTTATAACACATTAAGAGCAGTTCCTGCACAGTACGAAACTGTTTCTGAGCAAGTATTGGTTAGTGAAGCTTCTCAAAGAATTGAGAGAAGACCAGCTCAATACGGTACAGAATCAGAGCAAATTCAAACTGCACCTGCATCTACAAAGTGGGTTAAGAAAAAAGCTGACAGAAATTGTCTTTCAGCTGATCCTAACGATTGCTTAGTTTGGTGTTTAGTTGAAGTTCCTGCACAATTCAGAACCGTTACTAAAAAAGTAAGATTAGGTTGTGGTGAAGGTGGATGGACTGACAACGGTGACGATTGTACAAGGACTGTTGATATTCCAGCAGAATACACGACAAGAACTTACCAAAAGTTAGTTTCTCCTGCTTCTTCTCAGGCAAGCCCTGTTGAAGCTAAGTACACAACAAGAACTTACCAAAAATTAGTTACTCCTGCTTCTACTCAGTCTTCTCCAGTTGAAGCTAAGTACGAAACAAGAACATATCAAAAATTGGTTACTCCTGCTTCTTCTGAAGTTGTTGAGATTCCAGCGAGATATGAGACTAGAACGTATCAAAAATTGGCTTCACCTGCTACTACTGAGTCAGTAACAGTACCAGCTAAGTATACAACAAGATCTTACAAGAAAGTGGCTACACCTGCGACTACAAGATCAGTTGATATTCCAGCGAGATATGAGACTAGAACTTACCAGAAGTTAACAAATGATGCAAGTGCTAATTCTGCAGATGTTGCTGCTAAATACACAACAAGATCATACAAGAAATTAGCTTCTTCTGCTTCAACTACTTCTGCAGATGTTCCTGCTCAGTACACAACAAGAACTTACCAGAAGTTGACTAACGATGCTTCTTCTAGTTCTACTGATGTTGCTGCTAGATATGAAAACAGAACTTTCCAGAAGTTAACAAGTGATGCTTCTGCAAATACTGGTGACATAGATGCTAGATATGAAAACAGATCTTACAGAAAATTAGCTTCTAGTGCTTCTACTAACACAATCGATGTTCCTGCTGAGTACAATACTGTATCTCGAAGAGAATTGGTTAAAGCTGGTGGATTTACTGAGTGGAGAGAAGTTGTATGTGGTGATGACATTACTGCTGACTTAGTGAGAAGAGTACAAAGTGCTTTGATCTCAAGAGGTTATGATGTAGGTAATGCAGGTGCGGATAACGTACTTGGTGCTGCTACTAAAGCTGCTCTTGTTAAATTCCAGAGAGACAATGGTCTTCCAGTAGGACAAATGGATTTCGAAACATTGAAAGCTCTTGGAGTTAGACGATAATTAATCGATTATAATATCCCATTAATTATATACAACCCTGCTGGTTCTTCCAGCAGGGTTTTTTTATACCGTTTTTTAGGCTTTTCAGCCAAGGGTTATCAGCCTTCCACTGAAAGGTTGAACGCAGCGAATTCCCATTCAGAGCAAGGCGATCGTAGGGATGTCAGGTTTTTTCATCCAAGGGTAATCAGAGTAAGGGGTTAATCAAATAGCAAAACTTAAGCTCTCGATTATTCCGGCATGAGGAACGGAGTCCTTTGCCTCATTCCTAACACTATTCAACTCATTCATCCCACAATCGAAGATGTCTCTGTACCATTCTAAATTAACTACCGATCCGATTAGTCTGACTGAACATTCTAAATTCTTAAGAATACTTTAATAAAGCCCAACATACTTAACACCATAACTTCATCATTATATACCGACAAGAATGTGATTGGGCAATCTTTACAATCCCAAACCTTCTTTATAGTTTTTATACTCGATCTATTTTCAAAGAAAATAGCTTCAGTATGAGCTCCTAAGATATTCCGTAACCAAAACCCCAATAACCTATGTTATTCAAATTAAAAGTTTGGACTATCCTGTGGTTTTCCACAACTCTTCAACTTACCGCTCAGCAATTTTACACAGAGACAGGACAAGAATTCATCACCTTCGAGCAAACAGATATTGATGGAATTGAAAGATCGATTCAGTCATTAAAGGGTAAACCCAGTTTAATTATTTTCTTCGGCACCCGCTGCCCTCCATGTATGATGGAATTAAAAGAACTAAGCGAAACAATACCTTCATCCTTGTATGCAAAAGTAAATTTGATTGCAATTGGATCTACTGACGACACAGAGAGTTTAATTAAATTTAAATCAAGGACTGGCTATCCGTTCTCTTTCATTCCAGATCCAAATCAATTTTTATTTAATCAGATTGGTGACTATGTGATCCCTCGAACATTTCTGTTGGATAGAGATGGCGTGATCCTGAGTCAGACGGTTGGCTATAATCTGTATCATGTGGACGAACTCATGGTTGAGATTGGTGGGTTGGTGAGTAATTGATAAAACGCAACCGGCAAGAGGTCGGCGACCTTTGTCTCATGTTATCATTTTGACAAGTTCATTCTCGAGCTAAACCTGAGCCGAAGGTCTCTGACCTCTCGGCGCTCCCACCCTCAAACAATCTTCTGCCGCATCAACAACAAACAAATACCAGACACTACAGAAAACAAACAAGCAAAAAAGAAGTAATTGTAGAAACCTATCCTCTCTACAATTGGCAAACCTAAAATTGGCGCAAATGTAAAGGCAAAGGCAAACATCATGGAGACCAAACCCATTGTCTTGCCTTGGCTACGTTCGTCAGACTGACGCATGGCCAGGGTCGGAATTAATGGAAAATTAATGATTTCCCCAAATGCAATCAACAGAGAATAAATGGCTATCGCTACTATTGGAACGGCGAATAGATTTAGACTTAAAAAGGAGAGCCCAATTGCTATGGCACCAATCGCCATTGGCAGTAAATAACTGTCTCGTTTTTCAATAAGATAGACCAGTGGCATCTCAAAGGAGAAAACCAGTAAGCCATTCACTGTAAAGAAAACACCAATCCAAAATTCATTGATCAACAATTCTTCTCGGAAGTATACTGGTACAGAAAACAGTATTTGAAAGAAGGCGATCATATTGATCAGATTAAAAAATAGAAATAGGATCAATCGCCAATCAGTATATGGGGAATATGAATTTGTCACTTCAGATTTATCTGCTTGATGTTTAGGTGGCTCGTTAATGTGTGAAAGGACCAGAAACAATACAAGAGCTGCAAATGCACATGTCACACCATCCAAGATGAATAACCAGGAATAATCATATGCACTAGCTACAAAGCCACCAACAGCAGGGCCTATCGCAACGCCAAGATTGATTGCCATCCTGAGCAAAGAATATCCACGAGCTGCATTTTCTGGATTACCATACACACTCACGGCACCAAATGCAGCAGGACTAAACGCACTAGAAAATACTGCAGTGATAAACAACCAACTACATAAGGGATAAAATGATTTGAAAAACATAATACAGGTAAACCCTACTGCGGTGCCAAGTAGACTAATTGCCATTACCTTGAAATTCCCAATCCTGTCAGTTAGATAGCCTCCAATATTAGATCCAAACAATGCTCCGAAACCAAAGCAGAACAAGACTACGCCTGCTTGAGACTTGGACCATCCAAGTTCTTGCGTAATGTATAAACTCATGAAAGGAATAACCATCTCACCACATCGATTAACCAAATAAATCAGTGCGATTAGCCAAACCTCGCGAGTTAAGCCTGAAAATGAATCAATATAAAATTTAATCGCTTTCATATACACATAAAAAAAGCCTTACCGAGTGCTTCGGTAAGGCTTATATTATACATAGAAACACAACTTACCTCAGCATCCGTTGGATGCACAAGAGCTAGAATTTGTATTTCTAAAATTTCTCATTATTTCAAATTGAAAATCAAAAATAGACTTAATAAAATCAAGTTTCAACTAAATTCGATTTTAATTGCAATCTATTCTTGGCGAATGCACATAAATAATTGTTTTATAATACATTTGCACTTCTAATAATATAAGAATGGATCCTGTTTTTGACCTGATAAAAAAAGAAGAAGAACGACAAATAAAAGGCGTTGAATTGATTGCATCTGAAAACTTTTGTAGCCGTGCAGTCATCAATGCAATGGGTACTTGTCTGACAAATAAATATGCTGAAGGCTATCCTGGCAAACGTTACTATGGTGGATGTGAAGTTGTGGATGAAGTAGAACAAATAGCTATTGACAGATTGAAAAATTTATTCGGTGCAGCATATGCCAATGTTCAGCCACACTCTGGAGCTCAGGCAAATGCAGCTATATTTCTGGCTTGTTTGCAACCAGGCGATACTGTACTAGGGTTTGATTTATCACACGGTGGCCATTTATCTCATGGATCGCCAGTCAACTATTCAGGTAAGGTCTACAATCCTACATTTTATGGCGTAGAGGAGGATACTGGAATAATTGATATGGACAAGGTTGAAGCCCTTGCACTAGAGAACAAGCCTAAACTAATAATCTGCGGTGCATCAGCGTATTCCAGAGATTGGGATTATGCACGTTTTAGAGCAATCGCAGATCAGGTTGGCGCATTACTTCTGGCGGATATCGCGCATCCGGCCGGACTTATAGCAGGTAATCATTTGAAAGATCCATTACCACATTGTCATATAGTTAGCTCTACTACACACAAAACACTTCGTGGTCCACGAGGAGGTATCATTATGCTCGGCAAAGACTTCAATAATCCTTGGGGAAAAACAACCAAAAAAGGAAATCCAATAAAAATGTCTTCTGTGATGAACAGTGCTGTCTTTCCAGGAATGCAAGGTGGACCATTGGAGCATGTTATCGCTGCAAAAGCTATTGCTTTTGCTGAAGCCGATACGCAGTCCTTTACAGATTACGGCACTCAAGTCATCAAAAATGCACAGGTAATGGCTAGTGAATTTTTGCGTAGAGGATACAAAATCATTTCTGGTGGTACAGACAATCATTTGATGTTGATTGATCTTCGTTCGAAAGGAATCACAGGCAAAGAAGCAGAAAACAATCTGGTAAAAGCAGACATTACGATCAATAAAAATATGGTGCCTTTTGATGATAAGAGTCCTTTCGTGACCTCGGGTATGCGTATTGGAACAGCCGCAGCCACAACCAGAGGGTTGAAAGAAGAAGACTGTCTGCAGGTAGTGGAATGGATCGATTATGTATTAACTGATATTACTGACGAAGGAAGAATTAACTCTGTCAGAGAAAAGGTAAATGCGTATATGTCAGAATTTCCATTGTACCACGATGAGGGTGTCCCTGTCATGTAGATAGAGATTCACAGTTGCTTTCGCATCCAAATCAAGCTTTCTTCTATAGGCTCTCGTTCTTCTATTTTTTCAATTTGATAGCCACGATTTATATTAAATGTCTGCATGGCCTTTAATTTGAATCTTGTTTTCATTTGAAGGCTTGAATATCCTTTTTCTTTAGCCCAGTCTTCTTGTTTATCTGCGAGTTTTGTTGCCACTCCCAAACCTCTGAATGGTTTAGACACTGCTCCCATCCAACTGTAAAAGGAGCCATCCTGCTCTCTTTGATATCCAACTTTGCATCCGATTATTTTGCCCTGTTTTTCAGCAACCAATATTAGGTGAGGGTCATCATTAAGTCTTTGTGCATACTCTTCTTTGTCATATGGATCAAGGAATTCTGGGATTTTCCCTGTCAACTCAACTACTTCATCAATTGTGCCTTCTCTAATTTTTAAGACGGACAAGTTTGCAGATGAAGGATAAGGATATTCTATATCATGAAGCGTTAGTCCTTGTGCAAGCACGGACCAATCTCTTTCCATTCGTTTTTTGGTATCCAATGCAACTCTGACACTGTCAAGTGTAATTTTACCTTGTGCAACATTGATACACATGCCAACGATTAAGCGCACCATACCTCTGAGAAAACGATTGGCAGAAACCATGTATTCCAACTCATCTTCAGCAATCCATCGCCAACGACTAATCGTTAAATCACAGAGGGTTGTTTTGACATCCGTTTTACTTTTACAAAAGGTAAAGAAGTCTTTGTATTCCAACAACAACTCTGCCGCCTCATTCAACTTGTCAATATCCAGTTGGTGTATCATCGGATACCGGTAAGCATAATCAGAATGAAAACAGTCTTTATCTCCTTTTAATTTGTACGTATAGGTTCGTCTATTGGCATCAAATCTTGCATGCCTGGTTTGTTCGACGGGAAAAACTTCATGAATAGAAATGTCCTTTGAAACGATATGATTCAACTTAAAAACTAAATCAAAGTCCAATGGTTCTTCGAGATCAAAATGTGCAATGTAGTTAATGGCATGAACACCAGAATCTGTACGCCCACAGCCAAGGATATTGATGTGCGTTTTAAATAATAACTTGAAGGCGTCTTCTATTTCTTCTTGTACGGTATGCGCATTTAACTGTCGTTGCCAGCCAGAAAAATTTGTGCCTTTATACGATAAGCGCAAAAAGTACCTTTGCTTCATGCTGCTAAGATACCTATGTAATAAGTTTGTTGGTTATCTTCTTAAGAGATATACTGCTCCAGCCAGAACAAACATGACAATAGCCATACCTGAACCTGCAATTCCATCTCCATTTGATAGATGTGTGTAGATAGCACCAAGCATTAACCCCATTAAACCGAGAGCGGCCCATCTTCTTAGTGAAGGAATAAATAATCCGATTGCTCCAGCTATTTCCAATCCTCCAATCAGGTATCGAAATGCATCTGGATAATTCCATTTTTTGAAATTTTCAACAATCATTTCATGTCCTATAAGTTTAGTCCCTCCAAAAAATAGAAATCCTAGAGCGACTAATGCTGATAAAACTGTTGCAATCGTGTTTTTCGTTTTTGCTTCCATGACAGTGGTTTAAGATTTATACCAAAAAAAGATTCCAATAATAAGAAATGGTGATAGAGAGTGTACTATGCAACCTTTAGTCTGGACAACTTGGAGTGGCTGATTTTATCAATCGCGTAATCCTTATTAATAACCAATTCCAATACATCTTTTTGCGAAGGCAATTCGTACATCGCATCTGTTAGAATGGCTTCGCAAATTGATCGTAAACCTCTGGCTCCAAGTTTAAATTCTAAAGCTTTTTCAGCAATGAATTCGTATGCATCTTCAGTAATTTCCAACTTGATCCCTTCTAATTCAAAGAGTTTGTGGTATTGCTTGATCAAGGAATTTTTTGGTTCAGTTAAAATCCTGATCAGAGTTTCTTTATCTAAAGGCTCTAGATATGTGAGTACAGGCAATCGACCAATTAATTCTGGAATCAATCCAAAAGACTTGATGTCTTGGTGATTGACATATTGATATATGTTTTCCTTGTCAATATTCTCTTCTCCTTCCTTCTTAAAACCAATCACCTGGGTATTGAGTCTGCGAGCAATGATCTTCTCCAATCCGTCAAAAGCGCCTCCACAAATAAAAAGAATATTGCTTGTGTTGATTTTAATGAGCTTCTGCTCTGGGTGTTTTCTTCCTCCCTGAGGCGGCACATTTACTTCAGTTCCTTCCAACATTTTCAGCATCGCTTGTTGTACTCCTTCTCCGGAGACATCCCTTGTTATAGAAGGGTTGTCATTTTTTCTCGCAATCTTGTCAATTTCATCGATGTAAACAATACCCTTTTCTGCAGCTTCAATATCAAAATCACATGCTTGAAGTAAGCGAGACAACATGCTTTCAACATCTTCACCAACATATCCTGCTTCAGTAAATACTGTAGCATCAACGATGGTAAATGGTACTTCTAAGAATTTGGCAATTGTTTTAGCAAGCAAAGTCTTACCTGTACCAGTTTGTCCAACAAAAAGAATATTAGACTTTTCAATTTCTACATCATCGAGATTATCCTGTCTCAATCTTTTGTAATGATTGTACACAGCGACTGACAAATATTTCTTCGCTTCATCCTGACTGATGACGTATTGGTCCAGATATGCACTTATCTGTTTTGGCGTGATCTCGTCAGGTAATTTGAAGGATGATTTCGAGATTTTTTTGTTATCAGAATGCTTGAGCTCTTCAATAACAATTTCGTGTGCCTGCTCAATACAAATCTCACAAATGTGTCCTTGGATACCAGCAATCAAAATAAGTGCTTCACTTTTATCTCTTCCACAAAAGGAACACTTGGGACTTGTTTTTGATGTTGACATCCTGATTTTTTAATTAAAAAAAATGAAAGTTACGATATTATTGACTTCTATGCTTTATCCTTTCTTGCTGACTTCCTGGCCAATACTTCATCAACCAATCCATATTTTTTAGCAGTTGTTGCATTCATCCAATTATCTCGATCAGAATCTTTTTCAATTTTGTCCATTTTTTGACCTGTATGGTCTGCCAAAATTTGATACAGTTCCTCTTTCAACTCTTTTATTAAGTTATATGATATCTCCATATCAGAAAACTGTCCTTGCATGCCACCAGAAGGTTGGTGAATCATAACTCTTGCATGAGTCAACGCAGAACGTTTGCCTTTCTCTCCTGCTGCAAGTAATACAGCACCCATAGATGCAGCTAATCCCGTACAAATTGTTGCTACATCAGGTGCGACATATTGCATGGTATCATACATACCAAGACCTGCCATCACGCTACCACCTGGACTATTAATAAACATCTGTATATCACGCTTAGGGTCTGTTGATTCGAGGAACAACATCTGAGCCTGCACAACATTTGCAACATAATCATTGACAGGTACACCCATGAAAATGATTCTATCCATCATTAATCTCGAGAATACATCCATCCCAACTACATTCATCTGTCGTTCTTCAATTACTTGTGGCGTAAAGCCTGTAATATCTGGAACCGTAGTTGCCATGTATTTATCAAGGTGCATACTACTAAATCCGTGATGTTTTGTAGCGTATTTCTTAAACTCATCTTTAGGTATCATATCTTCCTGTATTTATGTAACTATAAAGCAATTATCGTGCGAAAAGTTTACTGTTTTTGATTTTCATTAAGTTGTTGAACAATTTCTCTGAATTCATCCTGACTGACCTCATTTTCAACGATGGTCACTTGCTTAGCAATTTCTTCGAATAGTTTTTCTGCTTCAATCTCAGAATATTCTTTTTCTACTGCTTCTCTATTGCTCAGCATCTGATCAACTATCGGTTCCAAGTCCATTGATGCTCCTCCATATTGTTGCATGTATTGACTGATCTTATTCTTCACAAATGCCCTCAATTCTTCAGGCTCTACGATCAGATTATATTTTTTGACAAGGCTATTTTTGACAAGAGACCATTTTAAATTTTTGGTAAATGGTTCATATTCATCATTTATGTTTTGCTCAGTGACATTTTGATTCGTCAATTTGAGCCAACGTTTGAGAAAATTGTCTGGAATAGCAACGTCATTTTTTTCCATCAACTCTTCCATTATCTCTCTGTATAGTACCGATTTAGTTTGTTTCTCATAAAATCCAGAAATAAAATCGCCAATCTTCGCTCTTGCCGCTGGTTCATCTGTTATTTCTTCACCTGGAAACGCTTTTTCAAAAAAGTCCTTATCCATTTCTGCTAAAAACCTTCTTGATACTTTTTCAATAATTCCTTCGAATTGTTCGCCTATTTCTTTCTCTTCACCTTCATCCAAATTCAAGAAATACTTTTTGACATACTCAGGAGTTTTGTCTTTTTCCAGTTCATAGATATTGAATTGAAAGGTATCGTTTTGTTTTTTAGATAGTACTTCTTCTCTCATTGCATCATCTGCAATTTGATCAACCATTACCGTAAAGCCAGTTTCCCAACCTTTATCCTTTCTGCTACCACCTTCTAATTCAAAGGCTTTTATCGTCAAGACATCATCTTTCTGAATCGAATCTTCTACATCTTTGTTTTCACCTAATTGACGTCTTCTCATTTCGAGCTCTTCATCAATCAATTTGTCATCAACAATGATTTTATGTTGACCATAACTATCTTCTGGAGATACACCAAGAACTTCAATTGCTGGTGCTTTGCCTATATCAAATGCAAAGGTGTAATCCTCAAGAGTATTGACATCAAAATCAAGCATTTCTTGTTCTTCTGTCGGAATAGGACTACCAAGAATGTCAATATTCTCATCCTTTAAAAACCCGAAAAGCTTTTCGTCTATTTCTTTATTGATGACTTCTGCAAGCAATGGTTTGCCATACATTTTTTTGATAGCTGACATTGGTGTTTTTCCTTTGCGGAAACCCTTTATATGCGCCTTGTTTTTGTACTTCTTTAATTCTTGATCAAATTTCGGAAAGTAGTCATCCTTTTCTACAACCAATGTAATGGTTGCATTTAAATCATCATGATCTTGGCGTGTGATTTTCATAGTTACTATCGACTTCTTATTCGGAAGGTATTTATCGAATTTAATCTTCTTGACAGGTTGTTGCGGCCTGATGCTTCTTGTAGTCAATCTGGATTCTCCTGATGTTCCTTTCAGTCAATCGGGATTCGTTGGAGGGACTTCCCGATGTTTCGTTCAGTCGATCGGTCCCGCCAGCTTGCGGGATAGTCCATTCCATTCCTAATTTCAAAAGTGCGGGTGGAGGGACTCGAACCCACACACCGTTAAGCACTAGATCCTAAATCTAGCGTGTCTACCAATTCCACCACACCCGCATTGTAATATTCTCACGACTTTTTCGCAAAGAGCTGCAAATATACTTTCTTTTTAATATAAATCAATTGGTAAAATGTATTCTTTTTAGTCCAAAAAACGGTTAATTGGTCTGGTCAAACAAGTTGGTCCTCCACCTCCTTTGACGCTAATTTCCTGACCTTCATATTCAGTTACCTTACAACCTGCTGATTCGAGTAGATCTTTGGTTTTTGAATTGCCTTTAACTATTACACAATCACTCGGTGCAATAGCCAATACGTTACAACCCATACTTTCAAATTCAGATTCTGGAACTTCAATTAATTGATAGCCTCGATCTAATAATTCTTGTCGAAAACGTACAGGCATGAGCGGGGAAAAAACCACCGCTTTATCTTTATCGACTGGACTAAATATGGACATTAAGTGAAATACATCTGACTGTCCTTTATAATGAGGCAAATCCACTTGAATTAGTCTTATTCCGTGGGGCTTCAAAAGCTTACTTAGTTGCCCAAATCCTTCGTCGTTAGTCCTGTATCCATGAGCGACAGCTAAGGTCTTGCTATCTAACCAGGCGACATCACCTCCTTCTAGACGCCCATCTCCTTGTATCGCTCCCAGTATAGGAATATTGCTATGTTCATAATCTAACTGGCATGCAACCGGCTCTCTCTGGCGAAGTTGTTTACCCATCTTGCAAAGAATTACGCCAAAATCTGTCACAATAGTGGCATCTCTACAATACATGGAATCCATTGTCAAATGATCTCTTCTCGTAAAATAATGGAGATTGATATTAGCCGATTCAAAAATAGAAACCAAAGAAGCATATTCTTGTTTGGCGTTTGTGAAATCTGGCTTTGCTAGATAATTTAGTTCTTCCCATTGTCCTTCTATTGTTTGTTCATTTATAAACGAATCTTCAACTTTCTTGATGTACATTTCGGTAATTCGGCCAAATTCTGAATGACTTGTTTTCATCTAGTTGCGTGTTGGTTTTAATTGAAATTTTAGTCGATAAGTAAGGTAATAAAATTACATCTTCCAGATTCACGGCAAGGTTGTTCTGTTACAAAATGCAAGATGATTTGTCAAACTCTGTTGGAAAAAAAATCAGACATGATGGGTCAATTGTGATAACTTTCATACTTCAAATTGTAGTAATATTCAATTTAATTCTACTTTATTTACATCTCAACAAGCGTGTATATTAGATAATAACATACCAACTTTAGGACAATAGGGATTAATTTGTACTTTTTTAATCTATTTAATAACAACTAAACTCAAAAGCCGTGTTCAATACGCCGCTTGCTATTTTACGTTCTCTTTATCAACCAATATATAGGTAGACTAGCCATCAAAAATAGAAAGCCCCAGAATACGACATCTTTACCACAGCCATAAACTGCAAACAAAGAAAACAAAAACGCCATCAAACCAATCAACAATACTTTTGTCTGACCATTGTGCTGCTTGGCAGTCATTAGATAGGTGATACTGGAAAATAAATATGGTATCAACACTGTCAAAGTGCTCAATAGAATTAAAAATTCGAAGGCTTTATGGAGTCCTTCATCTAGTTGTAAGAATAAGAGAACAGATACCAAAACACTGGATATCACAATCCCTTTAGCTGGACTTCCCTGTTTGTTTACCTGAGCAAAGATCTGATGAAACATCTTGTCTTTTGCGGCAGCTAATGGAATCTGGCCACTGATTAATATCCATCCGTTAAGTGCGCCAAAGGTACTAATGACAGCTCCAAGGGCAACGAATTTCTTACCGGATTCGCCGAGTACTATTCCGGCTCCATCAGCAAAGGGTGCAGAAGAATTGACCAATACTTCTGGTGGTATTAATCCAAGGATAACGATAGAACTGCAAACATAGATAATGATCGCAATTGACGTACCCCACATAGTTGCTAGTCTAATTGTGCGATTATTCTTTACACTTTCTGAAGGAATCGTAGCACACTCCACACCTAGGAAAGCAAATAAAGTTAATGCGGTCGTCTGCACTATTGCTTCAAGCGTGGGGAGCCCTGAAATATTAAATGGAATAAAGTGTTGCCAATCGATATAAAAAGTTCCTACAATTGTCACCAGTATAAGAGGTATTATTTTCAATAGAGTTGTGATTGTTTGTACAATTCCAGCTGAATAAATACCTCTGGTATTGACAAAAGAAAGTAACCAAACAACAATAAAACCTATTCCCACGCTCAGATAATTAGAGGACTCCAATGCTGGTACAAATACTTTCAGATAACTCAACATTGCTATCGTAATAGCAGCATTCGTTGCACACACAGATATCCAATAACCCCAGGCAACAAGGAAACCAGCGAAGTCACCAAATCCTTCCTTTGCATATATATAAGGCCCCCCTGTTTTTGGAAAGATTTTGGACAGTGAAGAAAATACCACTGCCAAACAGACTGCCCCAACAGAAGATACCAGCCATCCGATAATACTTATCCCTCCGAATGCAGCTAAAGATGCGGGCAGCAAAAAGATTCCCGAACCAATCATATTGCCAACCACTAAAGAGGTAGCAGCCAAAACACCCAACTTTTTATGAGATGTGTTCACGATGCTTTAGCTGATTTATACACTACAGTTTGTATGAGATATGTTATTCCACCAACGGCTACAATACCAAGTCCAATAAAACTCTCCGTTGGCTGCTCCAATAACATAAAGCCAAGTACCCAAAAACTAAATAGTATATAGATGATTTGAATGATAGGTCTTCCCGGACTGTGATAATTACCCTCACTTCGCTTGAGCCACAACACGGAGGCAACTGTCAAGGTACCCATCAACTGCAAGGCAAAACTTGCATACAATAAGACTTGTTCAAATGTGCCAGTCAAGGTTAGTATTATGGCGATGAATGCCTGAATCCAAAGCGCCCTGATTGGGATGCCATTTTTATTTTCATACACCAAAAACTTCCATAATGGATTCTCTTTTGCCATGGCATATGAAATTCTAGAACCTACCCACAGATAACCACTAATGGTTGCTACCAATTGTATACCAATGAAAACGGGTATCCATGTAGACCCTGAATTACCAAATACATTGCTAAAAGATATAGTTGCCACTTCTACTTGACCACTCATTTGCTCAACAGAAGCATGTCTAAGAAATACGAGCTGAAGTAAAACATACAATATAGTCACAAGGACAGTCGCTGGGATAAGTGCCTTGGGAAGATTAACTCTTGGATTCTCTATCTCTCCTGTAATGTATGCTGCAGAATTCCAACCCGTGTATGCATAGGACACATAAATTAAAGAAACAGCAAAGGCCGGCAAATACCATTCTGAAGTCCAGCTACTTGAAAAATCAAGTGAATTGCTTTCCTGGGGAATGTATGCAAAACCTACTGCTATTAAAATACATACAAATGCAATCTTGAGTATGGTTGCTATATTTTGAAATTTGCCGCTTTGACCGACACTAAAAGAGTGTATGAGTGTAACTATAATGATGATAGAAATACCAAACCAATCTGTAAAAATGCTTTCATTCAGAGGACTCAGATAACTTGTCATTGCCAATGCACTTATCGCAATAGGAGCAGAGAAGCCAACGACTAGGGAAATCCAGGCATAAATATATCCAGCAAAAGGATGAAAGATTCTAGAAAGGAAAATGTAGTCACCACCTGATTCTCTAAAATGAGTTCCAAGTTCTGCATAACTGAACGCACCGATTAAGGCAATCACACCACCGATCAACCACAGAAAAATAATACTCCAGGTATTTGTAATGTCAGCCAATTGAAAGCCAAGGGAAGTGAATACACCTGTACCAATCATATTTGCTATGACGACAGAGGCTGCGGTTTTCCAACCAATTTTGCTTTGCTCATTTGGCATAGGTGAAAATAGAAAACATTCTAGAAAGAATTGGATAAAGTAGATATGGAAGATGAAGCGTTTAAAAAAGGATATTTCTTTCCACTAAAAAAGGCGACCAATAATACAATTGGTCGCCTCTATATGTTATATACAATTCAAAAGTGGACTTAGAATTTAAATCCAACTCTTGCGTAGTAATATGTTCCACCAAATCCCATCTGAACTGCATCAAAAAACCCACCACTATCAGTGTTGTCACTTGCAATTTGTTGTGTAGGATATGTATTGAAAAGATTATTGATCCCTAAAGTGAAATTCAGATTATCAGATGCTTTTGCGCTAGCAGTTACATCAAAAACGGCTTTAGCATCATAATTAACAGGTGTTGCATTATCAAAAGATAGATAACTCACAGACCCAAATTGAGTACCTGCTAAACTGAAATTAAATATACCTGTATCATATCCTAGATTCAAGGCGAATTTATTAGTAGGTGCAGCATCCTCTAATAGAGATCGCTCACGACCACCAAAGAATGTACTTTCAAATTCAGACTCTGAAAGTCCACCTCTTTCTAAATTACCCGTATTCACATCTGTAACTTCAAGTTGATTCAAGTTTCCTGCTAGAGTAGCAGTAAATCCATTACCATTAGCAAGAGGCAATCTATATGATAATACGACATCCAAACCAAGAGATCTAGTATCAGCCGCATTTGCAAAAAACTGAGCTCCTTCAACACCTAATCCTAAGAATGAAGCATCGAAAAATCCAGTAATCACAACTCTATCAGATATATCAATATAGTAACCATCAACAGTCGCAGTAAAAGCCCCACTATTGTATGCAAAACCAGCACTTGCATTGAATGACTCTTCTTCTTTCAATGGTTCGATTCCAAAACCTTGAGTCACTGGGCTATTGTTTGCAGAAAGCAAAGTCTCTGTCAACACACCATCCTGAAAACCAGTGAATCTCAAATTGTAAAAAATCTGTGTTAATGATGGCGCTCTAAAGCCTGTACTTAATGCAGCTCTCAAAGTCAATTGCTCACTAGCTAAATATCGAGTTGCTAGTTTCCAATTGAGCGTACTTCCAAAATCAGAGTAATTCTCAAAACGCAATGCACCTGTTACTAAAAATTCATCAGTGAAATCATATTCAACATCTCCATATAAAGCAATGTTTGATCTACTTCTATCTACTTCATTATCAGGACTATATCCTGGAAATCCTTGAGATCCAGCTGCTAGACCAGTACCAACCTGTGAAGGAAGTGTGATTGGAATTCCATCAACATCGAAAGCAGCATAAGAACCTACTTCACCAGCAAAAATGGTAAAATTGTCTGTTCGGAACTCAAGCCCAAAGGCAACATTAAAACCTGACCCACTCGCGTTGTCAAAATATTTAGAAAAATCAAGGCTTGTTGTATTCTGAGCTAAAGTATGACCACCGGCATCAAACTCTGTTGGTGATCGATCGCCTAGAGTTGCATTATTGGTGCCTTCAATAAAATAATGAAAATCATTTAAACCATAGGTGTTGTTAAAATCAACATTCCAACCTGCAGCTAAACTCTTACGAATACCTCCTGATATTGAATTGTCAGTAATAATTGAGGTAATCCTCGGTGTAAATCCTTGTGGATAAATTGAAGGAACTGCTCTGTCATCACCTTCATTTCTTGTAAAAGCAAATGCGTCCGTATCTCTATAATTTCTTCCACCAAATAAATAAAATTCTGTGTCATCACCAATTGGAATTGAAGAGTTGAAAAAGCCTGCAAAACCCATGATTTCTGCTTCTCCAAAACCTCGTCTAAATCCAGCACCTGGTCTTAAGGTCTTCTCTTTATTCACAAACTCAGTCGTGAAATTAGCATAGCCACCATCCGAACCTATATCAAATCCATAATTGAGGCCAACTTTAGTCGTGATGCCATCCAAGGTAGGATCATCATCTCTTGTTTGTGTCCCATCCTGATCAAGATCAAGGAAATTACCACTCACATTTGGTGTATTCGCATCATACAATCCAAATTCATCCGGAGCAATAGGATTGAAACCACCTACTGTGATAGAACCTGAAAGTTTATTTGTCTCTGTTCGCAAGACTATATTAATGACACCAGCAATTGCATCTGAACCATATTGTGCAGCTGCACCATCACGTAAAATTTCAATACGCTCAATGGCTGAAGCAGGTATTGCATTAAAATCAGTACCTGAATTACCACGTCCTCTAGTACCAAAAATGTTTACCAATGAAGATTGGTGTCTACGTTTACCGTTGATCAAGACCAATGTTTGATCAGGGCCTAAACCTCTAAGAGAAGCAGGATCAATGTGTTCTGCGCCATCAGACCCAGATTGTTTTTGCGCATTAAAAGAAGGAGCAAGGTATTGAAGAATCTTATTCAATTCTGCATTACCATTTCTATCTGCTATTTCTTGGATATCTATAATATCTACGGCTACGGGAGTCGTGGTAGCTGAACGTTTATAACTTCTTGTACCGACCACCTGGACTGTTCCTAAAGAAACACCTTCTGACAACGTTGTGCTTACGACTGAAGAGCCATTGATATCAAGCTCTTGTGATGTAAATCCAGTATAACTGAAAATCAATGTAGCGTCAGATGAACTGACATTTAAACTGTAATTACCGTCAAGATCAGTAATTGTTCCATTGACTGTACCTTTTTCAACAATGTTGACTCCAATCAAAGGTTCATTAGTATTATCTAATATAGTACCGCTGACTCTATGTTGAGCGGATACGATTACCGCTAAAGCCATTGACATGGCAAATAAAATTAGTTTTTTCATTTAGATCGAGTTAGTTTTAAATAATCGCCCAAGATAACTCTTTATTTGACTTAGCCTCTCATTTGTTAAAATCCAAAGGGTTATCGTTTGGCAAATTTTTATCTGATATAGTTTAAAGTTAACAAAACACTTGCTACTCTAATGTATTGAATATCATATAGTTATATTGGAAATAGACATCGATTAACCGATATGAATACTCGACAAAAAATTGGAATCTAAGAATCGTTACTCGTTTTGAACAAGACAATATTGCCTACTATTTCGTTATGCCTTGGAGTTGAATCTACGTTCAAATAGCCGTACTTTTGAGAAGATTGCATCTACTTCTTCTAACGAAGTTTTGTATTCCGTCGAACTTAACATTGCCTTATAGTTCTTGTACGTAATAATTCACCTATTTTTAATGAGTTGATTCAGAAAAAGAGTTATGCCAATTACCGCAGTTGCTATATCAGACAAAGAGAAAAAAGAGGTCCGCTCTGCTTTCAACAAAATGTTGAAACCACTGAAGCCGAAGCTCAAAGGAAATGATTTAGAGTTATTAAAGAAGGCTTATGATGTTGCTGTTGATGGACATAAATATCAACGAAGAAAATCTGGGGAACCTTATATCTTTCATCCCATTGAAGTTGCTCGAATTTGTCATGAAGAAATAGGTCTCGGTCCAACTGCTGTTATTTGTGCTATACTTCATGATGTGGTTGAGGATACAGATTATACCCAATTAGATATTGAGCAAAACTTCAATCAAAAGATCAGTTTGATCGTAGATGGCCTTACAAAATTAGATGGATTATACAATAATGTAGAATCACCACAGGCTGAGAATCTAAAAAAAGTCCTTAGTACGCTTGTGCATGATGTTCGCGTCGTTTTGATTAAAATGGCAGATCGGCTACACAATTTGAGAACGATTGGGCCGATGCCCATCAACAAACAACTTAAAATTGCAGCTGAGACCCAATACATCTATTCTCCTCTCGCCCATCGCCTAGGATTATATCAAATAAGAACGGAGTACGAAGACATCTGTTTTAAGATCACTAATCGAGATCAGTATAATGAAATCGTGCGGAAGATTTCTGAGACACAACCGCAAAGAGATTTATATATAAAGGAATTTATAAAACCTCTTAAGAAGAAACTGAAAGACATTGGGATTGATTTTAGAGTGTCCGGTAGACCCAAAAGTATTTCATCGATTTGGAATAAGATTCAAAAGAAGCATGTTCATTTTGAAGAAATTTATGATTTGTTCGCTGTTCGAATCATAATTGATGTCCCACCAGATGATGAAAAACAAGCATGTTGGCAAATATATAGTGTCATCACAGATGTTTACGCACCAATACCCGAACGTCTCAAAGATTGGGTCACTACTCCAAAAAGTAATGGCTATGAATCCTTACACACTACCGTTGTCGGACCAGAAGGAAACTTTGTAGAAGTACAGATCCGATCAGAGCGAATGAATGAAATAGCAGAAAAAGGATTTGCAGCACATTGGAAATATAAGGATGTTAAAAATGTCAAAGATGTATACGCCAATTGGTTGGATAATGTCAGAGATATACTTGACTCCACCCATGACAACGCCATCGAATTCATAGATGATTTCAAAAGTAACTTGTTCAAAGAAGAGGTCTATGTATTTACGCCCAATGGAGACATGAAGATATTACCAAAAGGAGCGACTGCGTTGGATTTTGCATTTCACATTCATACAGATATTGGATATCGCGCCACAGCCATAAAGGTAAATAACAAGCTTGTGCCGATGGGGCAAGAATTGTATAATGGTGATCAAATAACAGTAACCACACATAAGAATCAAAAACCTACCGAAGATTGGCTAAATTTAGTCAAGACAGGTAAAGCAAAGAACAAAATTCGTTCTTCCATGAAAGAAGAGCGACGAAAAGTAGGTGAATTAGGGAAAGAAAGTCTGGTAAGAAAGTTGAAAAACATGAAAGCAGATTTCGAAGAAAATGTTGATATGCTTGTCAAACACTTCGGATTCAACAATAGGCCAGATCTCTACTTTGCAATAGCAGAAGAATTAATCAAACTCACAGAGCTCAAAAAATTCAAAGTGGTTGCCAAGAAATTGGAGCTCAAAGAAGTTGAAATAGAAGAAGACAATCGCAAGCCGGACGAAACACCTAGAACCAGGCCAAGCAAGCAAAAAGTCGACAACAAAGACATGATATATGTCAATGGCGAACCAGCTTCGATGTATGCTTTTAGTTTAGCGCAGTGTTGTGGACCAGTACGAGGCGATGACATTTTTGGATTTCTTACGTTAAATACTGGACTAAAAATACACCGTACAGATTGTCCTAATGCAACAAACATGATTGCCAATTACGGTTATCGTACATTGAAAGCAGAATGGGGAGGAAATGTAAGCAAGGATTTTCTTATCAAAATAGCAATAGAAGGTGTAGATTCTGGAGTTGGGGTGATTTCTTCTATAAGTGAGGTTATCTCATCTAAAATGGGATTAAACATGCGAGCTTTTAATATAGAAGGCGAAGAAGGCATATTTAAAGCAACCATTAAAGTTGCTGTTAAAAATAAAGATCAAATGAAGTTGTTGATTAAAAAACTCAAGGGTATTGAAGGGATCAGTACTGTTGATCGGATCGATGATTGATCACATTTAGATTGCAAACTCATAAATCAATTCACTTGGAAACAAAAAGCGCTCACCTCGAAGAAATCCTAAAAGAAGTTAATGAAATGTTTACTTCTTATTTGGAAGAAAATCAATTTCGGAAAACTCCTGAGCGTTATGCTATACTAGAGGAGATTTATAAGAGAACTGATCATTTTGATGCTGAAGCTTTGTACATCCATATGAAGACGATGAACTATAGAGTAAGTCGAGCAACAGTGTACAATACTTTAGAATTATTGGTGGCTTGCGATCTGGTTAAAAAACATCAATTCGGCAAAAACCTAACACACTTCGAAAAATCACATGGGTGTAAGCAGCACGATCATCTCATCTGTATGGATTGTGGCAAAGTAGTCGAATTTTGTGATCCCAGAATACAGCAGATAAAAAACATCATGGGTGATCTATTAAAATATGAAATCGTAGATCACTCTTTAAATATGTATGGAAAATGTGATGGGGCATGCGATAAGACACAGAATAAACAATCAAATCAGGAAGAGGCAAATTAGATTTTCAGTTTTTTTGTTCAGCACTAACAGTTTAGAGTAACTCTATATCCTTTATCTCCGAGTTATTTAAAGTAAATAGTCAAGCATGTGCATTATGCTCACTAAATATCTATACATTTACCTTTTAATTATATGTAATATTACATTATGTCAGTAGACGTACTTCTAGGTCTTCAATGGGGGGATGAAGGAAAAGGTAAAATCGTAGATTATCTTGCCAATCAATATGACATTGTAGCCAGGTTTCAAGGTGGGCCTAATGCTGGTCACACCATCATCATCAACGATCAAAAATTTGTTCTACACACCATTCCTTCAGGTGTCTTTAGGGAGAACATCATTAATGTCATTGGCAATGGTGTAGTCATTGATCCGATTACATTGGAAAAAGAAATTCAAGGTCTTGAGGCCTTGGGAGTAGATGTGAACAACCGATTATTGGTATCAAATAAAGCCCACTTAATCCTTCCTACACACAGAATGTTGGATGCTGCTAGCGAAGCTGCAAAAGGCAAAAATAAAATTGGGTCAACTCTCAGAGGTATTGGTCCAACTTACATGGATAAAACCGGACGTAACGGCTTGAGAGTTGGTAATCTCATGCAGGATTTTGAACGGAAATATCAGCAACTAAGAGACAAGCATTTACGATTACTGGAACAATACCCATCAGTTGACTTTGATCTCGCTGCCGAAGAAGACAAATGGATGGCAAGTCTTGATACCTTGCGTTCGTTGGAGAAGGTAGATGCTGAATATTACTTCCATGAAGCACTGAACAATGGGAAGAATATTTTAGCAGAAGGCGCTCAAGGTTCTATGTTAGATGTTGATTTTGGTACTTATCCATTTGTCACATCTTCAAATACCATTACAGCAGGCGTTTGCACTGGAATGGGAATTGCTCCACAACGGATTCGAGATGTCATTGGCATTTCAAAAGCGTATTGTACTAGAGTTGGTGCTGGTCCATTCCCTTCAGAATTATTTGATGATAACGGCGAAACATTACGAAAAGTAGGATCAGAATTTGGTGCAACTACAGGAAGGCCAAGGCGATGTGGTTGGATTGATTTGCCACAATTGAAGTATACCATTATGATTAATGGTGTAACCAAATTGGTTGTCACAAAAATGGATGTATTGAATGACTTCACAGAATTCAAAGCAGCTGACTCTTATGTGATCAATGGACAAAAAACCAAAAACATACCCTTTGACATGGACATTAAAGGTTTAGAATTATCTTATCAACCAATTGAAGGATGGGGAGAATTGAATGGAGTTTCCACATTTAGTGCCAGTCCTGCAGCGTTTCAAAATTACATTTCTTATCTATCTTCTGAACTTGATGTTCCTGTTTCATTAGTAAGCATTGGACCAGAGAGAAATCAGTTGTTAGAGGTCTAAACTACGATGCTTCTATTCTGGATTGGTAGCAGTAATAATGTATTGTGCATTAAGACTCGTATCATCAATGTTTATATCCTGATAACCTGCAGCATATAATTCTTCTTCTAAAATGTCAGGATAAATTCTGTATTCTTTTTCTGGAAAACCTCTATCAATACGTTTCATCTTAAAATCCATAATCATCAATTTCCCTCCAGGCTTTAAAGGAGTTCTCAGATCTTCCAAGTAACTTTTCCTATTACCGAGAAAGGTAACTACGTTGACGATCAAGACACGATCAACTTCATTCTTCTTAAGATTTGGATTATGAGGTTCTGCAACTCTAGCCTCGAATCTGGATTGTTGGTCTCTGGTCAAATGGGAGATTGAAAATAAATTCATCATATCTACACTTGCAGGATCTGTATCAATCGCAATGACTTTGGCTTTGCGCAAGATCAACTGAAAGGATAAGTATCCTACACCTGCACCTATATCTGCTACTGTCATTCCGTCTAGACTACCCAGTTTCTCAAAAACAACTGGTGGCGTTTTCCAATTTGCTTTCTCCGGTGCATTACGTTGAGATTCAAGTTTATCATTTTCTGTAATGGGAAGTTGGATTGGGTCTTGAATCGTGTCTGGCTGCATTACAGTTTCAGGTACTACTTTATCAACTACTTCTTGTGTATCATTTTGACCACATGACACCAGCAGACAAATGAATACCCATAATCTGACAGTAAGCAAACTTATTGCTCTCGCATTCTTCACATGTTAAATGTAAGTCTTCTTCAATTTATATTCTAACATTTTCACAGCGAAGCAAAACTTCTTTACCTGCTCTCTACAAATGAATTAACATCACAGCTATTTCCAATTTGGAGTAGTAGATCAACTGTATCAACACAGCTAATTAAGGACGAAATGGCCAATCGCACAAGTTGAAGATCTCCCAGACTGGCTAGTTTCATTTGTGGGCACTGTGTTGATACCCAAAAATCATCTATATCCGTATACTCAATGTGCATCACATCTATGATGTAAATTTCTCTTGCCATCAGGTATAAATGATCGCTAAATACAAATGCATTAATCTTATGATTGCTTGAGGATTGTTGGATGCATTTGTAGTAGTCAAAATCAAGCTCAAGCTCCAGACTTGTGACACTGCATAAATTGTCAGTGTAGAGGTGCTTCTCCGTAAAAGTTAGATTGGGCAAATGTTCTATCACTGTTGATTCTGACAAAATTCCAGAAAGAGTATTATCAGAAATCGAAGTTTTGTTGCAAGCAAAGCAAAGCAATACCAATGTGGTAAGTGTAAATTTGTTCATGTTGTAAAGTAGTCTTAACTAAGTTTATGTTGTAAAGTCTAAGCTAAGTTAGTCTTTTCTAAGCAAAGTCAAGCACAAGCCTCCAATGAGTGCCTAGAACAAATTTGTATAAGTTCAGCATAAAAGCTCTTATCGCCCTAAATCCCTAAAGGGAGCTAGGCAGTCATTACACTCTAATTATTTGCCTGTTATATAGGTCAGCCTCTTTCTTAGGAACGTAATCAAGTATAAGAATTAAGACTTCAAATAAAACTGAGGTCTTTTTTTAATTTATTCTAGGTCTAACAATAACAACCCAACATCAGTAGTCAACATAAAGTTGCTCTACTAAATCTTCGAGGTGCCTTCTTATTGTTCGATGCTTTGCTGTAAATCCATTGACTATTATAGCAAAGGACAACCATTTACCAGATTTGGCTTTCACATATCCAGAATAACTCAATACACCTTTCATCGAACCACTCTTTGCCCATACTCTGCCTTGGCAACTGCGCTTTTGCAGAAAATACTTTACGGTACCAGATTCACCCGCCAATGGTAATAGGCTCGTTGCTTTTTGTAATCCAAATGCTTTCCCATACTGTTTCAATATCGTTGCCATCAGATTTGTTGAAACCAAATTATTTGATGACAGACCACTACCGTCTGCTACTGACAAAGAGGTAGTTTCCAAACCACGATCTGCCAATACTGATTTCATAAAATCATCTGCGGATTGTTTCTCATTTCCTGATCTGGTTAAGGTATGGAGCAAAGCCTCTGCAAAGATATTTTCACTTTTTTCATTTGTCTTTTTCACTATATCGATCAATGGCAATGACTGATACGTTTTTAATATCGTGAATGGCTCATTCGAATCAACTGACATATTGGATCGGGTATATCCATCTACCTTAATTTGCTGATCTTTTAGAGCATGATAGAGATGAAATGAAAAGAACAAAGGAGGGTCTGGAATTGCTCCCTTGATGAAGAATTCTTTAGCTCCAGGTGGAATGGTGCCTCGAATTGTCTTTTCATAATTAGATGGACCGCCAAAAATGTAGGCGTTATCGCCGGATCCTTTCTTGCCAGTTTGAACTTCATTGATGAATCTGATCGAAGGTACTTTTGGACCATATCGTCGAATAGAAGTTGATTTTCCTTCTACCCCATTCTGTTGAAAATAGATGTAGTATAAATTGTCGTGCACGTTTAAGCCCCATGCTCCAGCTCCATAATAATTTGCAACATCATTCCATTTCCAATCTGGTGCTATTACAGGATGTTTGATACAGGAATCATCAACAATAACATGACCTGAAATACAGGTGATTCCAGCTATTTTAACTGCTTCTACTATTTGCTCAAGAATTTCAGATAAATCAGGGACATCCTCAAAATGATTACTTCCAAAACTTGGATCACCACTACCTATAATGACTAAGTCACCTTCCAAGGTACCATCTGCTAAACGTTCACCAGTATACCCAATGGTTGTTTCATATCTGAAATCTTCTCCTAATACATCCAGAGCACTAAACGTTGTTAGCACTTTCAAAGAGGATGCTGGAATCATGCTTTTATGTGAGCGATATGAAAGGAGTTCATCAGGACCATTTACTTCGATTGCACTTATTGATAGGGATGCATGATCAAAAACCGATCGTTGAACAAAGTCAGAGATGAAAACTGAATTCTGTTGACTATTGATTTCTGAAAAAACCAATAGAAATACGATCAATAGGAGTAACCTCATAGGATTTCTGCTTCATAGCCAACGTGAAAAAGTGCATCACCTTGGCTGACAACTGAGGCATTGTTATGTCCTATGATGTATCCATCTTTTGATGATAACACCTTAACTGAAGTCGTACCTGTGACATCATTCACTATACCTAAAGGTTCTCCCTTATGCACGTAAACGCCAGACTTTCTTGCCCATGTAAACAAGCCACTATAAGGTGCTCTTATCCAACTCGTTTTGCCAAGCTTGATCACTTTATTTTCGGGGTCTGGGGCATGTTCGATCATCCCTACATGTTTAAGCACTCGTTTGAGACCATCGAGGCCTTTTGAGACAGAATAACCATCAATACGCACAGACTCTCCGCCTTCATAAACGATGATAGGGACTTTCATATCCTTTGCTACCTTTCTTAAGGACTTAATGATGTATGGTTTTTCGATAATAAAAGGTGCAGAAAATGCCTCAGCTAATTCCCTGGCTTTCTTATTGGTCTTACCATATCTAACTTGGGGGAAATTGTACCGTGACCCACCGCCAGTATGAAAGTCAATTCCAAAATCAATCAGTGGTAGTATTTTTTTCGTCAAGGTATAGGCAACACGTGATGCCAAAGAACCAGATCTTGTTCCTGGAAAACTTCTGTTTACATCTTTGCCATCTGGCACATCTCTACTAAAATTGATAAAACCAAATACATTCAAGAGCGGAATTACGATAACCGTACCTTTTATCAAATTATTATAAAAGTCCTCCGCTATCGATCTACGGACAATTTCTATTCCATTGATTTCATCTCCGTGAACACCAGCAAGAATGAGTACAACTGGCCCTTTAAACATACTTCTGTGGACATTAACATTGATGTTTATATTTGTGCCTGAGGGTAGATTTCCTACAGGAATATCAACTATTTTTGATTCTCCTGGCATAATACTTTGACCGTCAATTATCAGAGCCTTTTCTTCCTTCGTCATGATGTTGCAATGTTACACTTTTCTCCAGTTAGCATCGGCCTTTCTCTCAACCAATTCGATTATTTTACCTGCCACGTCAATTCCGGTCGTACCTTCAATTCCTTCCAAACCAGGAGATGCGTTGACTTCCAAAATTAGCGGACCTCTTGATGATCTGAGCATATCGACTCCTGCGACTTCCAATCCAAGGAGTTGTGCTGATAGGATCGCAATCCTTCTTTCATCTTCAGTAGGAGTAACAGAGTAAGAAGATCCTCCGCGATGGAGATTTGACCTAAATTCACCTTCTTGTGCTTGTCTGCACATCGTAGCCACAACCTTATCTCCGACAACAATCAATCGGATATCCGAACCATTTGATTCTTTGACAAACTCTTGTATCAATGATCGTTGTCTCACCTTCTGAAATGCTTCAATAATGGATTCCGCATTCTGATTCGAATCTGTAAGAATGACACCTAAACCATGAGTACCGCTGACAAGCTTAACAATCTTTTGATCGCCTTCTATTTTTTCAAGCATTTCATCAATCATTAACTGATTGTTGACGATAACCGTTTTTGGCACATCAATGTTTTTTTGAGCCAGATATTGTAAGCAGCTCAATTTGTCCCTCGCCTTTAATAATGCATCGGATCTAACTGTAGAATACACTTGATTTGCAGTAAATTGTCTGATGATTGCTGCACCATAAGTGGTAGAAGATGAGCCGATTCTAGGAATGATTGCATCTACATCATCTACCGGTTCATTGTAATAATAAATCTGTAGTTTATTTTGCTCGATGACTAAATCACACATTAAGTGATCGATAACTCTGACATGATGTCCTCGACGTTGGGCTGCTCTACTTAAACTATCCGTACTGTAAAGAGCTGGATTTCTGGAAAGAATAACAATATTCATACTTACTTTAGACCATTTGGGTAATTACAAAGCCACATAATTCAAGTAGAAAATTAGTGCTTTTTTGGAAGTTTATGAATGGAATTTTCATCAATGTAGGTAGAAATAAGTAGGCTACTGTGAAATTGATACAGTATAACTTCAAACAAAAAACAACTAATAGGAACATATTATCAAACACATCACTATCTTTCCTACATGTCTGATACACCACAGATTCCAGTGAATGACAAGCGAATAATTACTGGTTGGGCTTTTTTTGACTGGGCAAACTCTGCTTATTCACTAGTCATTTCGACAGCTATTTTCCCCATTTATTTCATCAGTATTACAAATGATACGGTCAATGTTTTGGGTCAAAATATAGCCAATAGTGCACTATATTCATTTATCGTATCCGCATCATTCATCATTGTCGCGATCGCCTCTCCCCTTTTAGGAGGAATTGCGGATTACGGTGATAAACGGATGTTCTTTATGCGTTTATTCTCTACTATTGGTGCCATTGCTTGTCTATTCCTTTTCTTTTTCGAAGACCATTTTGATATAATCTTGGGTTCAATTGCCTTTGGAGTTGCAACAATTGGACATGCTTCAAGTATCATCTTTTATGATGCATACTTACCAGATATAGCAAGTCCTGATAAATATGATAAGGTAAGTGCCAAAGGATTTGCTTTTGGATATATCGGCAGTGTCATTTTGTTGCTCTTCATCATATTCATGAGTCTAAAACCTGAATTTTTTAATATAGCTCCGGATTCAAGTTTACCCTACAGAATTGGATTTGCACTGGTTGGAATTTGGTGGTTTGGTTTTTCACAAATAACATTTCATCGATTACCAAAAAGTAGAATGAAAGGGTTTGAAGATGGAATCATCAAGAAAGGATATACAGAAATAAGATCAGTATGGATAGAACTCAAAGAAAAGAAGAACATTCAAAAATACTTAACCGCTTTTTTCTTCTATAGTGCTGGTGTTCAAACTATCATTTATTTAGCGACTGTTTTTGCAGAAAAAGAGTTGGCTTTCGGAACGAGTGAATTGATATCAATCGTCTTACTATTGCAGCTTGTTGCTATTGCAGGAGCATTTTTCTTTGCAAACTTATCCAAGAGATTTGGCAACAGAAAAGCCTTGCTTGTTGCAATTGCCATTTGGTTTTGCATTTGTTTGTTTGCTTACTTTGTTCACACCCAAGTACTATTTTATGGTATTGCCGCTCTAGTTGGAATGGTTTTGGGTGGAATCCAATCCTTATCTCGATCAACATACAGCAAACTACTTGACAACGATGAAGAAGAACTCACCTCATATTTCTCTTTCTATGATGTACTGTATTATTTGTCTGTGGTGTTTGGAACATTTGCATTTGGCATTGTAGAACAATTGACTCAAAACATCAGATACTCTGTTTTGGTGTTAGCACTTTTCTTCGTGGTTGGGTTTATCATCTTACGAAGAGTAAAAATTGAAAATTAAATCAATTCTTGTTAGAATATGTTTTATTGAGTGCGCTTTTATGATTAGATTTAGATAATCCCTAATCCATTAGTGTCATTTTTACGTTGCATTCATGAAAACCTTCCATTTTCTAATTGTTATCTATTTACTCTTTTTTTCCATTCCGCTGATTTCACAAATCACTTCAGGCACCATCACTATGAGTATAGTGGACATCAAAACTTCAGAAGTAGACACGACTGATGAAATTAAAGGAATCAGTGAAATGCTGAAAAACACGGATATGACAATCTATTTCAATCCTAAGGAAAAGATGACAGAATTGAACACTTTAGGTACAACCGATATAAAAATTTTCTACAAGAATAACCGCATGATTCAATACATAGATATGATGGGGCAAAAAATTAAAATGATTACTTCTCCTCTTCCAGATTCACAATCAACATCAGAAGGCAGCGATGAGGAAGATAAAGAAACATATGAAATCAGATACGATAGGAATGATACCAGAAAAATCCTCGGGTATCCATGCTACAAAGCGAGTATCATTACCAAAGTAGATCTCACCTCTACTGAAACGGATCTAACTGATCCCACTACAGATATCGAATTGATTTGGTACATAACTGAAGGAATTGAGATGAATGATTTTGGTGTATACCGGATGCCTGGACTAAAAGTAAACGGTACTCCTCTTCGCATGGATATAAATATAGGAATGTTGACCCTGACTTATGAAGCCACATCTGTTTCAGAAATTGTAGACGACTCAAAGTTTGAAGAACCCAAAGGAGACTATAAAGAAATATCTAGTGAGAAACTGGAAAAAATGGGATTACCAACAAATGGGAAATACTGATATGAGGTCAACGATTTATTCTTGTGTCATCGTTGGTAGTGGCTTTTCTGGTCTTGCTCTTGCAATCAAATTAAAAGAAAAAGGAATTCAGGATTTCATCATCTTAGAAAAAGCCTCTTCTGTTGGAGGCACATGGAGAGAAAACACATATCCAGGTGCTGAGTGTGACATTCCATCTGCACTATACAGTTATTCTTTCGAGCCATATCCTCATTGGGAATACAAGTGGTCAATGCAGCCTCAAATACTAGAATACATCAATCATGTAGTTGATAAATATGAATTGATGCCACACATCATATTTGAAAAAGAAATGCTAAGCGCTGAATGGCAGGAAGAAAAAGGACATTGGATCGTATCAACAAAAGATAATGATAAGTTTCAAGGTAAAAGCTTTGTAAGTGCAGTTGGTCAATTGCATCATCCTTCAACTCCCGACATTACAAATGCCTCAGCCTTTCTTGGTGATCGTTGGCATTCTGCAAAATGGGATCATTCTGTTTCATTAAAAGGGAAGCGTGTAGGAGTGATCGGTAATGCAGCAAGTGCCGTGCAGTTTATTCCAGAAATTGCGAAAGAAACAAAACAGCTTTATATATTTCAACGATCAGCAAATTGGATGTTGCCAAAACAAGATCGTGCATATAAAGAATGGGAAAAAAAATTAGTTTCGAGATTCCCTTTCCTGCTAAAGGCATATAGAATGAGAATATGGTTACTTGGAGGAGCATTCTTTTTTCTGATGAAAAAGGGACATGCAGGCATTAGAAAAGTCTATCAAAAAAAATCGATTCAATTTATTAAAAAATACATCAAGGATGGACAAAAAATTAACGCATTAATTCCTCTATTTCCTTTAGGCGCTAAACGTGTCCTATTCTCGGATACCTATTATCCTGCATTGGCAAGAGAAAATGTTCATCTTATCACTCATCCGATTCAATCTATTCTTCCAAAAGGTATACAAACATCAGATCAGACAATTGATGATTTGGATGTCTTGATTTACGCAACTGGATTTAAAACCAACCCATTTCTATGGAATCTGGAAATTAAAGGAAAAGGCGGAAAAAGGATCAAGGAACATTGGAATGACGGCCCAAAAAATTACCTCGGAATAGCAGTAGATCAATTTCCAAATTTATTTCTGATGTATGGACCAAACACAAATCTTGGCCATAACTCAATCATCCTTATGAGTGAGGCTCAAGCAACATATATAGCTACTTGTATCCATACTATGCAATCCAAAAAATGGAAATCCCTTGACATCAAAAAAGAAGCTATTGACGAATATCATCAATCAACGCAAGACAGACTCAACAACATGATTTGGGAAACTGTCGAAAATAGCTGGTATAAATCTGATAATGGAAATATACCAAACAACTATCCAGGCAGAACAATGGAATACATCAGGGTCACTAAAAAAGTGAATTTTGATCATTTTGATATTGTTCCTGCTTAACCTAGGAATATTGTAGAAAAAGAAAAACAAATTCAATTACGCAAACTGCAGATAACTAATTATTTTGTCAATAATTAATCTACACACACATGGAAAATACACCTACTGTAATCGAGCAATTTTACCATTGGGAAAAAACGACTCCTGATAAAATTTTCTTGAGACAACCCAAGGGTAATTCCTGGCACTCAGTTACATTCAAAGAAGCAGGACAACTTGCAAGAAAAATGGCGACTGCTCTCCAAGCAAAAGGTTTACAAAAAGGGGACCATATTGGCATTTATTCAAAAAACTGCTACCACTGGATTTTGGCTGACTTAGCGATCATGATGGGCGGATATGTATCAGTCCCCTATTATGCAAGCCTTCCTAAAGATCAGCTTGCTACTGTGGTAGAATTGAGTGATATAAAAGCAATCTTTCTTGGCAAATTAGAGAAATGGGGAGACAAGGCTGAAGCAATTCCTGATTCAATTGTGTCTATCCGATTCCCACATTATGAAGGTAATGCTGAAGTTACTTTAGGAGCCGATTGGGATGAGTTGATTGCACAACATTCTCCAATGACAGAGAATTTTGTCCCTAATCTGGATGACCTGTGGACGATTAAATTTACGTCTGGTACCACGGGCACACCCAAAGGTGTGATGCATATCCATCGAACACCAGCCTTAATTATGGTCAACGAAAAGAAGACTGGATTTCTAGGCTTGTTTAATACTAAAGATCATCGTTTTTTATCCTTTCTCCCACTCAACCATGTAGGAGAAAGAATAGGTCTGGAACTTCCTGCAATCTGGACAGGTGGAATGATTTCCTTTGCGGAAAATTTAGACACCTTTGCCAAAAACCTTCAGGACACTCAACCAACTATGTTTTTCGCAGTCCCAAGGATTTGGACAAAATTCTATTTGGGTGTGTTATCAAAAATGCCACAAGAAAAGCTAGATAGAATGCTCAAAATTCCTATCGTGTCAGGCATGGTTAAGAAAAAGTTGAAAACTGCTTTGGGAATGAGAGATATAAAAATTGCAGCTACAGGTGCTGCAATTACACCAGCATTCATCAAAAATTTTTATAAAAAATTGGATATCCATTTAGTGGAAGCTTATGGCATGACTGAAGTTTGTGGATCGATGACGAATAGCCCTGACCCAAATTCACCGCAGGATTCTGTAGGTAAAGCAATCCCATTTGGTGAAGTAAAAATCCATCCTGAGTCAGGAGAAATTCTGATGAAAAGTCCATATATGATGACGGGTTATTACAAAAATCCGGAGAAGACAGCAGAAGTCCTGATTGATGAATGGATGCATAGTGGCGATCGTGGCATATTGGATGAAAATGGATACCTCAAAGTAATAGGTCGTGTCAAAGATGCATTCAAAACATCCAAGGGCAGCTACATAACACCTAATCCAATGGAAGAGGAATTAATGAAAAACGACTATGTGGAGCAGGTTTGTGTAGTCGGACTCGGCAATCCGCAGCCAATGGCACTATTCAATCTATCAGAAATTGGTCAGAGCGCAGATAAAGAAAGTGTAGCAAACTCGCTATCTCAGAGCATTGAAGCAGTCAATCAAAAACGGGCAAATTTTGAACGAATATCTACAGCAATTATCCAAAGTGAGCAATGGTCTGAAGCAAATGATTTAATCACTCCAACCCTCAAGGTGAAGAGGGGTAATATAGATGACAAGTTTGGCAAAGATTACTTAAAATGGCATGAGGCACAAGATAAAGTCATTTGGGAATAAATACAGATGAAGAAAATTGTTGTACTCGATGGATATGTGGCAAATCCAGGAGATTTAAGTTGGACTCCCTTAGAGGAATTTGGAGAGGTAATTATTCATGGCAGAACAACATCACTACAGATTCTTGAAAGATCGCAGCATGCCAATATTCTATTGACCAATAAATGTCAACTCACAGCTGAGGTTCTAGAACAACTACCAAATCTTGAATACATCGGTCTACTAGCAACTGGATACAACAACATTGATATTAAAGCCAGCAAAAGTTTAGGTATTACTGTTTGTAATGCTAGAGGATATGGAGCACCATCCGTAGCACAACATGTGTTTGCACTTATTCTAGAGCTAACCAATCAAGTCGGCTTACACAATCAAGCGGTTAGAGAAAATAAATGGGCAGAATCACAAGACTGGAGTTTCTGGAATACACCTCTGATGGAATTGAATGGCAAAACGCTTGGCATTTATGGTTTTGGAAATATAGGTAAACAAGTAGCTCGCATTGGTTTAGCTTTTGGAATGAAGGTGATTGCAACTAGGAAAAATCCAATCAAAGGAACGATGGGAGGTGTAGCATTAGTAAGTGAAGAAAAATTACTATCTGAGGCAGATGTGTTGAGTTTGCATGCCGCACTTTCTCCCGACAATTATCAGTTTATCAACAGTGAAACAATTGGTAAAATGAAACCAAGCTCATTCATTATCAATACAGGTAGAGGAGATTTAGTTAATGAAGCTGACTTGAAATCTGCACTTGAATCAGGTAAAATTGCAGGTGCAGCCCTCGATGTTCTTCATCAAGAACCACCACCACATAATCATCCATTGACAACAGTTGATCGGTGCATCATTACACCCCATCATGCCTGGGCTGCTAAGGAAAGCAGAGAGCGAATGTTGTCTATTGTATTTGATAACATCAGATCATTTCAGGCTGGATCTCCTATAAATGTTTGTACAGTATGATTCCAAAGGAATAACAGGCTAACAACAAGGGATACCTTCCAATTGCAAAAAAAGGAAAGTTCATACAAACTTTCCTTTTTACAAAGATTTTAAAAATTGAGGGCCTAACAATATTGTCAAGCATAGCTTATTTGTTTTCTAATTGAGCTTCTAGCTTTGATAATCTGGTAAGAATAAACTTGTTTTCTTTTTGCAATTGGGAGAGTTGAGACTGCAACTGGGTATTTTTTGTGACTTGCTCATCTAATTCTTTGATGGCATCTGCAAGTACAGGAATCACAGCATTGTATCTGACCAATTTCACACCATTCGCATTAGTTTTTACTGCCTCTGGAAGAATAGACGCTAAATCTTGCGCTAGAAAACCAATGGTCTGTGAATCGTCAACTTCTCCTGACACAAATTTGTCTTTGTCAAGTCTATAAGTGACTGCCTTTATCTGTTTGATTTTATCCAACGATCTGTTAATCGGCTTAATGTTCTTTTTAAATCTTGCATCAGACAAGGCATACCAATCTAGCGCCCAAGCATCTCCATGTACACCAAGCATGAATGGTGCGGAAGGAATTGTTTGTAATCCTGCATTTCCTATTACTGATGCAATTGGGTTTCCAGGTGGAGGATTAACGGGACCACCGATACCTACTGGAACTTCATTTCCAGAATTTGACCAAATCAAAATTTCTGTTTGCGTTACACCACTAACAGCCGGAAATTCAGCAATAAAACTATCTCCACCACTTGCGGCAAAACTTAGGCTTCTTGCATTGACTAATTGTGCGCCATTATAGTCAATTTGAGAACCGCTGAATGCAAGACCCATCGACCCATCATCACTAAATATTGCACCTGTTGGAAACTCGAGAAAAGAGACTCTATCTATGCCAAAAGAATTCATACTCAGATTCATTGTGGCAATGTGATTTCCTAAATTGTCAGCTCCACCGCCTCCCATAAATATGGATGGATTGACCCATTGTGCAAGACCATTTGCATTAGTTGACTGCAATATGTATCCGGTAGCAGCTCCATTGGTAATGGCAATTTCTTCCGTTATAGTAGTTCCTTCAACTTCAGCTCGAATTTGACTGTAGTTATATCCGATGAAACAAAGAAAGCTTAAAAGTGTAAAAAATATTTTGTTCATTATAGTCGATTTTATTAATAGAATTAATGCTTCAACTATGTCTCGGAGATTATCCTTAATTCTTTCCTACTATGTGTAATTATTTTTACCAAATTGCAAAAATATTT